>CAYWJH010000011.1:0-58105 GCA_964458555.1 uncultured Spirochaetaceae bacterium | reverse complement strand
GCGCGGGCGACGACCCGGCAGGACTTGCCGTCAGCGAGAAGATGCGGTCGCAGATCCGCGGCCTCAACCAGGCTTCCCGCAATGCAGCCGACGGCATATCGTTCATTCAGACCTCGGAAGGCTACCTCCAGGAAAGCCAGGACATCATGCAGCGGATTCGCGAGCTGAGCGTCCAGGCATCCAACGGTATCTACACCGCAGAGGATCGCATGCAGATCCAGGTCGAGATCTCCCAGCTCGTCGACGAGGTGGACCGGATTGCGAGCCATGCCCAGTTCAACGGCATGAACATGCTCACCGGCCGTTTCGCGCGGGATACCGGCGAGAACGTCGTCACGGCAAGCATGTGGTTCCACATCGGTGCGAATATGGACCAGCGGGAAAGGGTATTCGTTGGAACGATGACCGCCCGCGGGCTCGGCGTCCGATTCGCGGACGACAGTATCGTCTCGCTCTCGTCGCCCGAGAACGCCAACCGCACCATCGGTATCGTGGATGCAGCTCTGCGAAAGGTAAACAAGCAGCGCGCAGACCTCGGCGCCTACCAGAACCGCCTCGAGCACGCGATCCGCGGTCTCGACATCGGTGCCGAGAACCTGCAGGCATCGGAGTCTCGGATCAGGGATACCGATATGGCGCACGAAACGGTGCGCTACACCACCAACCAGATCCTGCTGCAGAGCTCCACCGCGATGCTCGCGCAGGCGAACGTGATGACCCAGTCAGTGTTGCAATTGCTGGGGTAAGGTAGTATCTTTTTTGATGGCGGCGTCCCCTTCGCGGGGACGCCCGCCTTGTTCTTTGAAAAAAACCCCCTTGGTGCCCGGACCGGCTGATCCGGTGCTGCGCAAGGTGGTGTCACTGCCTGAAGAATAAGCCAGTCATCGACAGGCTTATTCTTCCGAACGGCGTCGAGAACGGAGCAGAAGGAGCGCGATGTAACTTCTGAAGGCGCCGGCAGGAAGTGAGGGCACGGATTGCCCTCATGCGACACATCAAGGAGGGTCATATGATCATCAATCACAACACGAGTGCCGCATTCGCTTCGCGTACCCTGAACGCCCGACAGGACCAGATTCAGGGTAACATCGAGAAACTCTCGAGCGGAATGCGCATCAATCGTGCCGGGGATGACGCCTCTGGACTCGCCGTCAGCGAGAAGCTTCGAAGTCAAATTCGGGGCCTCAATCAGGCTGAGCGAAACATCCAGAACGCCGTCAGCTTCATTCAGACGAGTGAGGGGTATCTGCAGAATACGCAGGACATCCTCCACCGGATTCGCGAGCTCTCGGTCCAGAGTGCCAACGGCATCTACACCGCGGAGGATCGCATGCAGATCCAGGTCGAGGTCTCGCAGCTCGTCGACGAAGTGAACCGGATCGCTTCCCACGCGCAATTCAACGGCATGAACATGCTGACCGGTTCGTTCGCACGCGATTCGGCCGTCGGTCAAATCATGCAGTTCCAGGTGGGAGCAAACATGGATCAGAACGAACAGGTGTTCATCGGGACTATGACGGCCCGCGCGCTCGGCCTGGAAGACATGCAGGGCGAAGGCGGCATCGTATCGATCTCGACACCGGAGCTCGCCAATCGAACGATTGGTGTAGTGGACACGGCGCTGCGCCAGGTGAACCGCCAGCGGGCGGACTTGGGTGCGTATCAGAACCGATTCGAGATCGCACAGCAGGGCGTCGCAATCGCGAGCGAAAACCTCGCGGCTGCAGAGAGCCGAATCCGGGACACCGACATGGCGAGCCAGACGGTCGAATTCGTAAAGAACCAGATCCTGGTCCAGGCCAATACGGCGATGCTCGCCCAGGCCAACACCCAGCCACAGTCGGTTCTTCAGCTCCTGGGCTAACCCAGGTAAGGCTCCGTTTCGTGACAGTTGGCCTCGAGGCAGCTGTGCACAGCTTGAGAGATTTCTGGACGTCATCTCTTGGGTATTCGAGGCGGGGAGGAGTTCGCGCTCTCCTCCCCGCACTCCTTTAGACGGCATCTTACACGGAGGTAAGATATGTCTATTGAAATCACGGGGATTCTCGGTCGCAGCTCGACGCAGCAACCGCTTCCCGGAGACACACGGTCGCAACGTGCACCGTTGCAGACGGCACGAACGGCCGCACAGACAGTACAGGGTACCTCAACCGCACCGAACATCGAACCCGAACTCGATGCTCTCGTCGAAGACCTGCGCGTCGTCACGTCCGCCCTCGACCGGCGCCTCAAGTTCAGCATCAACCGCGAGCTCGACCAGGTGGTCGTCAAGGTGATCGATCGGAAAACCGATAAAGTGATCAAGGAGCTTCCGCCCGCGGAGATCCAGCGACTGCACGTGCGGCTTCGGGAGGCCATCGGCCTGCTCATCGACGAGGAGATCTAGACCGCATAGTGCTCAACCCCGGGTCGCGGTACACTTTGATCGGTGCCCTCAGCGGACGCGATACGGGAGGGATTCGTGTCAGACATCATGATCCCCGGAGTCTCGGGCTCCGGCATGGATACAGACGGGATGGTGGACGACATCATGGAGGCAGAGCGTGCCCCCGTCACCCGCATGGAAGAACGCATCGACACCTACGAGGAAGAGCGCGAGGCGTGGCAGGAGCTCGGCCGTCGTGTATCCAACCTCCAGGAAGCTTCCCGCCTGCTCTTCGGCTTCGAGAACCCCTTCAACGACCGCGTAGCCAGCTCGACCGACGAATCGGTGGTCGCCGCGACCGCTGAGCGAGGCGCCGCCGAAGGCGTCACCGCCGTATCCGTCAAACAACTCGCCCAGGCCGATCGGTTCGTCTCGCGCAACCTGACATCCAAGTTCGAGGTGCCGTCGGGCAGGTACGGATTCCGGGTCGGCGAGTCCGAGGAGTACTTCCGCTTCTCGGGCGGATCGCTCGAGAGCTTCGCGCAGGCGATCAACCAGCGCGCCGGCGACGTGGTGGGCGCGCGGGTGGTGCGTAACTCGGCCTCCACGAAGGTGATCTTGATCGAGGCGAAGCACACCGGCGCTGAGAACCAGCTCTCCTTTCTCGAGGACGCCCGCGCGTTCGCGCTCGAAGCGAGCATCCTCGAAGAAGTCCGCGACCAGGTCGTTCAGGCGTCCATCGTGCCCGGAACGGTGACCGGCGCAACGCCGGCAGAGACGCGCGCCGTCGGCGACGGGACGCTCACCGTGGCGCCCGAAGGCCAGGCGACGCTCAGGATGCCCGCTCCCATCGATACCGGCGACGAGCTCGTCATGGAGCTCGACGTGGCGGTCACGAATCTCTACGAGGAATGGACCGCACCCGACACGCCCCCCGGACCGCAGGTCCCCGACCCGGGCGAGATCACCCTCGGCGACGTGACGGTGGAGAACGCGCCGTCGAGCGTGCCCCTGCCCGACTGGCAACCGCCGGAGCCCCCGGTTGTTCGCGACGACCTCCGGGTGCTGTACCTCCGCGACTCGGGAGAGCGGGTCCCGCTCCCTGAGCTCGAGGATACCGACGGGTTCGAGACGATCCGCGTACCGCTCGCGCAGTTCGCAGATACGGTGGAGGCGCTCGAGGTGCGCAACAACAATACGCACCGGGAAGTGTCGATTCGCAACGTGGTCGTCTTCGACCCGCGCCGGCGCGGCGACGTAGCGCCGGTGAGCCCGCTGAGCACCGCACGCGACGCGATCGTGGAGATCGAGGGGATCGAGGTCGTCCGGCCGTCGAACTCGATCGACGACCTCGTGGAGAACGTCACGCTCAACCTGCGCGGACTCAGCCAGCGCCCCGTCAAGGTGACCGTGGAGCCCGATCGCGAGGCGGTCACCGACTCGCTCATTCAGTTCATCTTCTACTACAACGAGCTCGTCCGCGAGATCAACATCCTCACGCGGACCGAGCGCTCGATCGTCGACGAGTTGACGAATCTCTCGCAGGAGGAGCGCGAGACCGCGCTCGAGAAGCTTGGCCTGTTGCAGGGAAACCTGGCGCTCAACTCGCTCAAGTCGCGCCTGCAGCGGATCATGATGGACGCGTACCCGACCGACGCGGGGAACCAGCTCACGCTGCTCGCACAACTGGGCATCTCGACGAACGAGTCGGGTCCCGGCGGCGGCTTCGACGCGAGCCGACTCCGCGGCTACATGGAGATGAACCCCGGCGACGTGGAAGCCGCGCTGCAGAGCTACTTTCGCGCGACCCGACAGCTCTTTGGCAACGACACCGACGGCGACCGCGCCGTCGACACCGGCGTCGCGTACGAGATCGACCGGAACCTGCGTCCCTACGTCCAGACCGGTGGGCTCATCGCGACCCGCACCGGCGGCATCGACCGGTCAATTTCGACAACCCGCGACCGGATCGAGCGCGAGGAGGAGCGCCTCGAGCGCGCGCGCGCGCGCTACGAGGCGGAGTTCGCGCAGATGGAGGCAGCGATGCGGCGCATGCAGGACCAGCAGCAGACGCTCGACAACCTGCCTTCGACCGGCGGCTCCGGCAACTGACGGTCGCCGCGCGGGCGGGACGGTCTCACGCGGCGCCCGGTTTGTGCCGAAACTCTAGGAGGAGAGGCGATGGACATCCTCGTGAACCGTGAACCGCTCGACTTCAGACTCGAGAACGAATCGTCGGTGGGAGAAGTCGTCGACGGGCTCGCCGACTGGTTGAGCTCCGGGAGCTTCGCAATCACATCGATCGACGTCGACGCGACGTCGTACGCGATCCACGACCGCTCGTCGTGGGAGAGCATCAGCATCGACGAGGTCGACGAGCTGAGCGTGCAGGCGCTCCCCCTCAACCGCGTCGACCACACGACGATCGTCGCGCTCGACGAGTACTGCTCGCTTGTGAAGGAGGCGCTCGAGACGAGCGCCACCGAAGCGCTCGGCGAGCTCGTCGCGGAGCTTCCGTACGTGCGTGCCCGCCTCGTGCAGTTCTTTCCCTCGCTCGCCGGCGGCGAAAGCAGCCCCGGCCTCCTCGAAGACCCCGACCTCGAACAGGCGCGCCTACCCGCCGAGCCCGCACGCCGGCGCCTCGTCGAGGAGATCGACGCGTTGCGGACGATCCTTGCGGCCCGCGAGCGCGAATACCGGGACCCCGTCCGCGAGCTCGCGCTCACGCTCGGGCAGCTTTCGGCACACCGTGACGCGCTCGTCGAGGTACCCGTCCAGCTGCAGACCGGACACCAGCAGGCGGCGATGCAAACGGTCGTGACCATCACCGAGCTGCTTTCACGGTTGATGCGGCTGATCCCGCTCGTCGAGTCGGCGGCCGCAGACGACTCGCTCGGGGTCGACATTGCAGGGGTACGCGGGTTCGCGGAGGAGCTCGCGCCGCTGCTCGCCGAGCTCGCCGAAGCGTTCGAAACGCAGGACACCGTGCTGATCGGCGACCTGCTCGAGTACGAGGTAGCGCCGCGGCTCGAACGGCTCGAGAGTCTCGTGCCGACGGATGACGGGACCTGACATGCGAATACTGCTGCAGCAGGACATCCAGTTCTTTTCGCAGCCCGATCCTGCGCAGACCCGCATCACCCTCATCGTCTTCGGGGCGCTCATCGTCATAGGCGTGATCGCAGCGCTGATCAACAACCGCGCCGGCGGCGCGGGCGGACGGCGCACGCGGACCGGCGGCGTCACGCGTCAGGCGAAGAAGATGGGTCTTGGCGCGGAGCAGATCCGCGCGCTCAAGGAGCTGGTTCGATCGCTGGGGCTGCAGAATCCCTCGCGGCTGTTGACCAACTCCGCCTACCTCAGTCACGCGCTCAGACGGAGAATCGAACAGCTCGACGTCGCAGACCTCCCGGAGGCCGAGCGCGAGCGGCAGAAATCGCTGCTGTTCTCGGTGAAGCGCGCGATCGAGAACGCAACGACGAACGTGCGCGTCCTGCCCTCCTCGCGCCATATCACGGTGGGTCAACCCGTGACGATCCGCACCGCGGAAGGCGAGCAACGCGAGTCGACGGTCGCCTCGAACGTGCACAACGGCCTCGGACTCGCCGTGCCGCCGGGACGTCGCGGCGCGCGCTCGAATTACGCGAAGGGCACACCGCTGCAGGTGAGTTTCGTTGACGACAGCAACCGTCTGTACTCGTTTCGCACCCGCGTTATCGGGTACAACAACGCGCGCGGCGCATCGGTCATGTTCGCCGACCACGCGTCGAATATTCGCCAGACGCAGAAGCGGCGTTCTCCGCGGCGCGAGTACGATCGGCCCTGCTACTTCTATCCGGTAACCGTCCTCACGACCGGACGGGGGCGAAAGCAGAAGACGCAGGCGTTCGTAAACAAGAATCGGCGCATCTTCGGCCGATTCGAGGACCTGTCCGCCGGTGGCTGCGCGATTCGAACGCAGGTTCCGCTGCCGAAGGGGGACATCCTGAAGATCGACTTCGAGAATGCCGACGGTACGCCGGTGTCGGTGTACGGGATGGTCCGGGCGGTGGAACGGCAACGCGCCCGCGGCCGCCTCATGCACATCAAGTTCACCCGGGTCTCGCGAAAACACCTCAACCAGATTCAGAGCTACGTCTACGGGCTCACCGAGTGAGGGAAAACTGCATTGACCGCGCATCTACCGTCGATTAGGTTTCCATTATGAAGGTAGTCGAGCTCACCGACGTCGTACAGCGGGAGACCCTCCTCCACTACCGGCGCACCTTCACCGCCACGGCGCACCTCGCCCACGGCGAGTCCGAACCGCAGCCCACGCGCATCGAGTTCGTACTCGAGCAATCGCCGTTCGGCGCGGTCGACGTACGCGTCACGCTCCTCGACGATCTCGACTATCCGCTCGTACCGGCCATCGCGGCGATCAAGTCGCGCATCCATGAGTTTCACGAAAGCGGAGACCTGTCCTGACCGTCGCCGCCCACACCCACATCGACACGCAGCACATCGGCGAACGAATCGGCGGGCGGCTTCGTCCGGGTGCGATCCTGCTCCTCGTCGGACCGCTCGGCGCGGGGAAGACGACGCTCGCGAAGGGGATCGCGCGCGGACTGGGGGTCCTCGAGACGGTCACGAGCCCCACCTACACGATCGTCAGCGACTACGAGGGTCGCCTGCCGCTGCATCACATCGATCTCTATCGGATCGCCGATCACGAAGAGTACGAGCTCCTCGGACTCGACGAGCTCCTCTACGCGGACGCGGTCTCTCTCGTCGAGTGGCCGGAACGCGCCGGCGAGGCGATCCCGGGCGCAACGGCGACGATCGAGATCGGCATTCGCCCCGACGGCGCCCGGCTGATCACCGCCCCGGACGCCCTGCTCGCGCCCGACCCGGATGGCGCAACCGGGGAGGAACCGTGAATCACCTCGCAGTCGACGCCGCGACGGAAGTCCTCTCGGTCGCGCTGCGCCGCGACCGGGACACGGCGAGCGACGTACTCGTGGCAAGCCGCGACATAGGCCTGCGGCATACCCGGCGACTGATGACGCTCGTCCACGCGCTCATGGACGAGGCGGAGCTCGGGCCGATCGATCTCGACCTCGTATCGTGCACCCGTGGACCGGGCTCGTTCACCGGGCTGCGTATAGGCATGGCCACCGCCAAGGGGCTCGCGTGGGCCGTGGCCGCCGCACGCGCGCTCGACCGCCCTCCCCTCGTGTCCGTGCCTACGCTCGACGCCATGGCGGCGGCTGTCGCGTCTACGGCCGCGCTCGTGGTCCCGGTCATCGACGGGAAGAAGGGCCGATTCTACGGCGCCGCGTACCTCGCGGGGCGGCGTCTGACCGACGAGCTGGACCTCGGGGCGAGCGCCCTCCTCGAGGCCGCGATGCAAGCGGCGCGAGATTTCGTCGGCGAGACGAACGGATCGCAGGCAGGGCCTCCGGAAGAGGTGATCGTCACCGGGCCCCACGCCGATCGGTTCGCCGAGGCGTGCGGCGCCGAGGCGCGCGCGCTGATCGTCGACCCGTCCGCTCGGGCGGGATGGGCGCCGGCGTTGCTACGGCTCGCGGAGGCTCGGCTTGCGGCGGGGGGGTACGATCCGGTCGATGCAGGGCCCGACTACGTGCGAGGAAGCGACGCCGAGATCTCTCGATCGTCGCTCGCGGATCGGTGAGCGGCGGACCTCAGGACGTGGAGCCCGACGCCGGCTCGTCGTCGCGCCGTTTGAGCGAAGGCAGCGGCGTGGATGCGGTCCGCGCGGCGGCGCTCTTGGCGGCCTCGCGGTTCTCTTCCTGGATCGCTTCGTAGACTTCCCGCCGGTAGACCTTCACGTCCCGGGGCGCCTCGATCCCCAACTTGATCTGGTCTCCCTTGATATCGATCACGGTGACGCGGATGTCGTCGCCGATGACGATGCTCTCGTTGATACGGCGGGCGAGAATCAACATCTATCGGCTCCCGGTGCGGGCGAGTTCCTCGAGGATGAGGTGCTTCGTGTGCCACCGCGCATCGAGCGAAATCGCCTGTCGGCCGAGCTGTTCCACGCGGTTGATGATGACCGGTCCCTGCAGATTCGCGCTGATCTTCGACTCGTCGTCCGGCACCGTCACGATGGCGAAGACGAGAAGGTCCTCGTCCTTGTCGTAGCCGATCGACTCGAGGTCCTCGTCGGGGACGTCGAGGACGTAGTCGGGGCGAAGGTCGTACGGGTTGAGAAGGATGAACGCGATCTCGGGATCCTCGAGGCTCTGCAACCAGTAGAAGCCCTGTTGGGCCGCGTCGAGCAGCGCGTATTCGCGCAGCTGCTCGAAGCCGAAGATTCCCACCGGAAACGTGATGACCTGTCGTTCGCTGATCTCGATCGGTCCGTATGCCTTCGACTCGGTTCTCATTCCCTACCTCAGAAAGTCGAGCAATGTGGGCTGGATGACGCGCGCGGCGGCGCCGAGCGCGGCCCGGTGCGTGTACTCGAGCATTCGCAGCTCGGTCAGCGCCTCGGTCATGTCGACGTCCACCTCGTTCGAGTAACGCTCGGTGATCACCGGGATCGCGTTTTCGGTGCGCTCGAAGGCGAGCGAGAGCCGTTCGTCGTACGAGCCGAGCGTACCGAGTCGACCGAGCACGTTGTCGAGCGCGCTGTCGATCCCGCCGAGCGCGCGCCCCCCGGTATCGATTGTATCACCCGCGGCGAGTTGATCCCGAAGATTGATCAACATGTCGAAGGTCGATCCGCCGAACACGCGGGCCGACGACGCGGTGTTTTGCGGAGGTGCGTTTCCGCGGCCGTTGAGGATGCCGAGATCGGCGAGTACCTGGCCACCCTCGCCGTCGTCGAGCCAGAGCTGGTGCGGGGCGGTCGATTCGACGACGAGCGAGTTCTGGACCGGGTCGAGCCGGGCACGAGCGGGTGCGCCCGACTCGTTGATCTTCGCGATAATCGCGGAGATGCCGTCTCCCTCGCGGAGACGAACCTCTTGCCCGTCGACGTTGATCGTCGAATCCTGCTGGACGACGTAGCCGGTCGCGTCGACGCTCGAGAAGATCTGCTGATTCTCCGCCCAGAATACCCGATTGCCGGCGAAGTTGAGCGGGATGTAGCTTCCGTCGGCGATCTCCGTACGGTTCTGGTTGATGGTGCCGAGGTACTGCACCTGCATGACGACCGGCTCGTCGAAGCCGTCGGCGCGCCCTTCGATCGCGCGAAACGGTTGGGTCTGCGTCCGGTCGCCGGAGAAGAGCATTGCGCCGTCGCCGCCCTTCGCGTTGGCCGCCTCGACGAGCTGGTTCAGCAACTGGTTCACCTCTGCCGCCATCGCCTGCGTGTCCGACTGCGTGTAGGTTCCGTGCGCGCCCTGGAGCGCGAGCTCGCGGGCCCGCTGGAGGATGCTGACCGCCTCCTGCATGTAGGTCTCGCTCTCGCGATGACGCAGCTGCGCCATCTCGATGTTCTCCGAGTAGCGCTCGAGCCGATATCGGTAGCTGTCGTGGCGCGTTGCGTGCGCGGCGGCGGCGGGGTCGTCGCGCAGCTCCTGGATGCGGTTCTGACTACCGATCTGGTTCTGCGTGTTCAGAAGCTGCGACTCGCGCCGTCGCGCGTAGTACTGCATGTCGTCGTTCGGCATGTTCGTGCTGATGCGTTGCATTCTCACTACACTCCCATTCGGTTGATGATCGTGTCGAGCATCTTGTCGACCTCGCTGATGAACCGCGCCGCGGCCGAATACCCGTGCTGGAACTTGATCATCTGGGCGATCTCCTCGTCCATGTTGACGCCGCTGATGCTCGCGCGCGTGTCCCGCAGGTCCTTCATGATCGCATTCTGCGTGGCGAGCGAGAGCTCGGCCTCCTCGCCCTTCAGCGCAACGCCGGCGACGGTGTCGGCGAAGTAGTCGTCGAAGCTCTCGATCTGGCCGACCTGTACGGGCCGATTCCGGATCGCGGCGATCTGCAGCGCCGCGCTGCCGTCGCCGGGGTTCCCCGGCCGTCCGGCGGTCCCGGTGCTCGCCGCCACGCGCGCGGGCTCTGCGATCAGATCGTCGTTCACGCCGATCCAACCCGCCGGGTGGGCGAGCGGAGCGACCGCGTAGTCGAGCCCGTCGCCGCGCAGCGCGGTGACCGCATCGGCCTGCTGCCAGGTGAACGCGTTGTCCGGGCCGCTTCCCTGGAGAATCCCGGCGTACCCGGCGAGGAACTGGCCGGAGTCTTCGAGGTAGCGGAGAACGAAGTCCGGATCCTCGGTCGCCTCCGCCGGCGTTCCCTTGAGCGTGAGCCGGCCGTTGTTGTCGAGCCGCGCGACGACCTCGCTCGAGGAGAAATTGATGCGGTTGATCACGTCGCCCACGGTGTCGGTCGGATTGTACGCGATCTCGACGAGCCCGTTCGGCCCGGAGAGCGTCATCGTCCCGCCCAACCCGATCTGCTGCTGCGCGTCGAGCGCGTTCGCGCCGCTGACGCGGAAGACGCGCGTCTGATCGAACGCGCCATCGCCGTTGGCGTCGTAATTGCCGAGCACGTTGTTGACGAAGGGGTACTCGACGAAGAACTCGTTGTCGGTCGATCCGTCGAGACCGTACGCCTCGCGATGCACTTCGTTCACGAGGTCGACGAAGTTCACCGTCATGTTGTCGAGCGACTGGATCTCCCCGCGCACGTCCACGTCGCGCAGTTCCACCAGCGCGGCGAGCTTGCCGTCGGAGAAACGCGCCTGTTCGCGGCCCTCGGCCCAGACGACGCGCGAGAAGCCCTCGTTGTCCACGTCGCCCTCGGTGTCGAGCCCGATCGCGACCGACCCCTGGACGAGCTGGTAGCCGCCGGTGTGGACGTTGTACTCGTCGCGGTCGGTCGTGTCGATCGTGACGTTGATGTACTGCGAGAGCTCTTCGACGCGCTTGTCGCGCTGGTCGAGCCAGTCGTTCGGGTTGTCGCCTGCGGCCTTGACCTTGACGATCTCCTCGTTGAGCGCGGCGATCTCCCCGGTGAGCTGGTTGATCTCCTCCACGGCGATCTGGACCTCGTCCTCGAGCATCGACCTGATCTGCTCGAGGTTCTGGTAGCGGTTCTGAATCGACTCGACGAGCGCCTGTCCTCGCGTGAGCACGTTCTGCCGCGCGGCGATCTGCTCCGGGAACGCGCTGAGCTCCTGCCAGCCGTCCCAGAAGCGGTCCATGAGCGTGCGCACCGACACGTCGGTGGGCTCGTTGTAGACCTGCTCGAGCATGCGGACGTACGTGTCCCTGCTCTCCCAGTAGCCCTCGCCGCTCGCCTGGCTCACGATCCTGCCCTCGAGCAGCATGTCGCGGATCCGCTCGACGCGGGCGATGTCGACGCCCTGGCCGATCTGGCCCGGTGTCTCCGCCCGGTTGAGCTGCGGTCGGTAGAGCGGGTCGGTGGGCGAGAACTCCACCCGCTGCCGGCTGTAACCGTCGACGGACGCGTTGGAGAGGTTGTGGCCCACCGTCTGCAGCCCGCGGTTCTGCGCGAAGAGGCTGCGTTTGCCGAGCTCTATGCCGGAAAAGGTCGATTGCATCGTCAGCTCCTACAGGTGGCGATCGAGGACGAACGCCCTGCCGTCGGCAGGGGAGCGTCGACCGTGACGCGAGTAGATCGTCCCCTTCTGGTCGGGGAAGAGCGTCCCGAGCATCTCGTTCGTCGTGCGCAGGTTCCCGCGGACGTACGAGTCGATCCCGCGGGTCACGCTCTTCACGCGCAGAACCGAGACCTGCAGCGACCGAAAGAGCGTGGTGAGCTCGTGCCGGTCGGCCTCGGGGATGCGCTGGACATACTCGGAGAACGTGGCGTCTGCGGGTAACCCGACGGTGGTCTTCGCCTCGAGAAAGAGCGCATGACGACGCGCGTCGAGCGCGGCGAGCTCGCGGCTCAGGTTCTCCATCCGGGGTACGAGCGCGTCCATCGCCGGCCAGTCGCGGTCCATGACCGCCTGCTGCAACTCGTGCTCGCGCCGGCCGAACTCGAGCATGAGCTCTGCCTGGCGCGCCAGCGATTCCTTGATGTGCCCGATCGTGCTCTTCGTCTCGCTCGTCATGCGTCCTCCGCGTGTAGCGCGCTGCGCGTGCCTTCTCGCTTTGATTGTCGGTCGATCGGATTGCGTTGATGAGCGGCACTTACTATCATCGAGACGGCGCTTCGAACGACCCGGGCGCTTGACGCGAGGCGGTGTGATCGGTATCTATATATAAACTATATTATATACAGGGTAAGAGCATGGAAGCGAACTACGATATCATCATCGTCGGAGCCGGCGCCGCGGGACTCACCGCGGCGCAGTACGGCGCGCGAGCGAACCTGAAGACGCTCGTCATCGAGCAGACGGCGAACGGCGGCCAGTGTCTCCTGATCGAGGGCCTCGAGAACTATCCCGGATTCCCCGAGCCGCTCGACGGCTACGAGTTCACCGAGCGGTTCGAGCGGCAGGCGAAGCAGTTCGGCGCCGAGTTCGAGACCGCGACGGTCTCGCGGATCGACAAGGAAGACGGCGAGTTCGTGCTGCAGACATCCGAAGGCGAGGTTCGCGGCGCCGCGGTGATCCTCGCGACCGGCGCGCAACACCGCCACCTGGGAGTCCCCGGCGAGGAAGAGCTGGGCGGACGCGGGGTGTCCTACTGCGCGACCTGCGACGGCCCCTTCTTCAAGAACCGCCGCATGCTCGTCGTGGGAGGCGGCGACGCGGCGTGCGACGAGGCGAGCTTCCTCTCGAAGCTGTCGGACAAGATCACGCTCGTCCACCGTCGCGATCGGTTTCGCGCCCAGCCGGCGGTCGCCGGGCGCGTGCTCGACAACGAGAGCATCACCGTCCGCTTCAATACGGTGGTCAAGGAGATCCACGCGGTGAAGAACGCGATGGGTATCGAGCAGGTGGGCGCGGTCACGCTCGAAGACGTGCGCACCGGCGAGCAGCAGCGCTTCGATACCGACGCGGTATTCGTCTTCGTCGGCTCGATTCCCCAGACCAATCTCGTACCCACGCTTCCCAAGGACGAAGCCGGCTACCTCGTCACCGACCAGCGCATGCAGACCGAGATTCCCGGGCTCTTCGCGGTGGGCGACGTCCGCGCGACGCCGTTCCGTCAGCTCGTCGTCGCCGCCGGCGAAGGCGCGGTCGCCGCGCACGCGGCCGCGCAGCACGTCGAAGCGCTCGAGGGGAACGTTTACCAAGAGGTGCACGCCTGATATCCTCCTACGCGTGAGGCTCTGCAGGCTCCGAATTCGAACAGCGTTTCTGGTTCTCGTCGCGATCTCGCTCGCAGCGGGTGTGCCCGCGGCCACGCAGGCGCTGTCGTTCTGGGACGACGTCCCCAACGACGTGCTGCGCGAGCGGTTGATCGAGGCCATGACGCCCGAGGAGCTCATCGCGCAGACGCTCATGATCGGGTGGCTCGGGGAGGACCCCAGCGACGAGATCGTCGAGTGGTTGCGCGGCCCGAGCCTGGGCGGCGTGAAGGTGTTCGGCTGGAACGGCGGCGACCTCGTTCGCCTCGCGCGGTCGATCGAGACGATGCAGGAGATCGCGGGCGCCCACCGCCTGGAGATCCCCCTGTTGACGGCCACCGACCAGGAAGGCGGCTGGGTCAGACACGTGAAGGGAAGCGACGATCTCATGACGATGGTGACGCCGGGCAATATGGCCATCGGCGCGTCGAGCCTCCCCTACGACGCGTACCGGAGCGGCTACTACATAGGTACGGAGCTGCGCGCGCTCGGCATCAATATGAACTTCGCGCCCACCGTGGACGTCTACGTCAACCCGCAGGCGCACGTGATTGGCCCGCGCGCCTTCTCGAGCGACCCCGTTCAGAGCGGTATTCTCGGAGCGGCGTTCTACCACGGCCTCGAAGAGACACGGGTGATCGCCACCGCGAAGCACTTCCCGGGGCACGGTAACGCCGCCGAGGATTCGCACGGCGTTCTGCCGGTCGTCCCCGACACCTACGAGGAGCTCTCCGCCCGTGACCTCGTACCCTTTCGCTTCCTGATCAACGAAGGCGTGCCCGCGATCCTCTTCGGTCACCTCAACTTCCCGCGCATAACCGACGACGGCAGGCCGGCATCGCTTTCCCATCACTTCAAGCAGCGCATCCTGCGCGAGGAGCTCGGCTTCGCGGGTCTCATCATCACCGACGACCTGTACATGGGCGGCGCCTGGGAGTACGGTGCCGATCGCGGATGGGGGATCGAAGAGATCGTCACCGAGGGCCTGCGCGTGGGCAACGATATGGTCATGCTCTCGAAAACGCCGACCCCCGGCGGCTCGCTCTGGCAACACCTCCTGACGGTCTGGGAGTCCGATGCGCGTTTCCGGGCGCAGGTGCGCGACGCCGTCGCGCGCGTGATCGACGTCAAGCTCTCGTATATCAAGCCCGACGATCGCGTACCGCTCGCGCCGGACACCGACGCGCTCGCGCGGGTCATGCGGCCGGCGGAAGGCGCATCGTTCTTCCGCGACCAGGCCGCGCGGAGCGTGAGCGTGGTTCGCGGAGAGCGGATACCGCTGCCAGACCCGCACGGAGAGCGAATCCTCCTCGTGGGCAAGGACCGCGACTTCCTGAGAATAGGGCAGGAGCTGCTCCCGAGCGCGGATACGCTGCGGATCGAATCGACGCGTTTCGCGACCTCGACCGCGGACGATCGACGCCGGTTCCGCGATGCCGCCGTCGGCTACGACACGGTCGTCTTCTGTCTCTCCGACCCGAACACCGCGGGCGTGCTCGCCGAGGCGCGCGACCTCGCCGTAGATCTCACCGTCTTTTCGATCCTCACCCCGGTCTACCTCAGCGACGTTCCCTGGGTCGACTCCGCGATCGCCGTCTACGGCTGGGGCGAGGAGTCGTTCCGCGCCGGTTACTCCGTACTGCTCGGACGGATCGCGCCGGAAGGGGCCACGCCGGTGACCGTCGACGGAGCCAGATGACCGATGGCGTGGGTGCGGGTCAACGAAGAGCTCCTGGAGCCGCTCATGCGGTTTCTCGGGCCGCTGGAGGCCGGCTGCGTCTCGTTCACCGAGAAGCTCGTGGAGAACCGACGCCTCGCGCTGCCATCGCCGCGCAATCACACGCTCATCGCGCGCCTTGAACGCGGACACCGCGTCACAGGCGCGATTCTCCAGAGCCATACCGGACTCTACTATCCCGTCCTGGACCCGGCTCAGACCGTCGTGGAGGCCGACGCCGTACGGCGGCTCGCGCGCGCCACGAGGCGAATCTACTCGATCATGGGGCGCTCCGGCGACGTACGCGCGCTCGAGGAGGCGTTTCGTCGCTCCCCGCTGCAGTACCTCGAGTATCACCTGATGGCCCAGACAGAGCCGCCGCCGGAGGTGCCGTTGCCGCGTCTGCCGCGCGAGATGCGCATCCGCGAGGCGAGCGAGCGCGACGCCCGCCGCTTGTTCGACATTCAGAAGAAGTACGAGATTGAAGAGGTGCTCTTGCCCGGAAACACCTTCAGCCCGACGGCGGCGATGCAGCACCTCAAGCAGACGCTGCGCGACCAGCTCGTGCTCGTAGCCGAGCTCGAGGAGACGCCCGTGGGCAAGGCGAACACGAACGCGCGCGGCGTGTTCTTCGATCAGATTGGCGGCGTGTTCACCGAGCGAGCGCTGCGGTCGCGCGGCATCGCGACGGCGCTGATGCTGCGGCTGCTCGAGCGGCTCGCCTCCGATTCCAAGAATGCGTCGTTGTTCGTCAAGAAAGACAACGCCGCAGCGCTTCGAATGTACCGAAACATTGGATTCGCGGTTGAAGATGGCTTCCGGATATCGTATTACAGGTAGCATATGCTGAGACGCAAACGTAGTAAGAAGCACTCGATCCTGATGGTCACCCCGGAGGCGGTCCCCTTCGCCAAGGCCGGGGGGCTCGCGGACGCGGTATCGGCGCTCGCTCAGGAGCTCGATCGTGCCGGGCACGACGTACGCATCCTCATGCCCCGCTACCGCGGGATCAGACGCGAACGGCTCTATCGCTACCCGACCCCGTTCTCGGTACGCGTTGGCGAGGACATCTTCGCCACCGCGCTCTACGAGGGGCGCCTCGGCGACTCGTCGGTCGTCGTCTACTTCGTCGACCACGAGGACCTCTACGCTCGCGAAGGGATCTACGGCACGAACGCCGGCGGATACGCGGACAACCTCAAGCGCTTCAGCCTCTTGAGCCACGCCGCCTTCGCGATCGGACCGTACATCGGGTGGGAGCCCGAGGTCGTCCACGCGCACGACTGGCCCACCGCGCTCGTGCCCGTCATCGCTCGGCGCCGCGCCGCGATGGGCGCGTCCAGGCCGGCGTCGGTACTCACCATCCACAACGTAGGTTACCAGGGCGCCTTTCCCGTGGGCGACCTGCCCGCGAGCGGGCTGAGCTGGGTCGATCTCTCGGAGAGCTCGCTCCTGCACTACGACTCGCTCAACCTGCTGAAGGCAGGCACCGTGAACGCGGACATGGTGACCACCGTCTCGCCGCGTTACGCCGAGGAAATCCGGACGCCGCGTCGCGGATTCTCGCTCGACAAGGTCCTCGCCGAGCGCGGCGATACGCTCGTCGGCATTCTCAACGGGGTCGACTACGACGTCTGGAACCCGGAGAAGGACCCCTACCTCGACGTGAAGTACACCGCGGAGACGGTCGCGCTGAAGGAGCGGTCGAAGCAGGCGCTCCAGCAGGAGTTGGGCCTGCCGGTAACCAACGATCGGCCCCTGGTCGGCATGGTCTCCCGGCTCGTGGACCAGAAGGGGTTCGAAGAGCTCTCGAGCCCGGGGTTCGGTGCGCTGCCGGACATCCTCGAGGAGAACGACGCCCAGCTCGCGATCCTCGGAAGCGGCGAGGAACGCTACGAGTACTACCTTCGCTCGCTCGCGCATCGCTATCGGAACCTGTCGGTGGTCATCGGATTCGACGAACGGCTCGCGCACCTCATCGAGGCGGCGAGCGACTTCTTCCTCATGCCGTCACGTTACGAGCCGTGCGGCCTCAATCAGCTCTATTCGCTGCGCTACGGATCGCTGCCTGTCGTCACCGCGACCGGCGGGTTCGTCGACACCGTCGAACAGGCATCGCCCAAGGGTGGAACCGGGTTCTTCATCGAAGAGGCGTGCCCGGCGAGCATCGCCGCGACGGTCGGCGAGGCCGTGACGATGTGGCACGACGAGCGGAACCGGATCGACGCGATGCGCCGCGCCGCGATGAAGCTCCGGTTTGGATGGGAGACGGCCGCGACCGAGTACATCCGGGTCTACGAGCGCGCGCGCGGCATCGCGGAGGTCGATCGACCGGAGCGCTCGACCGCTCCGTAGCCGCCCCCGCTGCGCCGTCAGCTCTCCCCGCCTCGACGGCGAATCTTGCGCCGTAACCGCTCGAGCCGGTGCGCGAGGCCGGGCTCGTCCCGCGCCCGCGGATCGGTCGCGAGGTACGCCTCCACCGCGTGCAGCGCGGCCGTCGGATCGCGCCGGTCGTGCTCGTGGATCTTCGCGATCTGCTCGGCAATCGTCAGCGAACCGTGCGCGAGCGGCTCGAGCACGCGCAGCGCCCGTTCGGTCTCCCCTGCCCGCCGGTGAACGCGGGCGAGCAGCAGCGCCGCTCGCCGAGCGTAGGCCGGCTCGTGGTCTGCGACCGCGCGCTCGAGGAGCTCGAGCGAGGTCGACTCGTCCGAGAGGAGCAACCATCGTCCGAGCTGGTAGGAGTCTATCTCTGCGTGAGCGAGCGGCCGCCGCAGAACCGCCTCCAGCCGCGCGAAGAGGTGCACGAGCGATACGATGTCGAGCCTGTGGTGCTCGAACACACCGGCGAGCTCGCCCGCGTCGCGGTGGCGCAGGAACCGGAAGTAACGCTCGGGGATCTCGATCCCGGGAACGTCACCGGCCCTCCCGCGGTCGAGCACGGCGGACTCGATCTCGCCGAGCGAGCACGACCCGAGCCCGCGGCGCCACACTCTCCGCGACCAGTGCAGCAGGTCGAGCTGCTCGCTCGCAAGCGGCGGGATACCGTTCATGAGAAATCGCGACTCGAGCAGGCGCGCGTCGAACGCCTTGCCGTTGTAGCTGACCCACACGTCCGCGTCGAGCGCCTCGGCAACCCGTTCGAGAAAGGTGGGCTCGCCGGGAAAATCGGTGAGAAGCACCTGGCGAACGCGCACGGTCTCGCCCTCGACGCGCCCGGAACCGACGAGGAAGACGGTCGTTCCGGCCCCGCCGGAAAGGCCGGTTGTCTCGGTGTCCATGAAGGAGAGCGATGCCGGCTCCACCTCGCGGCCGAGCACCCGACTCGCAAGGCGTCCGCCCGCGACCGTCGCTTCGCGCAGCGCGCTCACGATCGGCGGCGGCAACCGTTCGATCGTCTCGCGCTCGAATACGAGCGGGGCGACCGGCGTCCACTCGTCGAGGCCGAGAAAACCGAGGTCATCCCCGACCGACGCGCGTTCGGTGTGCGGCCCGCCGGTCGAAGCATCGCGCTCTCGCCGCCCGGCCCCGGCGCGCGGCGTCTTCGCCGAGCGCATCCGTTTCAGCCTGTCGTAGAGGTCACTCGCCACCGGCTACCCCCGACTCGCGCGCCGGGGACGATTCGCCGCCCGGCCCGGACGCGTCGCCGAGCCACGAGGCGAGGAAGTGGTCGACCGCCGCCTTCGGGTTGCCGTCGATCTCCTCCTCCGGGTCGCGCGGTCCCACGCACGAGGGACAGCCCTCCTCGCAGGGACAGGCCCTCACGAGCTCGAGGCTCGCGCCGAGGATCTCGTCGATCCGGGTGAGAAACGCCTCGCTGAGCCCGCTACCGCCGGGGTAGGAGTCGTATACGTAGAGGGCGGGCGCCTCGAAGTGGGGGTCGCGCACGCGCTCGGCGACGCCGATGTCGCCGGGATCGCAGAGCAGGAAGACGGGCGCGACGTTCTTGACGAGCGTACCGATGCGGGAGAGCGCCGGGCCTATCTCGGTCGCGTCCATCGACTCCACGGCGCGTCCCGCGCTCGATTCGGGAGGGAAGACCATCACGACGCTGCGCGTGTGCATCTCCTCCTCGGGCAGCGAAATCTCCCCGTAGCCGACGTTCTCGTGGGTGCCGAACCGCAGCTTCTTGAACTTTGCGACCTGGCTGCGTACGAGGATGTCGCCAACGACGACCTGACAGCCGGATGCCCCCATCCGCTCGTCCTCTTCGAGCACCTTGATGTCCCGTTTGACGAGCGCGTCGGTGAAGTAGTTGACGTCGGTGTGCTCGACGTAACACCGGCGATTTTCCAGGTCGAGCTGCGTGACCACGTACTGGGCGCCGCGGTGGATGTAGATCGCGTTGTCGAAGATGAGTTCCTTGGCCGAGGGCCGATCCATCTCGCCGATCACCTCGTGGCGCCCCTTCGTCGTGTCGACGATGATCACGTTGTCCGAGGTCGCGCTTCGAAGCGACACCTCTTCTGCGGGGTAGGAACGGTCGGCCCAGTAGTAGGCGTCACCGGTGCGCCGCACGACGCCGCCCTCCTCGAGGTACTCGAGGACCGCCTCGCTTTCCTCCGGGAAGTCGCCGCGGTCGCGGAAGGGCAGCTCGAACACCGCGCACTTCAGGTGGTCGGTAAGGACGTACATGTTGTTCGCGTCCACGAAGCCGCTCTCCGGCGCCCTGCCGAGGAAGTACTCGGGGTGCTTGACGATGTACTGGTCGATCGGCGCGGCCGACGCGACGACGACGGCGAGGCTGACCGTGTTCCTCCTGCCCGCGCGACCGGCCTGCTGCCAGGCGGAGGCCACCGAGCCAGGATAGCCGCCGAGCACCGCCGCGTCGAGCCCGCCTATGTCGATGCCGAGCTCGAGCGCGTTCGTCGAGACGACGCCGTGGATCGACCCGTCACGAAGGCCCTTCTCGATCGCGCGCCGTTCGTTGGGAAGATAGCCCCCGCGGTACGCCTCGACCCGGATCCGTTCGTTTTCGTTGTACACGTTCGCGAGGCTGCGGTTGATGTAGCTCGCGATGAGCTCGGTGCGCACGCGCGAACGGGCGAAGACGATCGTCTTGACCCCGCCCCGCAGGAAGCGCAGCGCGAGACGCTGCGCCTCCTTGACCACCCCGCGACGGATGCCCTGGACCCGGTCGACGAGCGGCGGGTTGTAGAGCACGAGGTGCTTCTCGCCGGTCGGCGCGCCGTTGCGGTCGATCAGCTGCATTTCCTTCTCGACGATGCGGGAGGCGAGCTCGCCCGGGTTGCCGATCGTCGCCGAGCAGCAGATGAAGGTCGGGTCGGACCCGTAGAAGGCGGCGATTCGCTTCAGCCGCCTCACGAGATTGGTCATGTGCGAACCGAAGATACCGCGGTAGGTGTGTACCTCGTCGATGACGACGAATTTCAGGTTGCGCAGGAACTTGATCCACTTCGGGTGGTTCGGCAGCACGCCCGCGTGGAGCATATCCGGGTTCGAGATGACGATCTGTCCCTTGTCCCGCGCCGATACGCGAAGCGACACGGGCGTGTCCCCGTCGTAGGTGACGATCTTCACCGGCAGCTCGCCGGCCATCACCGACTCGTTGAGCTCCGACTGCTGGTCCTGGCTCAACGCCTTCGTGGGGAAGAGATAGAGCGCGCGGCTCTCCGGCGACTCGATGAGCGTCTGCAGTACGGCGAGGTTGTACGAGAGGGTCTTGCCGCTCGCCGTGGGCGTGACGACGACGAAATCCCGACCGGCCCGCGCCGCCTCGTACGACTCGGCCTGGTGCGAGTAGAGATGAGCAATGCCCCGCGACGCGAGCGCCGAACGGATTGCCGGATCGAGGTCGTCCGGCAGCGGCGCGTACGCACCGTCCCGCGGCGGAATGCGCTCCCACCTGGTCACACACGACATGAATCGCGAGTCGTCTTCGAGGGCCTTGATCAGCTCGTGCACGCGTACCCCTCCCCGCTCATAGTAGCACCTTTTTCACCGAACGCTCACGATCCATTTCTTGACCGCTCGACGGAGCGGGCGTAGACTACATCGATGCCAAAAACGAACGTCCTGACCATCGTTCTCGGCGGAGGCAAGGGGACGAGGCTCTACCCGCTCACGATGAACCGCGCGAAGCCGGCCGTGCCGTTCGGCGCCAAGTACCGCCTCGTCGACATACCGCTGTCCAACAGTATCAACGCCGGCTTCAAGACGATCTATGTACTCACGCAGTTCAACACCGCGTCGCTGCACCTGCACATCTCGAACGCGTACATCTTCGACGCGTTCACGAAGGGGTTCGTCGAGATCCTCGCCGCCGAGCAGACGTTCGACCATGAAGGCTGGTACGAGGGCACCGGCGACGCGGTGCGCAAGAACTTCGTTCACTTCCGGACCCACGCTCCGGAGCACTACCTGATCCTCTCCGGCGACCAGCTCTACCGGATGAACCTGGAAGAGTTCTTCGCGCACCATATTGAACACGACAACGAGGTAACGATCGCCGCCACGACGGTCGACCGATCGCAGGCGGTTGGCCTGGGTATTCTCACGGCCGACCCGGAGGGGCGCATCGTCGAGTTCACCGAGAAGCCGCCGCTGGACGTCGACATTTCGCACATGAAGGTACCATCACAGCTGCGTCGGAACAAGAATCATACCGCGGAGGGCCGCGAGTACCTCGCCTCCATGGGCATCTACTGCTTCAAGGCGTCCGCGCTCGAGCGGGCGCTCGACAACGAGCTTGCCGACTTCGGCAAGGAGATCATCCCCATGATGATCGAGGGACGACAGGCCGGAGCCTACGTCTACTCGGGCTTCTGGGAAGACATCGGCACGATCAAGAACTTCTACGAGACGAATCTGAACCTGGCGAGTATCAACCCGGCGTTCAACTTCTACCTCGAGAACTCGCCCATCTACACGCGCAAGCGCGACCTCCCGCCGAGCAAGTTCAACGACTGTACGATATCCCGCACCGTGACCGCCGACGGCTGCATCGTCACCGACGCGGTCATCCGCGAGTCGGTGGTGGGGATCCGGACGATCGTCGAGCGGGGCAGCAGGCTCCAGGGGGTCGTCTGCATGGGCGCCGAGTACTACGAGACAGCCGAGCAGCGCACGCTCAACCGCGAACGCGGCGTTCCCGACCTGGGAATCGGCGAAGACACGCACGTCGCCCGCGCGATCATCGACAAGGATGCGCGAATCGGAGCGGGATGCAGGATCGGCGTGGACGAGCGTTTCCCGGAGGACGGCGACTACGGCTCCTACTACGTGCGCGACGGAATCATCATCGTACCCAAGAACGGCGTCATCCCTGCGGGCACGGTCATCTGAGCTCGACCGGCAGCGCGCGTAGCAGCGTAGCGTCGGACGGAGCGAGCCTGAGCTCCATCGCCTGCCCGAAGGTGTAGAACGCCATCTCTTCGTGCTCGTGCAGGTGAGCCGACTCCACGTCGGCGCTGACCTCGTACCCGATCAGCCGGAAACGCTCGCCGGCGTGAGCGAACTCGGACTCGGCGACCGGCTCGCCGACGCGTGCGTCGAGGCCCAGCTCCTCGGCGAGCTCGCGGCGTAACGCCTCCTCCGCGCGCTCGCCGGGGTCCACCTTGCCTCCGGGCAGCTCCCAGCATTCGCCCAGGTCGCCGCCGGGCGGCCGACGCACGAAGAGAAACGCGTCGCCGCGCCGAATCAGCGCCGCCGTCGAGGTCCTCATCGTCTACAGCCTCATCGTCTAAAGAAAGAGCACTCGGTGGAAGAGAAAGTGCAGGATCGCGATCAGCAGCCCCAGATACGAGAAGTTCGCCGCGTTCCTGAGGAAGATCCGATCGAGCCGATCGACGAACGCCGATTCGACGGTGCTCTTCTCGCGGTAGTACCCCAGCACGAGCGTACCGCCGAGCACTATGCCCGCCGCCGCCGGGACGAGGTTTCCGAAAATAATCGTGTCGTCGGGGTGCACGCTCAGGAACTGGAACAGCCCGACGAGCGCCGTGACGACGCCGAGTCCAAACCGGAATCCCTGGCTCGTCATCAGATTCGCGTTGAAGAACGAGCCGACGCGCAGACGCTCTTCGAGCTGCCCGAACCCCAGTGAGACGCTCGCGAGGATCAACGTGACGATTGAAAGCAGGTAGACCTGGTACATGGTTCGCTCTCCTGCGCCCAGAGTAACCAGCCGCGCGCGGCCGGTCAATCGTCCGCGATCGGGATCTCCACGGTACGTTCGTGTCCCAGCGCCTCGATCACGACCGCAACGATCTGCGGATCGCCGCGGCCGAGCTCATCCGCGGAGAATACGTGCCGGACGGTCGTGGGAAAGCCCTCGTCCGAGGGAAGGACGTCGGTCGTGACGGTCCCGTCGGGAAACTCGAGCGACACGAGCGAATCCTCCCCCTCGCGGACGGCGACTTCGTCGGCCAGCCCGACGGTGACCGTCACGTAGACCTCGGCCTCGAAGACGAAGGCGGTCCCGTCGACCGCGTAGCCGTCGAGCCGCACGAGCGCGTCGCTCGACCCGGGACGGAAGAAGACCATGTACAGCGCGAAGATGATCAAAACGAGGAGCAGGTCGAGCAGCGTGATCGCGAGCGACCGGTTTCGACGGAAGATGCTGCCCTGCTCGGGCTCCCGTTGACCCCGGTCGCCCAGTCGCTCTTCCCGGTCGTAGTGGAAGCCCAGATCGCCCCGACCGCTCGTCTCCGGGTCGCGTCTACGCCTCACGGGGCGACCCCGCAGGCGGGGCCGCCCGCCCGCTCGCGCGTGTCGGCGACGAGCCCGAGCTCAGCGGCGAGCTCGTCGGCGAGGAATACCCCCGCCCGTTCGCGAAGCCGCCGCCCGGCCTCCTGGTGCGCTACCGCGGCGGCTCGGGCGGCGTCCCATCCGTCCATGCCGCCGGCGAGCAGTCCGCCGATCGCACCGGCGAGCACGTCGCCGGTACCGCCGGTGCCCATCGCGGGGTTGCCCCCGTCTGCCACCGCGTAGCGACCGTCGGGATGCGCGATCACCGTCACGTGCGACTTCCCCACGACGACCGCCCCCGTGCGCAGCGCGAGCGCCGCGGCTGCCTCGAAGAACCGGTCACGCACGGCGCTCGGCTCCCAGCCGAGCGCGCCGGCGAGCTCCCCGGGGTGCGGAGTCAGTACCCAGCCGTCGTGCAGGCCCGGCGGTTCGGTCATCCGCGCGAGAATGTTGATGGCGTCCGCGTCGAGCACGCCCTTCGCCACGCGAGCGGTGAGGTCGCGGAGGTGGGCCTCGCGTTCGTCGGACGTACCCCACCCCGGCCCGATCACCACCGCGTCGGCCGCCGCTACCGCGGCGCCGGCCTCCTCGATCGAATCGAAGGGCCTCGCCATCACCGCGCGCACGCTCGAGGCGATCATCGGGTAGATTTCACGGTCCGCGTAGATCGTGACGAGCCCGGCACGGCAGCGCTGCGCGCCCTCGGCGGCGAGCACCGCGGCTCCGGTCGTTCCCACGTTCCCGGCGAACACGGCGACCACACCTCGACGATGCTTGTACGCGTCCGGGGAGAGCGGCGGGAGCAGCGCCGGGAGGTCGTCGGCCTCGAGAAGCTCGCCGGGGATGTCGGGGTCGGCGAGGAGCGCGCGCGGGAAGGAGACCGGGATGCGGACGATCCGGCCGCACGCGAGTCGCGCCGCCGGCAGGTAGAGACACGCCTTGGGAAGCCCCATCGTCAGCGTCCAGGTCGCGCGCACGACGGGCATGCCGGTCGTCCACGAATCGCTGAGGCCGCTCGGCGCATCGACGGCGGCGACCGCTGCCGACGATTCGCCGATCGCGGCGGCGATCGCATCGAGCGGTGGGCGCAACGCCCCGCGGATGCCGGTACCGCTCAGCCCGTCGACCACGACGTCGGCCGCCGCGAGGAGATCGCGGGCAGACTCCCGCGAGTCGGGCCAGACGACCGGCTCCACGCCGAGCGCCCGGACGATCTGCGCGTGAAGCTTCGCCTGTTCACCGAGCGAGTCGACTGCCGCGGCGAGGATGACGCTCACCGCGCAACCTTCTCCGATCGCGTAGCGCGCCATCACGAGCGCGTCGCCGCCGTTGTTCCCCTTGCCCGAGACGAAGCAGATCCGCGCGGAGGCGGGGCCGATGCGGGCCCGCAGCGCCTGCCACCCCCCGAGTCCGGCGCTCTCCATGAGCACGAGGCCCGGGATGCCGTACTCCTCCTGAGCGCGACGATCGATCCGCTGCATGCCCTCCGACGTGACGAGCCTCATCGGCCGCTGCTCCCTTCGAACAGGCGATCGGTACGCCACCACACGATGTCCACCTTCTCGCGCGTGGCGAACAGCGCGCTGAGGATCCCGTTGTTCGACAGGTGCAGGTCCCTGATCACGACTTCGTCGTAGTCTATGTCGAGCGCGCGTCTTCGCACGACCTTACCGCTCGTGTGGAGAATCAGGAGCGTGCTCCGCTGTCTGCTCTCCTGACTCAGCAGAAAGAGGTGACCGCCCGAAGCGGCCCCGACGAACTCGTAGTAGAACTCCTCCTCCTCACCGAAGGACCCCAGCGCGTTGTCGCGCTTGACGTTCGCCGGCACGTCGACGAACCCCCCATAGCTGCCGTCGTCGATGTCAATCCAGTAGATCCGACTCATCAGGCGGTTGACCGCGCTCTCGCCACCGGTCGGCCTATCCGCGCCGGAGACGTGATAGTTCACCTTCGCGTACAGCCGCGGAAGCTCGTGATCGGGGTGAATCGACTCGAGGATGGCCGACGTGCTCACCTCCTCGGGGACCGGAAGCGTGTCGGGCGTGATCTCGATGCGGCGCAGCAGCGTTCCGTCCGCGGCGAACCAGAACACGATCGAGCGCGGGGGGGCGGTCGTCACGACGACGATCTCGTCGTTCGCCGTCACATCGATCTGACGAATGTAGGGGAGGAACTCTCCGCCCACGCCCTGCTGACCGAGATAGTCGATCTGGTTCCCGCTACGGTCGAGGCGTACGACGACGCGGTTGAGACGGACGCCCAGTTCCTCGTCGAAGACCGCGACGCGATCAGGG
Source organism: uncultured Spirochaetaceae bacterium (assembly GCA_964458555.1). Lineage (GTDB taxonomy): Bacteria > Spirochaetota > Spirochaetia > DSM-27196 > SLST01 > SLST01. The sequence continues at coordinate 31,797 of CAYWJH010000011.1, read as the reverse complement.
ACCTGGTCCTCCACGAGCAGGGTGTTGTCGCTCGTGACGGCGACCTCTCCCACGACGTTGAACTCGTACTCGTAGGCGCGCCGATTCGTGAGTCGCGCCTCGTCCTCAGCCGACTGCAGCATGACCGGACGCGGGTTCTCGGCGGGGTTGTAGTAGAGCGTCAGGAGGTCCCCGTAGGAGGTAAGTTCCATGATGCGGTTTCCGTAGCCGCTCGCGATGAAGAAGAGACCGCCGCGCATCGCGAGACGGGTCTTACGGGTAACGGCCGACCCGTCAAGGAAGAGCTCGACCTGGTCTTCCATCTTCCCGTACTGCAGCGAGAACAGCTGTTCCTCTTCGAGCACCGGGACCTGGCTCCGCGAGCACCCGAGGGCGAGAAGAAGCACCACGACAGGCAGGAAGACGAAGATCGCAAAGCGCAGGAATCGCCGCATGTGACCCGATACTACCGGCGCGCGGCTCGCGCTGTCAATCTTGACCGACTTCTCACCGTGCCGCTACATTGACACTATGCTTCAGACCGTCATAGACGCGCTGTTCGGCTCCAAGAGCGAGGCCGATCTGAAGGCGCTCCTGCCGTTGCTTCACACAGTGAACGCGGCCGAACCCTGGGCCATGTCGCTCGAGGAACACGATTTTCCCCGGCAGACGGCTCATCTCAAGGAGCGGCTCGCCGGCGGCGCGTCCCTCGACGACCTGCTGGCCGAGGCATTCGCGCTCGTGCGCGAGGCGGCGCGGCGGACGCTCGGCGAGCGCCTCTACGACGTCCAGGTCCTCGGCGGCATCGTCCTCCACCAGGGCAAGATCATGGAGATGAAGACCGGCGAAGGAAAGACGGTCTCCAGCGTCACCGCCGCATACCTGAACGCGCTCACGGGCAAGGGCGTGCACGTCATCACGGTCAACGACTACCTCGCCGAGCGCGACGCGAAGTGGATGCAGCCGGTCTACGACTATCTGGGCATCTCGGTCGGCGCGATTCTCAGTAACATGGATAACGAGGCCCGCAAGGAGGCGTACCGGAAGGATATTACCTACGGTACGAACAACGAGTTCGGGTTCGACTACCTGCGCGACAACATGCGGTTCGACTCTTCGCGGAAGGTGCAGACCGGTCATCACTTCTGCATCATCGACGAGATCGACTCCATCCTCGTCGACGAGGCGCGAACGCCGCTCATCATCTCCGGTCCCGCAGAAGACGACACGAGGAAGTACACCGCGGTGGACCGCGTCGTTCCGGGCCTCGTCGAATGCGAAAAGGACCCGGAGACGGGCGATTACCCCGAGGAACCGGTAGGCGACTACAAGCTCGAGGAGAAGTCCAAGCGCGTCTCGTTCACCGAGGAGGGCATGGCGCACGTCGAAAGCCTCCTGCAGCGAGCCGGGGTGATCGACGGGTCGCTCTTCGTAGACGACAACTTCGAGTATATCCACCTCGCCACGCAGGCCGTACGCGCGCACCACCTCTTCCACCGCGACCAGCAGTACGTCGTCGCGGAGGGCAAGGTCGAAATCGTCGACGAGTTTACGGGTCGTATCCTGCACGGCCGCCGCTACTCCGATGGGCTCCATCAGGCAATCGAGGCCAAGGAAGGCATCAAGATCGCGGAGCGCAACCGTACGCTCGCAACGATCACCTTCCAGAACTTCTTCCGTATGTACGAGAAGATCTCCGGAATGACCGGCACGGCGGAGACCGAGGCGAAGGAGTTCGGAAACATCTACGGGCTCGACGTGGTCGTGATCCCGACGAACCGGCCGCTCGCGCGGATAGACCAGGACGACGTCATCTACGTCGACGCGAAGCAGAAGTTCGAGGCCATCTCCGACGAGATCGAACGACTCCAGGGGAAGGGGCAACCGGTACTCGTGGGAACCGTCTCCATCGAGCGGTCGGAGGTCCTCTCGTCAATGCTGACCCACCGCGGCGTTCCGCACGAGGTCCTCAACGCCAAGAACCACGCCCGCGAAGCGCTCATCATCGCAGAGGCCGGGGCGAAGGGCGCGGTCACGATCGCGACCAATATGGCCGGACGCGGCACCGACATCAAGCTCGGCGGCAATCCGGAGTTCCGTGCGCGACGGCGTGCCGGCACCGAAGCGAGCCCGGACGACTACCTGAGGGCCTACGAGCACGAGCGCGCGGCATGGCAGACGCAGTACCGGGAGGTGCAGGACGCCGGCGGTCTCTACGTGCTGGGTACCGAGCGTCACGAATCGAGACGGATCGACAACCAGCTCCGCGGCCGTTCTGGGCGCCAGGGCGACCCCGGCGAGAGCCGCTTCTTCCTGTCGATGGACGACGATCTCATGCGGCTGTTCGGAAAAGGCGGCGCGAACCTCAAGTCGATCATGACGCGGGGGATGCCCGAGGGCGAGCCGCTCAACCATCCGATCATCAACCGGAGCATCGAACGCGCGCAGAAGCGGGTCGAGGAGCGCAACTTCGACATCCGCAAGCACCTGCTCGAGTACGACGACGTGCTCAACGAGCAGCGCAAGTACATCTACGAGCAGCGTGACGCCATCCTCGCCGACGCGAGCATCAAGAACCGCGTGCTCGCGACCGCCCGGGACCTCATCGGCGAAGCGCTCGAGGAGGTACGCGAACCGGCCGACGCGACCGCGGCCCGCGTCTCCGAGCTATTCGACTTCCTCCGCGAGCGCCTCTACTACACACCCGATCTCACCGCCGACGGGCTCGTAAAGAAGTCGGCGCGCGACATCGAGGAGGCGCTCGTCGCGGAGATGTCGGCCGACATCGAGGAGAAGGAGACCATCGTCGGGAGCGAGCAGCTCAACTTCGCGATCCGCTACGAGTACCTCCGCAACATCGACTCGCGGTGGCAGGATCACCTCGAGGACCTCGAGGCCTTGCGCGAGGCGGTCTACCTCCGAGCCTACGCACAGAAGAATCCCCTCCTCGAGTACAAGCTGCAGGGCTTCGAGATCTTCGACGAGCTCCTGTTTGACATCCGCATCGCGGTCGCGCGTAAGCTCATGGCGGTCAAGGCAGAGGGCTTCCGCGCGCGCGTCGGCCGTCCGTCGCCGGCGGGTGCGGCGCAGGAGCACCACTCGCAGGTCTCGGCCTTCGGCGGAGGCCCCCGCCCGGCGGCGGGCGGCTCTGCGGCTGCCGCGGCAGGAACGACTGTCGCGCAGCATCCGAGACCGGCCGTGGGGTCACAACCGCAGCAGCAAACCGTACGGCGCTCGGTGCCCAAAGTGGGACGCAACGATCCGTGTCCGTGCGGAAGCGGCAAGAAGTACAAGTACTGCCACGGCCGATAGCGCCCGCGCCCCTCTGCGGCTACGGCAGGTGCTTGAGAGGATCCTCCCAGCGTCCGTTCCTGATCACCGAGAAGTGCAGGTGCGGCCCGGTACTCCGGCCGGTATTGCCCATCCGACCGATCGCCTGTCCCGTACTCACCCATTGACCCGACGCGACCCCGAACGAGCTCAGGTGCGCGTAGAGCGTGCGGAAGCCGTCGCCGTGGTCGACGATCACGAGGTTGCCGTAGTTGCCCGAGTTCGGCTCAACGTGAACGACGCGTCCCGACCTCGCTGCGCCCACGGGCGTGCCGATCGCGTTCGCGAGGTCGATCCCGCTGTGCATTCGCCACTGGCCCGTGATCGGGTCGGTTCGCATGCCGTAGCCGGAGGTGAATCGGAAGCTCCCGACGGGCCACTGGAACAGCTCGCCGATCGCGAGCAGGTAGTCGTCGCTGTCCATCTCCGCCCCCGGGACGAACAGCGCGTCTCCGACGTCGAGCGTTTCGCTGCGGATGTCGTTGGCGTCGAGGATTCCGGCGAGCGGGACAGCGTAGCTTTCTGCAATGGACCAGAGCGATTCGCCCGGTTGCACCGCGTGGAACAGACCGTCGCGATCGGGGATCGACAGTTGCGTTCCCGGCAAGAGCCGTCGCACGTCTTCGATCGGATTCATAGAAAGGATCGTTCCGGGGTCGAGCCCGAACCGATACGCGATCTCGGAGATTGTGTCGCCGCGCTGGACCGTGTACTCGACGCGGCGGATCTGCGTGAAAACGCTCGCGTCGATGCTCAACGGCTCGCCTCCGCCGCGTCCGGTGACCTCCTCCGTCGGCGCAAGAAGCTCGCGCGCTGGAGTCGACGGGACGGTGAGTCCGTTGCGTCGGACGTAGAGCTCGAAAAGCCCGAGATGCGCGAGCAGGAGTCCGGCGAAAACGATCGTGATCGGCACGGAGGCGAGCAGCGGGTAGTCGAGCGGGCGAATCCTGCGCCCCCCGACAAGCCGGTGGCGTCGGAAGCGCCGACGGTCGGAGCGCATCTGGCGAAGCGTCGCTCCTCCGTCGGCCGTATTCGCACCGCTTGCAGGGTCGAACATGCCGACGCTCTGCGGTGCTATCGTACCCGCGATCCGCGCCCGCGAGACGGCCCCTTCGACGCTTCCCTTCATTCGCCTGCCGGGGAGCGCGTTCATGCACCGCCGTCCGAGATCGCTTCCAACCGATACGGTCGACCGGTCGACGCGCCGGTAGTCGGTCTGACGATCCGGGTGGGTCCGTCGCTCGATGTTCTGTGCCTCAATGATTCCACGCATCTCACTATGCATATCGACATGTTCACCCGCGCTTGTTATAGTCCGATATTGAATTAGAGCCGCTTGTGGCCCACGATACACGAAATCCCGGACAAAGACACGAAGCTCATCGCCCTCCGCGCGGCCGCTTCATCGCGGTCTTCGCGATCGTCGGCATCGTCGTCGCGCTGGTCGTGGTGAGGTACGGCAGCATCATGCTCGGCGCTGACGCCGCGCCGGGCAGCGGCACGTCGGTGCCCAATGTGGTCGAGCGGGGTCCCATCCTCGACCGCAACGGGCGTATTCTCGCGATCCAGACCCAGCTCGAAACCGTGTGGGCGTGGCGGCCCGAGGTCGAAGATCCCGCCACGGTTGCCGCCGAGCTCGCTCCGCTCATCGGCATGGACGAGGATGACATCCGATACAGGCTCGTCGGACCGCTCGGGTCGGTCACCATCCGGCGGTCGATCTCACCCGCGCAGAGCGAGGCGATCCGCGCCGCCCGCGAAGAGGGCCGGATCGAAGGCATTCGCCTGCGCGACGACTACGGCCGCAGCTATCCGGAGGAAGAATCGCTCGGGGCGGTCGTCGGCTTCGTAGGAGACGACGGCGATGGTCTGACCGGCGTCGAGTACACGATGGAGTCGTGGCTCGACCCGGCGGACGGGGGCGGAAGGTTCGGGAATCAGGTCTTCCTGACCGTTGACATGAACATCCAGTACGAGGCCGAACGGCTCGCCCGCCGGACGCTCGAGGAGCACCGTGCCGACTCGGTCACGCTGCTGACTATGGACTCTCGCACCGGCGACCTGCTCGCGTACGCGTCGTTGCCGGGCTTCGACCCGAACCGATTCTCCTCGTTCGCCGAGGAGGCGAGACGGAACCGACCCATCGCCGACGTCTACGAGCCGGGAAGCGTGTTCAAGATCTTCTCGGTGGGGAGCTTCCTGCAGCTCGGCGCGATCACCCCCGAATCGACGTTCGCGACGACCGGTGTGTACGATCGGGTCTCCCCGCCCATCCGCGACCTCGCCAACTACGGGACGATCGACACCTCGGGCATCCTCAGGCTCTCGAGCAACGTCGGCGCGGCGATGGCGAGCGAGCGCGCCGACGCGCGTTCGTTCTACACGATGCTTCGCCTCTTCGGATTCGGCGAGGAGACCGGGGTCGAGCTCAACGGTGAGGAGACGGGCATTCTCGCGCGCCCGGACTACTGGTCGGGGAGAACGCAGGCGACGCTCGCGATCGGACAAGAGATCGCTGTCACCGCGCTCCAGCTCATCTCTGCGGCCACCGTCTACGCGAACAGCGGCATCCTCATCAAGCCGAACATCATCGACAAGGTCGTCTCCCCCAACGGTCGCGTGCTCGTCGATTACGGGCGAACACCGGTGCGCGAGGTCGTCAGCCCCGAGACGGCGAGGACGGTACTCGCCGCGATGGAGGAGGCGGTCAGCGGGAACGGCACCGCGCGCAGGCTGCGCTACGAGGGTCTGCGTCTCGGCGCGAAGACCGGCACGGCGGAGAAGCTCGATCCGCAGACGGGGACCTACTCGGACGAGGCGTTCGTGGCCTCTACGCTCGCGATCCTTCCCATCGACGATCCGGCGGTGATCGTCTACATGGTCGTCGACCATCCGAGAACCGGTGAGTACTACGGCGGACGCATCGTCGCGCCGGTCGTACGCGACTACCTCGACTTTCTCGTTCCGTATCTTGGCATCCCGGTCGCCGGCGACACGACGTTCGTCCATGCCGGCCGCATCGAGGTCGCCCCCATCTCGCTTCCACGGCTCGATGGAACGGTTCCGGACTTCACCGGGCTGCCCAAGCGAACGTTGCTCCCGCTGCTCGAGCGCGAGGATATCACCGTGCGGATAGACGGGTACGGCTGGGTGGTTCGCCAGAGCCCCGAACCGGGGACGGCCCTGCGCGACGGCATGACTATCACGCTGGAGCTTGAGTAGATGGCGGCCGGACCCGCGTTCGCGGTCGAGTCGGCGCGCAACGGCAGTCCGACGCTCCTCGTCGACGGCCGGTACGTCCACAGCCGGCACGCCCCCGAACGCGAGGCCGCCCGCGCGATGGAACCCGTCGCACGGCGCGAGCCGCCGGCGGTCATCGTCCTCGGCGCCGGTCTCGGCTATCAGGCAGACTACCTGCTCGAGCACACGCGTCTCACCCTGATCGTCGTCGTCGAGCCCGATCCCGCGCTCGCGCGGCTCGCTCGAAGCGCGGGACGACCCGCGATCGCCGAGCCCGATCGACGGCTCGTCTTCGTCACGGGCGCCGAGGAGCTCGCGGCGATCCTTCCCCAACGCGCCGCCGAGGGCTTCGAGGTCGTCGATCTCCCCGGGCGTACGACCGGCGACCCCGCCTTCGATCGCGCACGCGAAACGTTGCGCGCCTTCGCCGACCGGCTCGACATCAACCGCAACACGCTCCAGCGCTTCGGCAGGCTCTGGGTGCGCAACCTCTGCCGCAACCTCGAACGCATCGCGACCGGTCGGGGCGTCGCCGAGCTCGCCGGCTCCTTCGGCGGCGTCCCCGCGCTGCTGCTCGCCGCCGGACCGACGCTCGACCAGGTCCTCCCCTCGCTGCCGGCGCTCGCAGAGCGCGCTGTGGTCATCGCCGTCGATACCGCCGTCGCCCCGGCGCTCCGCGCCGGCGTCGAGCCGGACTTCGCGGTCGTCGTTGACCCGCAGTACTGGAACGCCCGACACCTCGACCGGATCAGGACGCCGCGGACCATCCTCGTCTCGGAAGGGTCGGCGCATCCCCGCGTGTTCCGCTCCTTCGAGCCGCCGCACTACTTCTGCTCGAGCGTCTTTCCGCTCGGCCACGCCTTCGAGAGCGTCAAGGGCCGTTTCGGCTCGCTCGGCGCGGGCGGCTCGGTTTCCACGACCGCCTGGGATCTCGCACGCTCGCTCGGCGCCGACACCGTCTTCGCCGCCGGGCTCGACCTCGGGTTCCCCGATGCGCGGACGCACTGCCGCGGCAGCTACTTCGAAGAGCTCGCCCTCCGCCTCGCCGATCGCCTTCGGCCCGCCGAACAGGTCGTCTTCCGCTACCTCACCGGCGCGAATCCCGCGCCGATTCCTGCGAACGACGGCGGCACGCTCCTCTCCGACCGCCGGATGGCCGTATACCGCACCTGGTTTGCCTCGCAGCTACGCTCCCCGACAGCACCGACGACGGCGATCCTGACGCGCGGCGGCGCGCAGATCGAAGGGGCGCACGTTGCATCCGTGGACGAGGCTCTCGCGCTGCCACCCCGGCGCGCAGATATTGACGCGGCTACCGACCACATCCGGGCACGCGCGCCGGGCGCGCAGGCACCCGCGACCTCGGCGCTCGCCGATGTCGCCGACGACCTGCACGCCTCGCTCGACGAGCTGTCTGCACTGGCCGGGCGGGCGCTCGAGACGCTGGCGCAGATTCGCGCCGGACACGAGTCGGAACACGCGGTCGATTTCTCCCGGTTGGCCCCCATCGACGCCGGACTCGCCGAGCATCGAGCCGCGGCCATCGCGAGCTTTCTCGCCCAGGGCGCGATCAACCGGGTTCGCGCCGGCTTCGGAAGCGGCGGAATCGCCGAGCAGCTCGAGGCGTCCGGAGAGCTCTACGAGGCGCTCCGTCGCGGGGCCGCGTACCACGCCGGCGAGCTCGCCGCCGCGGCCGCGAGGCTGCGCGGCGAGGCGACCGAGAAATGATCAAGTTTTTGGGGGTTCTCTCCGAAACTAAAAATGGGTGAGCTCTCATCCAAACGGTATGCAGTGTGCTCCGCGAGCATCGCGGGTATGCAGACGTCCAGGCATACCGTTTTTTTTATGCCCGGGAGCCGGCGGTGGGGGCATCGATGCCGAGCGCGGCCGGGAAGACAAAGCTGGCCTCGCGTCCGAGCAGGCGTGAGTAGACACGCCGCGTTCTCGTCTCCTCCCGCACGACCGTTTCCTCGCCGAGCACGGCGTCCACGACGATCGCCCGGAGCTCGGTGCCCGACCGCACGATCAGCGCGAGAGAATCCGCCGAGAGTTTCTTGAGCGCCGGCGTACGTCCCCCTACCGTCGAAAGCGCGACCGTGCGGCCGTCGTGGTCGTAGTAGAGCGAGCCGAAGCTGTCGCGCTTCACCCGTCGACGCTCGAGGCGCCCGTACGCGACGATCGTCGCCGAGGGGACGGCGTAGATGGTCGAGGCGGACTCGACGAGACACACGTGCAGCAGACGCGTCGTCCCGGGCACGGAGATCACGAAGGTCATGCCCTCGCCGGGACGATTGGTCAGTTCGATATCCCCACCGAGCAGCGTGCGGACCGCGTGGACCACGTTATCGAGTCCTACGCCACGGCCGGCGCTGCGATCCGCCGAACCGCGCATCGAGAACCCGGGGCGCGCGAGGATCTCGAGCAGCGGGCTTCGTGCATCCCCGGCGCGCGCGCGAATCTCCTCTTCGTCGATCCCCTGCCCGTCGTCCTGCACCACGATGCGGACCCTTCCTCCCGTACGGTCGACGCGCACGGTCACCGTCGCCGCCGGGTGGCGTCCCCGCTTCGCTCGTTCCTCGATCGTCCCGACGCCGTGGTCGATGCTGTTTCGGACCAGGTGCATGACCGCTTCGAGCAGCGTATCGCCGACCGCCGGCGACACCACCGCCCCGTTGCCACCCACGACGACCCGGACTCGTTTGCCCTGACCGGCGGCGTAGCGCGTCGAGCTCGAGCGCAACTCACGAAACACCTCGAGCAGCTGCACGCGTGCGGTCCATATCACGCGCTCGCGAAGCGCCCGCGCGTAGTACCCGATCATCTGCAGGCGCTCGGTCCGCTCTTCCTCGCCCCCCGACCCCCGCGCCGCCTCCTCGGCGGCCGCGAGGATCTCATCGGCGTAGAGCGCGACCTCTTCCTGGGTCTCTACCGGGACCGTCACCCGATCCGTCTCGGAAGCGAGCGTCGGCTCGGCAGGGGTTGCTTCAGGCTCGTCCTCGAGCAGCTCGGCGAAGGCGAGCTCTGTGACCTCGAGCACCTCGACTTCGTCCACGTGCACCGCGCGGTGGACCGATTCGCGGGCTCCGTCTTCGTCGGCCGGCGTAGTCACGATAAGCTCGAGCCGACCGTCGTCCGCGAGGCTCACCTGGTCGAGGTCTGGCTCGGTGCGAACGACGGCACACGAGAGCTCGAGATTGTTGACCACGAGAAATCCCCGCGCGTATCGGAGATCCATCGCCGTAGAGATCCCTACGGCGACGCGGTAGACGTGCTCCCCGCGCGCGCGCGCCTCGCGGAGCATTCCGCGCTCGGCCTTCGCCGCGGCCGACTGCCCGCCTGTCCCGCGCGAACGCCGCTCGGTCTCGTCGGTCGCGGGGACCGGCTTCGCCGACGTCGCCGAGCGCTCCCCGGACTCCGGACCGCGTCGACGGCGGTACTCGTCGAGCGACTCCGCAAGCGAGCGCACCCCACGCCGTAACGACGCCGCGGCCTCCTCGTCGACCGCACCGTTGTTTTCGCGAACTCGACTGAGGCTATCCTCGAGCCGGTGCGCCGCATCCGCAACGTCGGCGATCCGGAGGAAACCGGCCTCCGACTTGATCGAATGCGCCGCGCGGAACGCCCGATCGACCTCGCGTCCGGCGAGCTCGCCGGGTCCGATCGACGCGAGCAACCTCTTCAGCGCCTCGAGCATGATCGCGCTGTCGGAGTCGAACATCTGCTGCAACTTCTGGTTCCGCCCGTTCACCTACTCCCCCGCCCCTTCGTCGAGTGCGACGATCAACTCTACCTCACCGACGGTCTTTCCAACAATGGTGGCGATTCTCGACAAGGGCACTCCCTGGAGATAGAGATGCCGCACCCGCTCGCGCACGGTATCTCCGGTCGCCTCATCGGTGCCCGCGGCGGCGCCGCTGTCACCCTCGTGCTCGGGGGCTGCGTCCGTCCGTCCGGCTGTGCGCTGCGGGAAGCTAGAGTCAGCCTGAGCGGCGGGACTCGAGGCGGCGGGGCGACCGAATCGGGAGTACGCACCGCTCTCCCCGCTTCGGGTGGCGAGGTCGCGTCGCAACGCTCCGAGCCGCTTGTCCGCCTGCCCGACAAGGCGCTCGAGCGATGCGATTCGATCCTCGATGAGCTCAATGTTCCGCTCGGTCGTCGAGTTGAGCTCGGTGATGATCGCGCCCACCTCGCGTTTGATCTCGTCCAGCGCCGCCTGCTGGCTCGTGCGAGCCTTGATGTTTCTATTCAGCACCAGGTATGCGACCACGACGAGGATGACGGTGATCGCGACGGAGAGCCAGCCGCTCATGATCAGCCGGAGAGGTCGACGTGCCGACCGAGGTCAGGGTCGCGGAGCACTTCCTTGTCGTTCCGCTCCTTCTCGCCCGAGGAGTGCTCCTCGTTCGTCTCGGACTGGTTCCCCCCGCCGTCCTCGTCGACCACCTCCGGCCCCTCCTGCTCGGTGCTCAACTGGGAGACACGGTGGTCCTGTTCTTCGCTCCGCTCGGCAATCTCGCTTCCCGCGACCGCCTGTGCCTGCGTCTGCGCGTCGCGCAGCGCAGCCTGTTCTCTGCCGATCTGGTTCAGCCGAGAGAAGAGCACCTGCAGGTCGATGGGCTGGATCGCCATTATACCCTCCTGCCGATCGTGACGTCCTCGTCCGACTCCTCGTACTTGCTGACTTTGACCGCATTCTTGTCGGCGACGAAGGTAACGGCCTTGAACTCGTTGCGGACCTCGAGGTACGCGTCCTTGACGAAGACCCGCACGCCCGGATAGACGGTCCCGGAAGCGGAGATCCGCCCCGCGACCTTCAGGTTGCCCAGGTAATCGCGAAGCTCCTGGACCTCGCTGTCCACCTTCTTGATCTCGCCCTGCAGCGTGACCTTCTGCTCCTTCAGCTCCTGGTAGTAGGCCTTCTTCTCCTCCGATACCGAACGGCCGGAGCGGACGAGGCTCTCGATCGTGCTCATATTCAACTGCAGATCGTCGAGCTTCTGCTGATGCTCCTCGCGCGAGCTCTCCAGGGCCGCGAGCTTCTCCTTGCGCTTCGGATCGTAGCCGACCTCGAGCACGGTCTCGCTTCCGGCGACCGAGCCGAGCGTCTTCGCGTTGATCTCCTCGACCGCCCTGAGATGACCGCCGACGACGCTCGCCCGCTTCCCGCGGCAGAGGATCTTCCGGTCTGCGAGCACCTCGCAGTTCATGATACCGTCCGAGACGACCACGAGATCGCCGGACTCGACGCGCGCGTTCTCGACGAACTTCGCCCACAGACTCCGCCCGGACCGAATCGTACTGGCGTTCTTACCCGCGATACCCTGGTGGACGATGATATCGCCCTCCGCGTCGAGGTTGCTCTTCCCGACGCTACCCATCACCTCGATGTTGCCGGCGGCCTTCACGGTAAAGCCGTCGTCGACGTTCCCCTTCACGAGAACGGTCCCGAGGAACAGCACGTTTCCGGTACGCAGATTGACGTCTCCGGCGATCACGTGGACCGGCTCGACGGCGATCTTCCCGGCGCTCAGCACGACCTGGCCGTTGATCTCGGCGATCGCGCTCTTGCCGTCGTCGGTGAGCCGAACGTTCTTGCCCACCGGCATCTCGACGTCCTTTCCGTCGGTGGTGGGCAACAGTTTGCCGGTGACCGTACGCCCGGGCTCGCCGCGCTCGGCCTCTTCCTTGCGCGCGAGGATCTGCCCCTGCACGACGTTCTGGACGAGGTTCAGCTCCTTGAAGTCGACCCGGCCGTTGGTCTCCTTGAGCGTAACCTGACCGGGGTCGAGATCGAAGCTGTAACGAACCCGGGCGTCCTGTCCGTTCTTCGGCGGGATGCCCCGCGCGACCAGGATCGACTCGCGATAGAGCGGATCCTCCACGAAGCCCTGGATCGCGGCCTGATCGATGCCTTCCACCACGCCGTTCATCTGCAGGAACGAGACCACCTGGTCGAACGACGGATCGGTCCCGCCGTCGCCGGGCGGATACGCCATCAGATACGCCTTCATCTCGCTGTCGGCGAGCTCTGCCGAGAGCGACGCGTCGGCCGACGGATCGTACTCGAAATCGCCGACCTTGATAAACTCGCCCTGCGCGAGCTTCACGGCCTTCGAGACGCGGCTCTTGTCGATCCCGTCGTCGGTGCGTTCGAGCAGTTTCTCCATCGCCTGACGCTCTGTCGCCTTCGAGCCGCTGCCCTTCGGCTTCGTGACCTTGAGCATGATCCCATCGGGCGTCATCCGGACGAACACGCGTCCGTCGCGGTCCGTCTCCTCTTCCTCCTCGGCGAGCAGCGAGAGATCTACGCTCGCTTCCTCCTGCTCGCCGACCTCTTCCGCCTTCTCGCGCGCCGGATACGCGAGCAGAAGGCACGGCTTCTTCCCGACGCCGAGCATTCCCCGCGATCCACGCTCGAGCACCTCGTACTCAATTCTCTTGATGGGCAGCCCCAGCTCGATCGACGCCTGCTCGAGCGCGTCCTCGAGCGTCTCGCCGGAGACATTGACCCCTTTGTCGCTGTCCTCGTCGAGCTGTTCGCGCATGTACGACTGGATCTGATCGAGCGTGACCACTACATGATCCCCTTCTTGATGTTCGTCAGCTTCGTCCGAAGCCGCATAATCGCCTTCGTATGAAGCTGCGACACGCGAGATTCGGTGACCTCGAGTACCTGACCGATCTCTTTCAGGGTGAGGTCCTCGTAGTAGTAGAGCACGAGCACCTTCTTTTCCTTGTCCGGGAGCTCCTGAATGGCCTCCATGATCACGCGCTTGATCTCGTCCTTTTCGACGATGATGTCCGGGTTGAGGCTGTCAGGACTCTCGATGCTGTCGGCGATGGAGACCTTGTCGTTGTCTTCACCCGTATACCAGACATCGTTCAGACTCAGGATAGAGGTCGACGAGATCTTGAGCATCGTCTTCTCGAAATCCTTCGACGACATGCCCATTTCTTTTGCGATCTCGGCGTCGGACGCAGCTCGGCCGAGCGAGCTCTCGAGTCGGCGCACGCTCTCTTCGATTTCTCTGCTCTTCTGGCGCACCGACCGCGGAACCCAGTCGATCGACCGCAACTCGTCGAATATGGCCCCGCGAATACGGGTGACGGCGTACGTTTTGAACTTGACGTGCTTATCGGGGTCGAACTTCTCGATCGCGTCGAAGAGGCCGAACACGCCGTAGCCCACGAGATCGTCGAACTCGACGTTCTGAGGCATACCGACCGCGACCTTGCCGGCCACGTACTTCACGAGCGGTGCGTATTGCTCGACGAGACGGTCGCGCACCTCGGAGTTGCCGGTCTCCTGGTAGATCCGCCAGAGCTCTTCTTCGGTTTTTTCGGCCAGGAGGTTCTCTCCCATGACTCCCCTTCCCTATTCTTCTCGCTTCAGAACCGTCCGAATCGCACGAGCCATCATCTGCGGATCCTCGCCCGACGCCTCCGACGTATCCTCGTCATCGCTGTCACTCGCGGGCGCTTCGGAGAAGTCCCCCGAAAACCCCTCGATATCCGGGAGGCTCCCGGTGGAGGCCGTCTCCGGAGTCTGCTCATCAACGCTCTCCGAAGCGTCCCGCCCGTTCTGCGGGGCCTCACCGACGCCGCCTGCATCGGCCTCCTCGAGCTCGGCGATCTCTTCCTCCGCACCGTCGCTCTGCACCCGCTCCGCGGCGAGACCCGGGGTGAACCCGTCCTCCGCGGCGCGTTCGTCCTCTCCCGGCTCGGAGGACGCGTCGGCCGCGGCGCCGGACTCCTCCGCCTCCTCGAGCTCGAAATCGCTCGCCGCAAGGCCATCGGTATCCACCTCATCGTCGACGACGATGTCGACCTGGTTGCCGGTCGTCCCCCGCGGCTCTGCCGGCTCGCCGCCTCCCTGCATCGATTTCTTCAGATCCGGGATGTATCGATCGATCACGTACGATACCCCGGCGGCGCCGGCGCCGAAGACCACCGCGCCGATGATCGCGCGGACGATCAGGGTACCGAAGGCGACACCTCCGATTATTCCCGAGAATAGAGAGAGGACGAGCGCCGCCGTAGCGGCTACTGCGCTGGCACGCCAGTCAAACCTCATCGTACCGCCTTACAGGTTAGATAATAGCACACACGGCGTCAACCTGAGGGCCCCTGCCGGACATCGGTTCACTCTGACCCCCCAAAGAGCTTCTTGAGAAACTGACCGACACCGCCGCCCTCCTTGTAGTCGACCTTTTCCAGCCGGCTCACGATGTGCTGAACGCACACCGACGCCTTGCCCTTCGGGTCGTTCACCAGGAACGGCTTCTGCCGCAACACCGACTGGTGGACGCTCTGGTCCTCGTACACGTACCCGAGGTAGTCGACCTTGAGATTCAGAAACTGGCTCGCGATGTTGATCACGCGTTCGGCGACCTTCTTGCCCTCGGTAACGCTCTTCACCCGGTTGACGATGAGCTTCAACGAAAGGTTCAGGTTGTCGATCTCGGTCGCGATGATCTTGATGATCCCGTACGCGTCGGTGATCGCCGTCGGCTCCGGGGTCGTGACGATGATCGCCTCGTCGGCGGCCGCGACGAAGGACAGGACGTTGGCCGAGACGCCCGCCGACGTGTCAATAATAATTACGTCCGCGGCAGAGAGCTCGGAGAGCTCCTTGATGAAGTTCTGCCGCTCCTGCTCGTCCAGGTTCGCGATCTTCGCGAAGCCACTTGCGCCCGCAACGATCTGGATGCCGTAGTTGGTATCCATGATGATCTCGCGCATCGTCTTCTGTTTGCGAATGAGGTGATACAGGTTGTACTTGGGAATGATTCCGAGTACGACGTTCACGTTCGCGAGGCCCAGGTCGGCGTCCATGAGGACCACCCTCTTCC
Source organism: uncultured Spirochaetaceae bacterium (assembly GCA_964458555.1). Lineage (GTDB taxonomy): Bacteria > Spirochaetota > Spirochaetia > DSM-27196 > SLST01 > SLST01. The sequence continues at coordinate 16,396 of CAYWJH010000011.1, read as the reverse complement.
CTACCTTCGCGTACGCGAGCGCGAGATTCGTCGAGATATTCGTCTTCCCGACGCCTCCCTTTCCGCTCGCCACCGTGATTATCCGCGTATTACCATCGCTCGAACCGCCCTGGGTGCGCATCATCTCGCGCAGGGTTTCCGCCTGATCTGCCATCTCCATCTCCATCGTCACGCCACCGAAAACTGCTTCTCGAGCGTCGCTCGAGAAACGCTGAATCCTTCGAGGTTCATCAAGAGGCGAAGCCGACTCGCCCGCTCGATATCCTGCGGCACCCGCTGGCCGTCGGTCATGAATGAGATCGGTTTTTCGCGCTCGGAGAGCACGCTGATAATGTTCCCGGCCCGCGTCGTCTCGTCCATCTTCGTCACGACCACCGCCTCATACTTGAACGGCTCGAACTGCGTCGCGATCTCCGCGACATCGCACGTCTTGGTGGTCGAGCTGATCGCGAGGTGCACTCGTGCCCGATTTCCGCACATGGACAGGAGCTCGTTCATCTCGCCGAGCTTTCGGAAATCGCGCGGGCTCTTGCCGATCGTGTCGACGAAGATCATGTCCGCGTCCTGGTAGAGCGCGAGGTACTTGCGCATGTCGTCGGACGACTCGACGAACGAGACCGGGATGTCCATGATCTGTCCGTACGTTTCGATCTGCTGCCTCGCGCCGATGCGGTAGTTGTCGATCGTCAGCACGCGGATGTCGCGCGCCTTCGCGCTGCGCTCGAGTCCGTACATCGCGGCGAGCTTCGCGATCGTCGTCGTCTTGCCCACCCCGGTCGGCCCGACGAGGATGAGGATCTCCGGCTTGCCGGTCGATCGTGGCTCGTGGATTCTGATCGACTGTCCGATCCACTCGACCACCCGGGCGTGTACGCCGTCGCGGTCGGAGAGCTCGTCGACCGACAGCTCACGCCGCATACGGTCGGTCATCGTGCGCACGTAGCCGGGCGAGAAGTCGTTCTCTTCGAGCAACGACCGCACCTCCGCGATTGCCGGGTGCTCTTCCGCGTGGCCGGCGCCGAGCGACTCCCGCAGGCCGCGGATCTCGTTCAGCACCGTGTCGAGCGTCTTGTCGCCTCCGCGCATCACATCGAGCAGCTTGCGCTTCTCCTCTTCAAGCGACGAGTCGCCGCTCGGCGCGGAGCCGGAGTCGGCCTTCGCGCCGGTGGTCCGGACGTGCTCGGCCGGCCGCGACAGCGCATCGGCCCCGACCTGTCTGCGCGGCTCGCGCGAGAAGTATCCGGTCACCTCCACGCCCTCGCGCGTGAACAGGCCGAGAAACCCGCCCATCCGTACCGAGCGGTGGTGCATGATGCGCGCGGCGTCGCCGTACTTCATACGGACTCGCTCTTCGGCCTCTCGGTGCGTCGGCGCCTGTTCGACAAAGTACTCCATGTTCACTCCTCAACGCGTATTTCAGCGAGCGCTTCGATCCGGATGTCGGCGACGATCTCCGGAACCGACAGAACCGCCAGGTCCGGGATCTCACGGCGGGCGCTCGCCTTGACGAGCGGTCGCGCCGCCTCGGAACAGAGAATGATGGGCATGTGCCCCATCTGCTGGACGTTGCGAACCGCGTTCAGGAGCGCGTTGACCCACGCGCGCTGCACGGCGGGAGGCAGCGCCGGGACGAGCCCCCCGGCGGTCTCCACCCGCGAATCGACGATCCGCTGCTCGAGTCCCGGCTCAAGCGTCATCACGTGAATCGTGTGCTCGTCATCGGCGTACTGGAGGCAGATCTGCCGGGCGAGCGCCTGTCTCACCTTCTCGACGAGGAAGGTCGGTTCCTTGCTGACCGCCGCGAAGTCGGCGAGCGTTTCGAGAATGACGACCAGGTTCCGGATGGAAACCTGTTCCGCGAGCAGGCTCTGAAGGACCTTCTGGATCTCGCCGAGCGACAGGACGTTCTGAACGTCTTCGACCACCGCCGAGTACTCGCGGCGCAGCGTGTCGAGCATGCTGCGTACTTCCTGACGCCCGAGAATGTCTGCGGCGTGCCGTTTGATGATTTCGGTCAGGTGGGTCGCGATGATCGACGGCGAATCGACTACGGTATAGCCCGCGCGCTCGGCGCGGTCGCGGATGTCCTCGGTGATCCACATCGCCGGAAGTCCGAACGCGGGGTCGGTCGTCCGTTCGCCGGGGATCTCTTCGGTGACGTTGCCCGGGTTGATCGCAAGGTAGTGGCCCATGCGGATCGTCCCACTCCCGACCTCGGTCCCGCGGATCTTGAAACTGTACTCGCTCGGCTCGAGCCGCATATTATCGATAATCCGGATGCGCGGCACGACGAGCCCGAGGTCGAGCGCCATCTCTCGGCGAATCCGCGTCACCCGGTCGAGCAGCTCGGCGCCCTTGTCGCGGTCGACGAGCGGGACGAGACCGTAGCCGAGCTCGAGCGACAGCGGATCGAGCGGCGCGACCGGCGAGATCTCCGCGGGCGACTCCGGTGCAGCCTCCGTTTGAGCCTCCCGCGCCTGCGCCTCCTCGCGCACCTCTTTGTGGCCCAATCGATACGCGAGAAAGCCGCTCATCACCCCCAGCGGGATGAGAACGTACCAGGGGAAGCCCGGCAGGAAGGCGATGCCGAACAGGAACGCGGCCACGATCCAGTAGATCCGGCTCTGGCTCGTAAACTGTTTGGTGATGTCCTCGCCGAACGAGCCGTCCGAGACCGCCCGGGTGACGATGATGCCGGTCGCCGTCGCGATCAGCAGCGCCGGGAACTGAGTCACCAGGCCGTCGCCGACGGCAAAGCGGATGTAGGTGTCGGCCGCCTGCGCGAGCGTCTCGCCGTGGAGCGTGACGCCGACGATGATCCCGCCGATGATGTTGATGACGGTGATGAGGATACCGACCTTTACGTTTCCCTGGACGAACTTACTCGCACCGTCCATGGCCCCGTAGAAGTCGACCTCGCGCTCGAGCTCGTTCTTGCGCTTCGCCGCCTCCTCCTCGGTGATCGCCCCCGAGTTGTACTCGGCCTCGATCGCCATCTGCTTTCCGGGCAGCGCGTCGAGCGTGAAGCGTGCGGCCACCTCCGCGACGCGGGTCGAGCCCTTGGTGATGACGATGAACTGCACGGCGATCAGGACGATGAAGATGATGATCCCGATCACCAGACCCTCGGTCCCGGACGTTCCCACGACAAAATTCCCGAACGCGATCACGATGCGCCCGTCGAACTCTTCTCCCTGCGCGAGGATCAACCGCGTTGAGGAGACGTTCAGCGCGAGCCCGAACACCGTCGCGACGAGCAGTAGCGTGGGAAAGACGCTGAAGTCGAGCGCGCGCGTGGTGTAGAGCACGGTGAGGATCACGAGCAGGCTCAGGACGATGTTGATCGCCATGAATCCGTCGAGCAGGAACGTCGGCAGCGGGATGATGAGCATCCCTACGACGACGATCACACCCACGGCGATGAACACGTCGCTGCGCTTGCGCAGGAACGCATTACTCAGAACCGACTGAACGTCAGCCATATCGGCCTCCCACGGGCTTTCCCGTCATCTGGTACACCTGCTTGAGCACGATGACGACCGCCTCGTAGAACTTCTGCGGGATCGTATCGCCAATGTCCACCTCAGAGTAGAGCGCGCGCGCAAGCGGCTTGTTCTCGATGATGGGAACGTCGAACTCGCCGGCGATTTCCCTGATCCGGAACGCCATGTTGTCCTGGCCCTTCGCCACGACCGTCGGGGCCTCCATGGTCGTCTGATCGTACTCCATCGCGACCGCGTAGTGCGTCGGGTTGGTCACGACGACATCCGCACTCGGGACGTTCTGCACCATATTCCGGTTCAGGAGCTCGTTCATCCGCTGCTTCATCCGGCTCTTGATCTGCGGATCGCCCTCGAACGTCCGTCGCTCCTCCTTGACCTCCTGGCGGGTCATCTTCAACGACTCCATGTGCTGGTGGCGTTGAAAGAGGTAGTCAAAGACCGAGAGGACGAGCATCAGGATCGCAGACTGCAGCAGCAGGTTGAACGCGATCTCGGTGATGAGCGAGAACGACTGCAGGAACGGCGCACTGAGCGTCGCGGTGATCTCGTTGATTCGAAAGGCGACGTTGACGATTCCGAGCACGACGATGAGCAGGACCTTCCCCAGCGACTTCGCGAGGTTGAAGAGCGCTTCGGTGCTCAAGAGCGCGCGCTGGAAAAACTTCCCGAATCGGGGCGCGATGCGGTTGAAGTCCGGCGTGATGGTCTTCGTCGTGAAGAGGAACCCGACCTGCACGACGTTGCCGAGAACGGCGGCGGCGAAGGCGATCAACGCGATGGGCCACGTGAGCCGGATAAAATACGAGTAGAACGCGCGCATGATCGTCGCGTCTCCGGCGAGCTCGACCTCCGTCGACCGTCGCAGGAAGTACGTCACCATCTCCTGCGAGTTGTGGAGGATGTAACGACCGAGGATCAGAAGCGCGATGACCGAAAAGAGCAGGATGATCGAGCCGGTGACGTCCTGGCTCTTCGCGACCTTGCCGTCCTCGCGCGCCTTCTGAATCTTGTGCTCGGTCGGCTCCTCGGTTCGCCCCTCGTCCTCGGCGGCGAACCACTGGAGGTGCATCGCCTCGAGCGCGCTCGCGAGCGACCGGTCCCCGTTATCACCGCGCGCACCGCGTTCGGCGGTCTCCGCCTCGTCGAAGTGAAGCGGGACCTCGGGCACGATCTCCTGCGCCGGCTCGCCGTCGCGGGTGAGGCTGACCGAGAGAAGCAGATCTGCGAAGGCGGTCTGCGGTCGTCGCGTCCCCCCGCTCACGTTCCCACCTCCGCCGCACCGCGGAAGAGCTCGAAGAGCCAGTCGAAACCGACCGAAATGAGACGATCGAACGTCTCCATGAGGAAAGGAACGGTCATGAACAGGATGATGTAAGCGACTCCGATCGACAGCGGAAAGCCGAGCATCAGCAGGTTCATCTGAGGCGCGGCCTTGGCGAGCAGCCCCATGACCACCTGAACGAGAAAGAGCGTCCCCAGGATGGGAAACGAGATGATGAGCGCGTTCTGAAAGAGCGAGCTCAGTCCGGAGAGCATCGAGGTGAGGATGTCCTCCCGGAGCAACACGAGATCCACCGCACGAATGGACTGGAACGAGTAGTAGACGCCGGTGAGAAAGATCCGCTGGAAACCGGCCGTAAGGACGAACACGAACATCGCGATGAGGTTGAGGAACTGACCCATGATGGGGATCTCGATCTGAGCGAGCGGGTCGAAGACCTGGCTCGCGCCGAATCCCATCTGCAGGCTGAACATCTGTCCAGCGGTCTGGAACGCGGCGTAGACGATCGACAGCATGAACCCCATGATCACGCCGATCATTCCTTCGCCGAACGCGAGCATCGCGTACTCGACGCCGTTCTGCGGAATCGGATAGCCCGACGCCTGGACCATCGGGAAGACGAGCGCGCCGGCCATGAGCGCGAGCGCCACCTTGGCGATCGAGGGGATGGAGCCCGAGCTCAACAGCGGGGCGAACTGCAGCATCGCCATCACGCGAACGAAGAGGAGGAAGAACAGCTGCGCGTCGGCTACCAGCCCGTCGAGTACCATCGCTAACCGACCATCTCGGGTATCGAGTCGAAGACGTTTCGCGCGAACTGCACGAGAACCCGGATCATCCACGGCCCCATCACGAAGACCGAGAGAAGAATCGCGGCGATCTTGGGCACGAAGGTGAGCGTCTGCTCCTGGATCGACGTCGTCGCCTGGACGATCGAGACGACGAGCCCCACGACGAGGCCCGTAACGAGCGCCGGCGCCGCGACGATGAGGATGTAGAAGACGCCGCTGCGGATGAGTTGCACTGCGAATCCCAGATCCATCAGAAACCTCCAAAGCTCGCGACGAGCTGCTGCGAGAGAAGGGTCCACCCGTCGACGAGAACGAACAGGATCAGCTTGAAGGGCAGCGAGATCATGATCGGCGGCAGCATGATCATGCCCATGGACATGAGCGTCGACGCGACGACCATGTCGATCACGATGAACGGTATGTAGAGCAGGATGCCGATCTTGAACGCGACGGTGAGCTCGTGAAGGATGAAAGCGGGGATGAGCGCGTGCGTCGGCACGTCGGCGAAGGTCGACGGAGCCGGCATGTTCCCCATCCGCATGAAGAGCCTGATCGTGTCCGGGCTGTTCTCCATCTGGCGGTACATGAACAGACGCAGGGGCGATTCGAACTCCCGGTACGCCTCCTCGATCCCTATCTCGCCCTCCGCGAGCGGTACGAACGCGTCTTCGTACACGGTCGTCAGCGTAGGCCACATGATGAACACCGTCATGAACAACGCGATTCCCATGAGCACCTGCGACGGCGGCACCTGCTGCAGGGAAAGCGCCCGCTTCACGAAGTCGAAAACGATCGCGATACGCAGGAAGCTCGTCGTCAGGATGATGATCGACGGCGCGAGACTGAGCACCGACAGCAGCAGGAGTAGCTGCAACGACAGCGCGACTTCCTGGTTGCTGTCCGGTTGGCGAATCTCAAGGTTCACAAATGGTATCTGCAGCGCCTGCTCGCCCTCGGGCACGACGTCGTCGGCGTCCCCCAGCGCCTGCGACGAGGCAGACGGGACGATGACGAGCGCCAGGAGCACGGCGGCGAGCACAATGGTTGGTGTTCGTAGACGATTCATTCCCCCCCCAGTTCCTGAATCCGCCTACTGCCCGAGGCGTTGCAACCGTTCGCGTTGCTGCCGCATCAGGTCAAGGCTCTCGCCCTGTCCGCTCTTCACGAGCGAGGCGACCACGTCGCCGAAACTCCGTCCCGGTGGTGTCTCCTGCTCCGCCGCCGCGAGGATCATCGTGTCGACGGTCTCCTTGTCGGTGATCTCGCCGAGCAGCGTCACCGAATCACCGCCGGCCCCGATCATGAAGACCTGCGCGCCCACCTGGACGAGATAGATCGCACGATTGCCGGGAAGCGACTGCGAGCCGACCACCCTGATCAGCTCGCTGTTCGCGTACTTCCCGTTACCGGCGCGTTTGAGGAAATAGAATATCAGATAGATGACTCCGACCACGCAGGCGAGCACGAGGATCATGCGGGCGAAGTCCCAGAAACCGAACGCAGACACGCTCGATGCGTCGTCGGTCGATTGCGGAGACGATTCGCCGAGCACGAGGCTCGATTCGTCCACCTCCGCGGTCTCCGCGGATCCCTCCGCCGAAGCATCTGGCTGAGATACTGCACCACCCGTCGCCGACGGGTCTGCTGTCTGCGCAAACGTCAGGAACGGGACAAGGAGTCCCATCCCCAGGATACAAGCAAGGCGTTTCATCTGTCCCCTCCCGTCAGTGGCAGCGGGGCTCCCAACCCCGTCGCCCGGACCACGCATCGCGGTTCGGCACGGTTAACACCTCACCACGTCGCGCGATCCCGCCTCTCGATCACGGCATGCCGCTCATTCGCTCCATTGGCGAGACGATCTCCGTCACGCGCACTCCAAAGTTCTCGTCGATCACGACGACTTCGCCCTTTGCGATCAGCTTATGGTTCACGAGGATATCCACCGGTTCGCCGGCGAGCTTGTCCAGCTCGATGATCGTACCCTCGCCCATGCCCAGTATTTCCTTGATCAGCTTGCGAGTGCGGCCAAGCTCCACGGTCATCTCCATGTAGACGTCCATGAGAAGACCGATGTTGCCCTGCTCCTGCCCGCCGCCCGCCGGCGAGAGGTTGGGAAACTGGACGCTCTGGACGCTCGGATTACCGCCGCCCATCTGCATGCCCATCATCCCGCCCATACCGGCGTTGCCACCGGCGGCGCCCGCGTTCATACCACCGCCGGCGCCTGCCATCTGAGGCTGCGCACCCGCGGCCTGGGCCGCGCCCGCCTCGGCGCGCCCCCCGCCGAGCACCGCCTGCACGACGTTCGCGTCGAAGATCTCGTGCACGTCAAACGGCGCGCCGTCGTCCACGGTGACCGAGTAGGTCAGCTTGACGAACTGACCGCCGGGAAGCGTCAGCGACGAGGAGTCGCCGTGCTGGCCCGACGGTGGATCATTCATGACCGTCGTACCCGCGGTGTCGCCGAGCGCGGTGATCACGGGGCCGGCGATCTGGCTGAACGCCTCCTGCAGCGCGTTGACCGCCGCATCGTCGAGCTCCACACCCTCCTGCCCCATCATCGGACCGGCGATCTGAACCGCGGCCTCCTCCGACATGACGTACGAATGGTGCCCCGGCGTTCCTTCGGTGAGGTTGATCTCCACCTGCACGACCGATCCTTGCACGGACGGCCCGAAGGTCTCGGCGTCGGTGAGCTCGACCGACGGTGGTTCTATGCTGACCTCGTTGTTGACGAGCAGCGACAGGTTGGACTGCTGGCTATCTACCGTGCCCTGAACGACCTGCTGGAACTGCTGGCGTTGCTGATCCGTGAGCGCCGGGGACGTTGGCCCCGCGTCGAAATCCATGCCGCCGGTTCCCTGCAACAGAGCGTCTATTTCGTCCTGGGAGAGCGATCCATCACTCATCGTCATTCTCCTTCTTCGGCCACGAGCTCTTCGAAGTCCTCGTGCTCGATCTCTTCGAGCTGCTTGATGATCTGGACGGCGAGCTTGTTGCCGATCTGACCCGGCCGGCAGAGGAACTTCCGCCGGTTTCCCACGTTCAGCGACATGGGGTCGTTGACCCGCACGTTGGGCAGTCGGATAACGTCTCCGGGCCGCAGGCTGAGTACGTCACCCACCGTAAGATCCATGCTACCGATCTCCGCGACCACCGAGACGGCCACGGTTGCCAACTTCTCGCGAAGCACGTTGAGGTTTTCCGTGGTAGTTCCGCGTCGCACGGTCGAGTACCAGTACTGCGCGCTGAGCTTGCCGATGATCGGCTCGATCGTGAGATAGGGAATACAGAAATTGATCATGCCCTCGACCTCGCCGACCTTCGTCTCGAGGGTCACGAGTACGACCATCTCCGTCGGCGGAACGATCTGGGCGAACTGGGGGTTCGTGTCGATATTCCCGAGACGCGGTCGCAGGTCGATCACCTGGTTCCACGCCTCGCGCATGCTACCGAGGATGCGGACGATGATCCCTTCCATGACCGAGGTCTCGATGTCCGAAAGCTCGCGGGTGACCTTGCTGCCTTCGCCCTGCCCGCCGAAGAGACGGTCGATGATGCTGAAGGTGATCGCCGGGTCGATCTCGAGGATCGCCGAACCCTTCAGGGGATCCATATTGATGACGGCGAGCGTCGTGGGATTGGGAATGGAACGAATGAACTCTTCGTAGGTGAGCTGGTCGACGGACGCGACGTGGAGCTGCACGAGGCTTCGCAGCTGCGCGCTGAGACTCGTCGTCGTCAGACGCGCGAACGTCTCGTGCATCATATTGATCGTGCGCAGCTGTTCCTTGGAAAACTTGTCCGGCCGCTTGAAGTCGTAGATCTTGATCTTACGCTGGTCGGCCGGCTGAGGAATCTCTTCTGTGTCCATGTCTCCGGACGAAATGGCGGTCAGCAGCTGATCGATTTCATCCTGAGATAGAACTTCCGTCATTCTATCAGTTCCCCTCCGTCTCTATAATCGCATGCATCAACAAGATATGCAATCCCCTCTCGTCGGTCGGCCCTCCATTTAGAACGGCAGGAACTGATAACTACCGAATACGATATCGCGGATCATCCCGTTCCTCAGGATCCGGTTGATCTGGTCCTGCAGCTCCTGCTCGACCTTGAGCTTGTTCTGCGGACCCTCGAGCTCGTCGGTCGTCCGCGAACCGAAATAGTCGTTGAAGATGCCGACGAGCTGGATCCGGCGCTGGATGAGCTCCGTCGTCAGCTGGTCGTTCTCCCCGTCGTAGCCGAGGAACGGCTCGACGATGAACGTCGTCCGCACCTCGTCGGCGGTGCTCCCGCGCAGCTCACCGACCTGCTCGAACCACGTGTAGATGGGCGCCTCGGCCCGGTACTCCTCGCTCGTAGGTACGCGCGTCTGCGACACGTTGCCCCGGTTGAGGAAGTTCACCGTGACTACGACCACCGTCACGATGAAGATGACCGCTCCGAGGATGATCCCGACCCACTTGAGCACCTGAATGAGCACGCCGGGCAGGAACCCGACGCGCTTCTGTGCCGATTGTGTCTCTTCCGCCCCGACAACGTCTTCGTCGGTGTCAAACATATCGTCAGCCATGCGCTCTCCTTTTCCATCCGACGGCGCGCCGGACACCCGGGAGCGCAGCCGTGGCAACGCTCACACCGGTTCCCGAGCGAACCCTCACAGGGTCCCCTCCGTGAGGATGATCACGTCCACGCGCCGGTTGTACGCTCGCCCTTCGGCGGTCGTATTGTCGACGAGCGGCGCGTACTCCCCTCGGCTCATGAGCTGGAACTGCTCCTCGTCGACACCGTAGTCGACGAGGTACCGCAGCACCGACTGCGCGCGGGCCGAAGCGAGGTCCCAGTTCGACTCGAAGTCGCTCGGCCCTCCCACGGGTATGTTATCGGTATGCCCCTCGAGCCGGAAGGTGCGGTCGCTGAACGCCTCGGCGTCCAGCAGACGCGCAAGCTTGCGCAGCACCTCCCGCGTCTGCTCGATGTTCACGTTCGCAGAGCCGCTCTCGAAGAAGGCGTCGGCCGCGAGCGTGATCACGAGCCCTCGCTCGTCCTCGGTAATGCGCACGAGGTTGCTGCGGATCTCCGGCTCGAAGATGCTCACCGCTTCGCGGCGGGCCTCGCTGAGCGCGCGACCGCGCTCCATCGACGGCAGCGACATGATCGTATTGCCGAGCTCTGCGAGCGGCCCGGCTTCGAGCGTGTTGCCGCCGGTATAGTTGCCCAGCCCTGGAAAGGCGGCCAGGATGAGACGCAGCTGGTAGCCGTCGATCGTCGCGGTCGTAAAGAGAAGCACGAAGAAGGTCAGCAGGAGCGTGACCATGTCACCGTAGGTGAGCAACCAGTCCGCGGCCCCTTCGGGTGGGCATTTCTTCCTTCGTTGTCCCGGTCCTGCCAAGGGCCCTCCTCGCCTTCCAGGCTAGTCGCGAGCCGATTCCTGCCGCAACACCTCGCGCTGCTGCGGCGGAAGGAAACTGATCAGCTTCTCCAGGAGGATGCGCGGATTATCGCCCGACTGAATGGACAGAATCCCCTCGACCACGATCTCCTTGACCCGCGTCTCCTCCTTGTCCCGATCCTCGAGCTTGGTCTTCAGCGGTACGAGCACCAGGTTCGCGAAGAGCGACCCGTAGAACGTCGTGATCAGCGCGACCGCCATACCGGCGCCGATGACGGCGGCGTCGCCGCCGAGGTTGACGAGCATCTGGATGAGGCCAATCAGCGTCCCGATCATCCCGAAAGCGGGCGCGATCTTGCCCCAGTCCTCAAAGATCCGGATCCCGCTCTCGTGGCGGCTCTGGACCTCGTTGAGATCGTGGTAGAGGATGCTCTTGATGATGTCCGGATCGGTGCCGTCCACGACGAGCTGAATACCCTTACGCATGAACTCGTCCTCGACCTCGTCAAGGTTATCCTCGAGCGCGAGAAGGCCTTCGCGCCTCGCCCGCTCGCTGAAGGAGACCAGATCGCTGATGATCTTCTCTTCCTGCCAGTCGGGCGTCCGCAGCGCGATCCGGATGTACTTCACGATCCCGAGCATTCGCGCCAGGGGGTTGGCGACGAGCATCGCTGCGAACGATCCGCCGATTACCACCAGAACTGACTGCAGGCTGACGTAGTTCGCGACGCCCGCACCGCCGGTGACGATCGTGAGAAGTACAAGAGCGAACCCGCTCGCAATGCCGATAATCGTTCCAAGATCCACTGACGATTACCCCTCGTTCCTGAATGCCCCGATGAGGCGTCGGTAATCGACTATCTCATCAAAGACGGTCTGGTAGTCCTCCTGGACTACCAGACGCTTGCCACTGAGCATAATGAGCGTTGTATCGGGATTGGATTCGATGTACTCGATCTGATGCGGGTTCACATGGTACTCGTGCCCATCCAGCCGGGTCACCTTTATCATTTACCCGAGATTACTCCATTATCGCTTCAGTGTTAAGACTTCCTGCAACATCTGGTCGGACGTCTGAATCGTCCGCGAGTTCGCCTGGAAGCCCCGCTGTGTGACAATCATGTCGGTAAACTGCTCGGCGAGGTCTACGTTACTCATCTCGAGCGTCCCGGCGATGATCTTTCCCTTCCCCGCCGAGCCCGGAGGGTCGACCAACGGGTCACCCGAGTTGATCGTCGTTACGTAGGTGTTCTCCCCGGCCTTCTCCAAGCCTCCGGGGTTCACGAAGCTCGCGAGCGCGAGCTGCCCGAGCGCCCGGTTCGTTCCGTTCGAGTAGATGCCGGTGACGACACCGCTCTGATCGATCCGGAAGTCCTCGAGGTAGCCCATCGCGTACCCGTCCTGCCGGACGAGCTTGTTCGTGCTCTCGCTCGTGAACTGCGTCGTCGACTCGTCCATGCCGCCCACCTGCCCGATGTCGAGCGCGACCGTCTGCGTCACCGGCGGCTGCGCGAGCCCGGTGGTGGGGTCCACCGGTTCGGAGGTGTCCGGAACGAGGAAGCTCACGTCGATCGTCAGATCCTCGTTCGCGTCCAGCCCGCCGGCTGCGTTGGAGATCTGGCTCAGTCGTCCGAAGTTGTCGAACTCGACGATGTACGTGTTGTCGGCCGACTGGATCCCTCCCACCGAGACGGTAGGCGTGAGGGGGCTCTCGGTATCCTCGTTGAGCGTCACCTCCGCCTGCCACTGGTTCGGCGAACCGTCGATGCGCGTGTAGTCGATCCGCAGCTGGTGCGTTCCGCCGAACGCGTCGTAGATCTCCTTCGTCACCGTGTGCGTACCGGCGGCGATCTCCTGCTCGCTCGCACCCGGCGGAATCACCGGGGTTCGTTTGTCGAGGTTGCTCGCGGCGAACACGTAGCCGGTCTCGCGCGCCTCGTCCTTCTGTCCGATCGGGATCACCAGGTCTCCCGGCGTGGCGGACGTATTGATGAAGGTGTCGGCCCCTTCGCTCTGCGCGGTCCAGCCCTGGACGCGCATGCCGTTCGCCGGGTTCACCAGCGTACCGTCCTCGTCGAGTCCGAAGGCGCCGGCGCGGGAGTAGAGATCGACATCGCCCTCGCGCATGACGAAGAAGCCTTCGCCCTGGATGGCTACATCGGTCTTGACCCCGGTGGTCTGGAGCGATCCCTGGTTGAAGATCGTGTCGATCGAGGAGACCTGCATCCCCAGTCCGATCTGCTTCGGGTTGACGCCGCCGACGCGTTCGTTCGGTCGGGAAGCGCCCTGCATGTTCTGGCTGATCATGTCGTGGAAGTTGACCCGCCCCTTCTTGAACCCCGTCGTATTGACGTTCGAGATGTTGTTGCCGATCACGTCCATGCGGATCTGGTGGTTCTGCAGGCCACTAACGCCCGCGTACAGACTTCGCATCATAGTGCTTGATCCCCCTTATCCTGTTCCGCCCGGACTCGTTGCACAGCCGAGTAGTCGTAGTACCGTCCGTCGACGAGGACCTGCGGGTAGTCACCACCGGTGACTTCCTGCACGACGCCGCTGATGGTCGAAGCTCCGAGGTTGATGTCCACGTTCTTGCCGAGGAGCGAGACCGCCTGGCCCGACTGGAGCAGCGCGCCGAGCTGCCGAAACTCGTCAGACATGTTCGTCATCTGCTCGAGGGTCGAGAACTGGGCCATCTGAGCGATGAACTCCCGATCTTTCATGGGCTCGGTCGGGTCCTGATTCGTCAGCTGCGTGATGAGAATCTGCAGGAATTCGTCCTTGCCCATGTCGTTCTTCGCGACCCGCGTGTTGTTCAGCGCGAGGTTGAAGCTCTCGTTCTGCGAGCGCAGCCGCTCGACCTCTGCGTTGGTCATGTCCAGCGATATCCCGTCCATCTCTGCTCCTCTACACGACCAGGTCCACCAGGACGTGTCGTTCTTCGATCGAGCTCACCGTGGGGACGGCGTCCTCGAACGACGCCGCGGCCGCGCCGGTGCTCGATCGCCCGGGCGCTCCATCCTCGGTCTCGCCCGAGTCGCGGCCCGAATCGGCCACGCTCACCTCGAGCCCGGATGCGTCCATGCCGCCTTCGGCGAACGCCTTCTGGAGGGCTGCGAGGTTCTGCTCGAACGCCTCCCGTACACTCTGATTGTCGACAATAATCCGCCCGGCTATATGACCATCCTGCATCTGCAACGCGATCCGCACGCTGCCGAGCGACTCCGGCTTCAGGTTCAACCGGATTTCGCCGCGATCGCTGCCGCGAACGATCAATCTCGCCGACCGGACGATCTCGCCGTTCAGCTGCTCGTTGAGCGCTCGACGGAGCTCCACGGTCTGCCCCCCGGTTCGCGTCGCCGCGGCCGCACCGCGCGTGGGGTTTCCGGTCGTCGCGTTGCCGTCTGCACGCAGCGATTCGAACGACGAGGCGCGCGACGCGTCGGAACCGGCCTCCTCGACCGGAGCCTTCGTTGCCTCCGAGAGCTGACCGCGCGGGGCGCTCGTCCCCGCGTCGCGATCGCGGTTCGCGTCGGAGCCGCCGCGGGTGTCGTTCCCGCGGGCGCGCAGGTCCCGCACCTCTACCCGGCGGTCGCCGCGCGACTCGCCCTCTTCGCGCCCCGGCTCGCCCCGTCGCGAAGCCCCGCGCTCGCGCGCGACCGCGTCGGCGTTGAGATCGGACTTCGCCGCCTCCTCGCCGTGCGGCTGTCCGCCGGCGCGTCCGGGCTCTCGCGTTTGGGATCTCGTGCCCGCGGCGAGCTCCGACGCGCGGCTGTCCGTGTCGCGCTTCGTCTCCGCGTCCGTGCCGCGCTCCGGCTCCGCGCCGCTCTCGTCGTCCGAGGCTATCTTCGCCTCGCCTCCAACGCGCACATCGATCTCCACCGCCGGCTGCCCGTCGCGCTCGGTAACCCGTCGCGCGTCGAGCACTGCGCGTTTCTCGCCGCGCGGACCTCCGCCGAGCTCGGTTCGTACCGCCGCCTTCGTCGCCGCCCCGCCGGCCGCGGCGAGCGACTCTCCCTCGTCGGCCGCATCGCTTCCCGCGACCGCGAAGACCGCGTCGCTCGCGCCCTTTTCGCTCGCTTCGCGTTCGGCGGTAGCGCGTTCGGCCTCAGCGGCTTCGGAGCCGGCACGCTTTGCCTCCGCCTTGCCGGACTCGCTGCCGGCGGCCTCCGCCCGTTCGCGCTCGCCGCGTTTCTCCGCCCGCACCGCGTCGTTCGACTCGGGCTGCTTCGGCGCGTCGCCCGCGACGCGCTTGTCTTCCTTTGCCGAGTCGTTCTCATGCGAACGCGTCCCCTCCGAATCGGCGATCCGTCGCGCGGACGCTCCCGGGGAGGAAAGGTCGCCGGCGCCGCGCGAGGCGGAACCGGCGTTCATGACCGAAGATAGATAGGTGGCGAAGCCGCCACCCGCGAAGCTGCCACCCGCGTCGGGCGGCGAGAGCGTCGTGGCGGCGTGCCGTCGCGCGAACTCGATCGAGGTGGCGTCAGGTTGTGGGATCAGGCTAATCGGCACCCTCTATCTCCGGCAGCGTCTCGATTTTCTCACCGATGATTGTTGCTCGCTCGGAGGGCATCAGCGAAAGCCAGAACGGTACGATCGACGCCTGGCCGGCCTCTTCAGCAAGCTCATCGGTCACCAGGAGAACGTCGATCAGCGTCGAGTCTCGATACCCGACCATGATATCCACGGCGTCCTCCGGCGGCATGTTGGTGAGATACGTTGAGAGCTTCACCAACGCTGCTCTTTGATTCTCGACGCGCCGCAGAGCTTCGATTACTGATTTTTCGCGGTCGGCGAGCGCGGCCTCTCGCTCCTCGAGCTGCTCGGCCAGCGCCTCCAGCTCCGCCTCACGCTCGGCCAGGCCTTCAGCGCGCCCGTCGAGCTCGTCGGAAAGGATCGCCAGCGCCTCCTCTCGCTTCGCCAGCCGCTCATCCTCGAGCAGGAGCGGGCTGTCCTCCACCGCGACCGGCTCCTCGCGCGGTTCGAGGCCGACCCACCGGAGCGCGGGCGAAAAGAGCGATGTAACGTCGATCAGACCGAGGAAGTCGAACCAGAGCGCTCCACCGAGCGCGAGCACGAGCACGAGCAGCGTCAGCCCGAAGATGCGCGGCGCTGCGCCTACACGACTGTAGCCCTGGTCGTCATACATCGTTTTCCTCCGTCCGGGACCGACGGCGCGCGTGCATCGACCCGGCTATCTCGTCCAGGTTCCGATCTTCCTCGCGCTTCGCGTCCTCGTAGTACTCGTCGCTGCGGCGCTCTCTCAGCTTCGTGAGCGCCTTTCGGGCGCTGCTCGCCTCGAGGTAGCCCTCGCGAACCCGGTCGCGTTCGGCCTCGAGTCCGACGAGCCGGCTCTGCAGCTGCCTCACCCGGTCGTCGATCAGCGTCACGTAATCTTCGCGGCTGCGGAGATACTCGAGGTCCACCG
>CAYWJH010000010.1:46799-61937 GCA_964458555.1 uncultured Spirochaetaceae bacterium | reverse complement strand
ACGTGATCGTCCGCGACGGCGTCACGTGGCTTCCGGTCGAGACGACCGTACTGACCGAAGGCTTCGTGCGCGCGTGGCAGGTGGGTGGATTGCAGTGGCGCCAGGCGCACGCGAACGGCACGGCAGGCTTCTTCACCGCGCAGGAGGCGTGGAGCGAGTACTCGCCGGTCGGCGTGCCAACGGTCGGGAGCGCGCCGCGTCCGGATACCCCGTCGACGCGTACGGCCGCTCGCGCCGAGCTCGCCAGCTTTCGCAGCCTCGAGCTCGATCCGAAGCTCAGCGCGCTCCGCTCGCAAACAGACGACCCCGACGACCCACGGGCACCGAACCGCGAAGGGGTCCTCTACGCGAGCTACGGGCTCCTCGACGAGGCGGCCGGTTCGTTCAGGGCGGCGCTCGCCCGCGACGACTACGTGCCGGCAATGATCAACCTCGCGAACGTTCTCAGCATCGCCGGCGACCACGACGAGGCCCGGGCGCTGCTCGAGCGCGCGAGAGAGCGCGAGCCGGAGAACGCCCGGATCCTCATGGGCCTCGCCTTCTCCTTCTGGGAGACGGGCGACCGCGACGAGGCACGCAGCACGTGGGAGGTCGCTTCGCGCGTCAGCCCGTCGCTCGCGCGTCGCTACCCGCTCTTCTCAGAGGCCGCCGAGGCCACGGGGGCTCGAGCCGGAGCCGGAGAATCGATCTTCGCGAAGGACTGGGTCGAGGAGTAGGCCTCCGGAGCGTCCTCCGCGACCCACTCGAGGTCCTCGAGGTCGTAGTACCCGAACTCGACGCCGCGCGAAACCTTCACTACCCTTCCCTGATGGCGACAAGCTGGCTCGACCTGTTCGGATACGCGGCATCGCTCGTGATCCTCGTCTCGTTGATGATGAGCTCGATCGTGAAGCTGCGCTGGATCAACCTCGTAGGCGCGATCATGTTCAGCACCTTCGGTTTCATGATCGGCTCGATCCCGACCGGCGGGCTCAACGCGGGAATCGCGGTCATCGACATCTACTACCTCTTCGTCCTCTACCGCGAACGCGATCGAGTCGCGATCGTCCGGACCGACCCGGCGTCGGAGCTTTTCCGTTACTTCTGGTCTACGAACGAGGAGGAGATACGGCGCATCTTCGGCGAGGTTTCGATCGGTCCCGACTGCGACGTCTTCTTCCTGCTGCGCAACAACAACACGGCCGGGATCCTCGTGGGTGAGCGGACCGACGCGCAGACGTTCTTCATCGCCGTGGATTACGTCACACCGCGGTACCGCGACTTCCGGATCGGGCAGTACGTGATCGCGGAGGCGAATATCCACGAGCGTCTGCCCGGCGTGAAGCGCCTCGTGACCGTGCCGGGAACCGATGAACACCGCGCGTACCTGGAGCGCGTCGGCTTCGAGCCGTCGGAGGAGACTGGGGGCCGATGGGTGCACGAGCTGTAGATCAAAGCGGCCGGCGTCGTGCGCGGTCCTGCGGAGCGTCACTCGCCGCCAAGCGCGACGACCGCGCCGGTCCTCGCCGGGAGCACGACCGCGTCTCCGTCGAGCCGCGCAGACTCGCCGGTCGAAAGCAGCGTCTCGCTCGCTCCCGGGATCGCGACGCGCTGTTCACGGTCGCTCAGGTTCAATGCGACGGCCACGCGGCCCTCGCCGCCGGCGGGCACGAGCTCGTACACGTACGTGCCGGTGCGCTCGTTCAGCTCGAGGCGGCGTCGCGTGCCGCGCACCGCGGCCGCGCGCTCGCGCCGTAGCGCGATCGCCTCGCGGAAGAACGCGAGCAGGTCCTCGTCCCACCGCGCGCGGTCCCACTCCATGTCCTGCCGCGCGAGCGCGTCCCCGCCGCGCCGGCGATCGCTCGTGGGATACCCGTGCGTCGCGCCGATCTCGGTGCCGTAGTAGAGCACCGGGGTCGCCGGCAGCGTGAAGAGCGTGAGCGCGGCGAGCTTCAGCGCGGCGCGGTCCTGTCCCGCGACGTGGAGGAACCGGTCCATGTCGTGGTTGTCGAGGAAGCTCACGCGACCGGGACCGTCGCTCATGTACGCCTCGTAGAGGTCGAGGAACGAGTCGAGCTCGGCGAGCGACCACTGTCCGGTCGCGAAGGTGAGTCGGAGCGCGCGCGCGAGGGGAAAGTCGAGGATCGTGTTGATGCGTCCGCGGTAGCGGCGCAGCGCGTCGCCGGTGTCGGTCGCCTCGCCGATCGTGACCACATCGGCCTCCACCTCCTCGAGAGCTCGCTGGAACTCGACCCAGAAGTCCATACCGTGACCGATCACGTGATCGAGCCGGAACCCGTCGACCCCGGACTCCATCCAGAACCGCGCGCTGCTCTTCAGGTAGTCGCGCACCCCCTCGCTCATCGTGTTGAGCGACACGAGGCTGGGTACCGTGTCGAGGAAGCTGCGGTAGCTGTCGGGCCACTCGTAGAAGGTGAACCAGTCCGACGTCTCGGCGTTACGATCGCGTCGCGCGGCGACGAAGGCGGGGTGATCGGAGGAGAGGTGACTCGGCACGAAGTCGAGGAGGACGCGCATTCCGCGCTCGTGCGCGGCTGCGGTGAGCGCGCGCAGGTCGTCCACATTGCCGAGAACCGGGTCCACGGAAAAGTAGTCGGTCGCGTCGTAGCGATGATACGTGGGGGCCGGGCCGATGGGCGAGAGCCAGAGGCAGGTGACGCCCAGCTCGCCGAGGTACGGAAGCGCCTCCACGATGCCCGCAAAGTCACCACCGTGCTTGGCCTGCAGATCGGCATCTTCGTCGAACGGGCCGTCTCCGCGGCGGAAGCGGTCGACGAAGATCTGGTAGATCACCGCGTCGTCCATCCACGGCGGCGCGATCGGACCGCTTCGCACGCGATACGCGAAGACCGTAACGCTCTGCGCCGCAGGGTAGCGGTACCAGAACCCCTGCCCGTCCTGCGCGCGCACCTCCGCACCGTCCCGCGTGTATCCCACGATCTCGTAGCGCACGACGGTACCGTCGCCGTGAGCGGGAATCGTGCCGAGCCACCGCACGACGTACCCGCCGAACGGACGCCAGTCGGTCCCGTCGCGCTCCATGACCACGCGCCTCGCCGTCTCGCCCGGCAGCGACCCGTCGGTCGTGTAGCGGATCTCCGCGCGCTCTACAGCCGCGCCGGTTCCGGACTCAGCCTCCACGAGCACCTCGTCCCCGGGCGCAGGAGCGAGCGGCGTGGTCGTGTTCTCGTGGCGAAACTGGTCGTGGACCGTCTCGTGACGTCGTACGATCTCGCTCGCCGGCAGGTCGCCGGGGGCGGTCGCAATCTCCCGGTGGTCAGCCATCGTGTCCTCCGTAGCGCAGCGCCGCCCGCGCGGCGTCGAGCGACGCGGTCATCCGCTCGATCGTGCGATCGTCCAGCGGCTCGAGCGCCGCCGCGATTGCGCGCTCGCGCACACGGTCGGCCCGGTCGATCGTCCGGCGCCCGGAAGGCGTGATGGCGACGAGCCGGACCCGTCGATCGCTCGACGCGCGTCGCCGGTCGACGAGTCCACGGGCGACCAGCGACTCGACGACACGGGTCGTTGTCGAGTCGTCGCTGAGCGTGCGCTGCGCGACTACACTCATGCGATGCTCGCCAGCGTCGCGAAGCAGTCGCAATACGTTGTACTCCTCCACGCGAAGACCGAGCGGCTCGAGCGCGTGCGCCACCACCGTCTCGAGCAGAACGTACGTCTCTCGTACGGCTTCGTACACGTTCATATATTCTCATGTGAGAATACCTGTCCACTGCGGCCGAGTCAAGGCGAGCTTGACACCACAACGCGGATGTCGCTACCCTTCCCGGGCTGCCAATGAGAGTGACCATCAAGGACATCGCCCGGGAGACCGGCTATTCGAAGACGACGGTCTCGTTTGCCTTCAACGACCCCGACCAGATCTCGACCGAGGCACGGGCAAAGATCATCGAGGCCGCGACGCGGCTCGGGTACGTGCCCGATCCGGTTGCACGGTCGCTTTCCCGCCGACGGGTTGGCGCGATCGGCCTCCTGCTGCCGCAGCCGATCCCCTTCGCGCTCCAGAACCCGTACATGGTCCGCCTCATCAGCGGCGTCGGACAGATCTGCGACGACGAGGGGCTGTCGCTCACGATGCTGCCTCCGCGCAAGGGGAGTCTCCTCGGTAGCGCTCGGTCGGCCGCTGTGGATGGATTGATCACGATCGGGCTTGAGCCGCAGGACGAGGTCGTCACACTGATCAAGCACCGGCACATCCCCTACGTCACCGTCGACGCGCACTCAGAGCCTGGCATCCCGTCGATCACGGTCGACGATCGGCACGCCGCGGAGATCGCGATGACCCACCTGCTCGAGCACGGCCACCGCAACATCGCGGCCGTCATACTCGAGGACAGCCGTCCGCCCGATCAGGAGGAGTACTCCGGCATAGGTCGCGTGCGCATGGAAGGGTACGAAGACGCGCTACGCCGTTACGGGATGTCGCGTGGCGATTGCCGGTTCGTCCAGCTCGACGAGCCGTGCACGATCGAGGGCGGACTACTCGCGGCACGCACCCTCGTCGTCGAGCACCGCGAGGTGACCGGCGTCGTCGCCATGAGCGACGTCATCGCGCTCGGCCTTTACGAAGGCCTGCGCTCTGCTGGGCTCCGCATCCCGGATGACGTCTCGATCGTCGGATTCGACGACATCTTCGAGGCGCAACTCGTGACGCCGGCGCTCACCACGGTCCATCAGCCGGCCGAAGAGAAGGGCCGACGCGCCGGAGAGCTGCTCGTGCGGATGATCCGCGACGAAGCGGTCGACGAAAGCGTGGAGTTCACCTGCTCGCTGGTCGAGCGCGGGAGTGTGCGGACGGTTTAGCTCTCGCCAGTCGGACCGGTGACGAGCGCGCTCACGCGGGCGTCGAGCCCCACGCGAAGCGTATCGCCGTCCAGTTCGATGGAGTCGACCCGCGTCAGCGCATCGGCCTTTCCCATACCCAGGACCGCCGTGTCGACGACGAACTCGGTGCGCTCGTCGCGCCGGTTGAGCACCAGAACAAACGCTTCGTCGGTCGTGAAGCGCGCGACGACGAGGGAATCGTCCCCGGCCTGGAGAACCCGAAAGCTCCCGCGCTGCAGCGCCTCGCGCTCCCGCTTCAAGTGCGCCACCAAACGGTAGAGACGGACGAAGCGCTCGTCCCACTCCGACGGCGACCAGCGCATGGGAAACCGCTTGCCGTGGTCGCCATCGAGCGTGCCGGAGATACCGATCTCATCGCCGTAGTAGACGCTGAACGTTCCCGGGAGCATCGCGAGCAGCATGACGGCGCCTTCGTAGACGTCCCAGTCGAACACGGAGCAGTTGGTGTGCAACCGGGTGACATCGTGGCTGTCGAGCAGGTTGAACTGGGTGAGGACGACGCCGCTGGGGATGCGCGTGAAGTGCTGTTCGAGCAGACGCATGAGCTCCCAGCCGGTGATTCGCCGACCGGGCGTCGCCTCGGGCGCGCCGGGGTCGGCGAACCGGTCCTGCTCGCCGAGCCACATGCGCAGAAGCCGACCCGAGGCGAAGTAGTTCATCGCCGAATCCCACTGATCGCCCCGGAGGTATTCGTTCGACTGGTGCCAGTGCTCGCCGAGGATGTACGCACGCGGGTTGACCGCGCGAACGACGGAGCGGATCTCTCGCCAGATCTCGTGGCCCTGCTCCTGGCGCGCGGCGTATCGGCCCGTCTCGCTCGCCACGTCGAACCGCCACCCGTCTATGTTGAACGGCGGCCTGAGGTAGCGTTGCACGACCGAATCGGGAGCACGGTAGATGCGGTCACGCAACTCGGGCACCGCATAGTCGAGCTTGAGCAGGTCGGGAACACCCGCCCAATGGACCGCCTCACCCTCGTCGCGCTGGATCACATCCACGGTGCGGCCGTCCACGCACATCCCGTTCGCCCACGGATGCTCCACGCCCACGTGGTTGATCGAGACGTCGAGCACGACCTTCATGCCGCGCCGATGCGCGGCCGCGACGAGCGAGGCGAGCGCCTTATCTCCTCCCAGGTGCGGATCGACCGAGAAGTAGTCCAGACAGTCGTAACGATGGTTCGTCTTCGCGGTGAACACCGGCGTGAGATAGATCGCGCTCACGCCCAGCTCCGTGAGGTAGTCGAGCTTCGCCTCGATGCCCGGAAGGTCGCCGTTGAAGAAGTCGAGCGAACCGCCTTCGGGGTACGACAACGGGTCGTCGTCCCAGTCCATCTCCCGGCTCGAGAACTCGCCCCTCGTGATCTCTGCGTCGCGAACACCCAGCGAGCGATCTCCGCGGTGGAACCGATCGGGGAAGATCTGGTAGAACACCGATCGCCGCACCCAGTCCGGCGGCCGGTAAGCGGTGTTCACGGTGAAGTCGTGGTCCTCGGTGGGAAACACCGTCGTCACGCCCGCGCGCGTGTAGTAGAGCGTAGATCCGTCCACTGTTCGCATCAGAAAGTGGTAGCGCATCGCGGGCTGCCGGAGGCTGATCCGCGCGCGGTACCAGTCGAACCGCTCGCCGCGCCGCTCGAGCTCGACCGGAAGGTGATGGTCGATACCGTCGAGGATCGCGCGCACGTAGACGCGCGAGATGGGCGCGTCCCGAACGACCCGCAGACGTACGTCGAGCTCATCGCCCGGCGACGGGCGCTCCGGCTCGAGAAATGGGGGAACGGTGTCCGAATGGATCGTCGTGGGCCACGATTGGTCGTTCACGGTAGTCTCCGGTGAGGGTCAGACGTTGACCGGCTCGGTGCTCGCTCGCTGCACGAAGCTGGTGGAAACGATGACGTGGTTCCCCGCCACCGCCCTACCTTCGATTCGCTCGATCACGAGCCGCGCGGCGTGCCGACCGAGCTCGCGCGGCTGGATCTCGACACTCGATAAGGGCGGCGAATGGTGGCGTGCCTCGAAGCTGTTGTTGAAGCCGACGCAGGGAAGGTCTAAACCGCGAAGGTAGACCGCGTCGAGCGCCCCACAGGCGAGGAGGTCATCGGTCGCCACGATCGCGTCCGGGCGGTCGTGCGTCAGGATGCCCTGCATCACGCGGTAGCCGGCGGAGGTGGTGAACTCGTTCGCGTAACCGATCAACTCGATAGGCAGCTCGAGACCCCGGTTCTGCAGCGCGAGCCGGTAGCCCTCGAGCCGATCGCGAGTAACGTTCAGGTGCGGCAGACCGCCGATGAACACGATGCGCCGCGCGCCCTGCTCCATGAGCCGATTCACGACGTCGTACATCGCGTGGAAGTTGTCGTTGTCCACCCACAGCAGGTCGCCGGGGTTCTCTGGCCGGCCGATGACCGAGAAGGGAGTGTTGGTGCCGCAGAGCAGATCGATCGCGGGGTCGTGCTGATGCGCGGACAACAGAACGACGCCCCGGACGGACGTCGAGGCTGCGTAGTGCTCGAGAAATTCGAGCTTCCCGGTCTGGTCGCTCGAGAACGCAAACGTCGTCAGGAAGCCACACCCCTGCGCGTAGGAGCTGATCCCTCGGAGGACCTGAACAAAGAACGAGTGGGCGAAGAGCTCCTCACCGCCGTGCGGGAAGACGAGCCCGAGCGTCCGCACCGGTTCGTCGGGCTGTGTGAGGTACGTACGGTACTCGAGCTCGCGTACCGCCTGCATCACACGCCGCTTGGTTTCTTCGCTGATGCGCGGATGGTTGTGCAGCGTGCGCGACACGGTCGACGTCGAGACGCCGGCGCGTTCGGCCACATGGCGGATCGTTACCTTGCCCATTTCCGTCGATCGTCCTCTACTCCACCGTCAGAACCCACGCCGATGGGAACGCGTCCGGCTCGAGCGAATCGATCGATCCGCCCGATACCCCATCGTAATCGGCCAGCAGCGACTCCTGCGTCACGGGGGCTCCCGCAGGAACCGCCATGTCGACGATCCGCGTGCCGTTGATCGCACCGGTACCGCCACCGAAGATCCACTGCCCGGCGGCCTCGCCAATATCGCGTACCCGGCGCACGCCGGCAGAGGGGTACCCCTCCTGGCTCAGCACAGCCACCGTGTAGCCATAATCGGCTGGATCGCCTTCGGCTGGAATAACCTCTTTGGGTAGGCGAATCACGATCTTGCCCGCCTCTGCGTCCACCCGGACCTTCAGCGGCGCCCCGCTCATCTCCACCGGTCGGCTCGCGGGGTCGGTCGTGTCGGCCGGGACGAGCACCTTCTGGTTCCACCCTTCGACCCACAGCGCGTACTCCCAGCCGTGTTCGGGCGGCATCGCCGCGTTGCGCCCCTCCATCAGCAGACGTGCGCCGGTCCCCATGCCTGGGTCGGTGTCGATGTAGATGTCGATCGTCTGCAGAGAAAGGCTGATGGGCGAGCCCCAATGATTCTGAATGGCCGAGCCGAGCTCCGCGGTGAACTTGAGGTAGCGTTCCTCCTCTTCGACGAGGAATCGCTCCAGGTCGAAGGCCCCAGGCGAAAAGACCGCGTCAGTCGGGTAGGCGTACGTGCCGGGTCCGTGGTCGTCGCCGCTCGGATCGTCGACTTCGAGCACGAGCTCACCGCCGCCGAGGTCGGGGAGCTTCGCGCGCGCAGGCCCTCCGTCGGGCAGCCGATCCGAGACGCCCCCGGGCCGCACGGCGAAGGCGACGAAGGAGATCTCGTCGCCGCTCTCCAAGTCGCCGAAGAGCGAGAAGGGAACGGACATCTCAACCGTGCGCGTACCGTACTCGACGGCGACCGGCGACGCTGCGTCCGCCAGGACCTGCCAACCGTCATCCTCGCGGCGGACGATCCGGGCGCCGTTGACGGTGAGCTCGAGATAGGCACTCGCATCGAAGCCGACAAGCTCGTTGCCCACGGCGTCGGCGAAGGGCGCGGTGTAGACCTGGCCCGGGTAGGCGAAGTAGATCTGCAGCTCCCCGTCGGCGAGCGCCGTTGCGAGCTGCGGGCCGGTTTCAAGCGCGAGGTGGAGCGACTCGGTGTCGAAGCCGTAGTAAAGCGCGTCGAGCACGTCTGCCGAGCGTGCCTGCGCGTCACCGGCGGCGCGGAAGTAGCCGCCCTGAGTCCAATCGTCGCCGAGGCGGCCGTCGACCACCGGCGTGAACACGCCCTGCGGATGGCTGGCCGGAGGCACCGGGCGCTCCGGGATGATGGGCACGCGCACGTAGTCGGGCACCGGCTCGTTGAGCGCGCGGAAGACGTTCGCGAGAAGCTCGCGGAACCCGCGATCGAAATACTCGTCCTGGCCGGAGTCCTGGTCGCTGCCGTACCACCAGAACCAGTCCGAGCCCTCGGCGAGGTACATGTAGTCCAGAGCCTCCTCGAGCCGCTCGGGCGTCGTCTCGCGCCGGTTGCGCATGTCGTAGGCGCCGAGGAAATTGCGGACCTGCCCGAGCATGTTCCACGCCTTCGTCTCTTCGCGCTCGCCGATCCACGTGCTGTAGTCGGACGAGAACCACGCGCCAGGCCAGAGGTCGTCGATTCGGCGCTGCTCGGGGAACGCCTCCATGAACTCCGAAACGGTCGTCGTGCGGATCGTCTCCGACTCGCTCAGGTTGCGGTAGAGTGCGTGCAGAAACTCCTTGCCGTCGTTCGGATAGTGCTCCCACGCGTTTTCACCGTCGAGGATGACGCTGACGAGGTGCGGGCCGCTATCGCCGCCGGTCTCCTCCTCAAGCCGGACGCGGATCGCCTCGAGCCGGCGCATGAAATCCGCTGCGGCCGCCTCGCCGGGCGTTCCCGAGTACTCGAAGCCCACAAGGTCGCTCAGTCGAAGATCGCGGAATACGATCGTCACCGGCTCGCTACGGCTCGACTGGACGATGTAGGGCCTGTACAGCGTGTCCGCCTCCACGAGGGTGTCGCTCGCGTCGCGGGTGAAGCCGTCCATGCCGAGGCTGCGCGCGAGCACCGGCTCGCCGGTCGCCATCCACTGGTAGCCGGCGTCGGCGACCATCTTCACGATCTCCTGCGCGACAGCACCCTCGGCGGGCCAGAGCCCGACAGGGTCACGGCCGAAGCTCTCCCGGTAGACCTCGACGCTGCGCTCAAGGTGCGCGACCGCGTCGTTCGGGTAGTAGAACTCCTCCGGCAGCTCGGCGGTGGGATCCCCTTCGGCGGCGAGCCTTGTGGAAAAGATGAGCGGCAGGATGGGGTGCGCGTACGGGGTCGTGATTACCTCGATCTGGCCCGCATCCTGCAGCTCGCGGTGAATCGGCACGACCTGCGCGACGACCCGCCGCACCTCGTCGAAGAGGATCTCCTTGTCCGCCTGCGTGTAGCCGCCCCCCTTCTCGACGAGCGAAGCCAGCGGCTCCCGCTCCAGGAAGATGGGGTCGAACCAGACGAGGTTGAAGAAGACCTGGAGGTCCAGGTAGTCCTGCTCGCTGAAGCTCGCGATGCCCTCGTCGGTCCTCGTGTCGATCTCGTTGCGCTGCTTGAGGAGCTCCGTGTAGCGCGGGAAGCGTCCGATCAGGTTATCGTAGTTTGCGTCGAAGAAGCGCTCGAGGATGAAGCGCTCTTCCTCGCGCGTCAGCTCGGCGGGCTCCTTCTCAGCGAGCACCCAGTAGCGGTCCTTCGCGCCGTTGACGAAGTCGTTAAGCTGCCGCAGTAACACCGGCGTTAGGTTGAAGGTCGCGCGGACGTCCGGGTACTCGGCAAGGATCGTGGCCATGTCGTAGTAGTCCTTCGTCGCGTGCACGCGGACCCACGGCCGCGAGTAGACCCCGGTCTCCGGGTCCTGGTAGTAGAGGGGCTGGTGCTGATGCCAGACGAGGTTCAGGTAGAGGACGTCGTCGGGCATGGCCGAGCCACCCGGTGGAGAGGCACAGGTGGCGAGGAGCAGCACCGCGGCCACGGCCGCGGCAAGCGATCCGAGATTGCGTGTGGTTCCGGTCGTCGAGTAGAACTTCATCGATTATCCCTTTACGGCGCCGGTGGTGAGCCCGCTCACGAGGTAGCGCTGCATGAAGAGGTAGAGCGTCACGATGGGTATCGCACCGATCAGCGCACCCGCAGAGAAAATGCCCCACGCCTCGCTGTAGTCGCCGTTGCGAACAAAGAGCGTGAGCCCCACCGCGAGCGTGAACTGCCGTGTGTCTTGCAGGACGATCTGCGGAATGAGGAAGTCCGAGTACGCGGCGATGAACGAGATGAGCGCTACGACCGTGAGAATCGGCTTGACCACCGGAAGAATGATCCTCCAGTAGATCTGCCAGCTCGACGCTCCATCGATCCGCGCGGACTCGTCGAGGCTGCGTGGCACCGAATCAAAATACCCCTTCATGAGCCAGGTATTGATGCCCATCGCCCCGCCCAAGTAGACGAGGATGAGCCCCCCGTGGCTGTTGAGCCCCATGAACGGCGCGAACAGACCGATCGCCTGGATGAGCAGGAAGGTCGCGACCATCGTGAGCGAGTTCGGGAACACCTGGATGAGGAAGACCGCGAGCAAGAGCCCGCGTCGGCCCTTGAAGCGGAACCTCGAAAACGCGTACGCGCTGATCGAGCAGATAAACACGGTCAGCACGGAC
The DNA here is from genome assembly GCA_964458555.1 of uncultured Spirochaetaceae bacterium. Classification (GTDB taxonomy): domain Bacteria; phylum Spirochaetota; class Spirochaetia; order DSM-27196; family SLST01; genus SLST01. The sequence continues at coordinate 50,473 of CAYWJH010000010.1, read as the reverse complement.
GTGATCGTCGAGATCTTCAGCGTGTTCACGAGCCAGATGCCGAACGGATGGATTCGGCTGCCGAAGAGATCCGAGTAGTTCTCGAGGCTCGCACCTTCCGGGATGACGGTCTGGCTGACCATGGAGTCGCGCGGGTCGAGAGACGCGCTCAGGATCAGGAGAACCGGAACGAGCGCGAAGACGAGCGCGACGAGACCTACGAGGACGCGGCCGCCGGTGTCGGCCTGGCGCCGCAGCTTGTATCGCAGTGGGGTCATGGCTCGGCTAGACATTTTCCGAAATCTCCTCCCACACTCGCGTGTAGCGGAACTGGAGCGCGGTGACGACCATGAGGATCGCGAAAATCACGATCGTGATCGCCGAGGCGTAGCCGAAGTCGGCGCCGCGCCCGCTCGCGAATGCAAGCCGAAAGATGTACGTGATGAGGATGTCCGTGTGCCCGGCCGGCGTCAGGGTACCGGCGATGGGCGGCCCCCCTTCGGCGTAGATGTCGATGACCGTGAAGTTGTTGAAGTTGAACGCGAACGCAGCGATCAGGAGCGGTCCCACGGCCACGAGCAGCAGCGGCAGGGTGAGATTCCAGAACTTGCGGATGGGGCCGGCGCCGTCGATGGTCGCGGCCTCGAAGATGTCGGTCGGGAGCGACTGCATCGCGCCGGTGCAGATGAGCATCATGTACGGGAAGCCCAGCCACGCCTGGACGATGAGTATTCCCACCTTCGCCCAAAACGGATCGGCCAGCCAGAGCGGGCTGAAACCGAAGATGGACTCAAGCGTCGTGCTGATGACACCGAAGTGGCGGCTGAACATCCCGCGCCAAATGTTCACGCTGATAAACGCGGGCAGCGCGTAAGGTATGAGGACGAGCGACCGCACGACTCTCTTCGCCGGCATGTTCGGATGGTCGAAGATCAGCGCGAAGAACAGCCCGATCGCGAACGACACGAAGACCGAGAACGCAGCGAAGACGAACGTCCAGGTAAAGACGCGCACGAACGGACCGCGGAGCGCGGGGCTCGTGAAGAGCCGCTGGAAGTTCGTGCCGCCCACGACGACCCAGAATCCGGGCCGCAGCGAGTCGCCGTTCCGCGCGGTGAACGTCCCCCGTTCCGGGCGATACACCGTACCGTCGCGCTGATCCACGATCGCGTTCGTCTCCGGGTCGTAGATGTACAGCTGCTCGCGCTGCTGCGCGGTGTCGAGCGACCGCACACGGACGGTCTCCGGCGGCGTTCCGAAACGGATTCGGCCGAGCGTATCGAGATAGCGCAGCACCTGCGCTCTGCCAAGCCGCTCGTAGCCCGGAACCTCCGTCGGGACGCCCTCTGCGTCGAGCGAACCACGCACCCGCTCGGGCGCCTTGTCGGCCGGGACGAGTGGTTCGTCGCCTCGCGCCAGGTAGTCGCCCTGCTGTGACTGCAGCCAGAGTACGTACTCGCCGCGGTCGGAACGGTAGGCGGTCCAGCTGAACTCCGGTGCGCCTTCGGGCACGTAGGTTTCGCGCTCGATCTGGGCGATCGCCTGCGTCTTTGTGAGCAGGTGACCGTCGCCGTAGTTGGTGAACGCGACGTAGACGGTGTATCCCGTAGGATACGCGAGCATGATGATCATCAAGGCGAGTCCGGGTGAGAACCACCTGAAGGGGTACGCCTTTTCGAAGAGAAAGGCGACATTCACCCCGACTGTCACCACGAGGATCACTACCGCGAGCGGATAGCGACCAGCGGCGATGAGCGTCCAGATGAACAGCAGGCTCACGGCATCCAGCAGCGCCAGCAGCACGAGACGGATGGCTACGCGAAGAGGGCTGGACGAGAAAAACGCGTGCTCGGGCTGATCGTCTTTTTCGGTGTCTAACGAGGGCGCCGAAGCGCCCTCGTTCTGCATCGCAGTCTTCATTTAGTTTCCCGCGATGGTGTTTCGAATCTGCTCGGCGGCGTTCTCGAACGCCTCCTCACCGCCGACCTGCTCCTGCATGATCAGCGTCACTGCGTCGCCCCAGGCGGTCCACACCGCAGACATCTCCGGGATCGCCGGCATGGGCAGACCCTCGAGTCCGGCCTCACCGAACGCGGCGAGCTGTTCATCCTCGACCTGATCGAGAGCGTCGACGTACGCGGGCGGACGGCCGCCGAGCTCGTAGAGCTCGAACATCACGTCGGTGGTCGCGGCGAACTCGGTCAGGAACGCGGTTGCCAGCGCCGGGTTCTCGCTGAACGCGCTGACCATGAAGCCCTGCACGCCCAGGAACGGCTTGCCGCCACCGGGGATCGTTGCGATCTCGAACGGAACGCCCGACGTATTGAGCCGGTCGAGCGCCCACGGACCGGTGATGATCATCGCCGCCTCACCCGACTCGAAGATGCTGTGGTAGGTGTCCCAGTCGACGCCGGCGGGAATGTGTCCCTCCGCGACCATCTCTTCGAGCCAGATCGCCGCTTCGACCGAGCTCTCGTTGTCGATGCCCACGTCGTCCGGATCGTAGGTGCCGTCCGGGTTCACGCCAAAGACGTACCCGCCGAAGGCGGTCTGAATGGGGAAGAAGTGGTACGGATCGCCTTCCTGTCGGACGAAACCGAAGTCGACGGTGCCCGCCTCTTCGAGCTGTGCGGCGATTTCGCGCACATCGGCCCAGTCGGACGGCGGGTCGGAGACCAGCTCGGGATTGTAGACGAACGCGAGGTTCTCGACCGCGTACGGCATCCCGTAGAGCTCGCCCTCGTAGGTGAACGCGGCGATCGAGGACTCGGTGAAGTCGTCCACCTTGTCTCCCAGGTCGATCGGAGCGACGATGCCGCTCGCGACGAGCTCTCCCAACCAGTCGTGCGCGCCGATCAGGATGTCCGCACCCTCCCCGGCGGGGCCGGCGACCTTGATGTTGTCGCGGATGTCGCCGAAGCCGAGCTGCTGGACGGTGACCGGGACGCCGTAGGTCTCGGTGAACTCCGCACCTAGCTCTTCGAGAATCGGGGCCCGCTGTTCGTCGGCCCATATCACCAGCTGCGCATCCTCGTCGATCTCGAGCGCCGGTTCCTCAGCCTCCGACTGGCCGCTCGCGAATACCGGAACGATTGCCAGAGCGATCAGAAGCAGCGCGATCACTACTCTCTTCATACATACCTCCGTTTGTGCCTCGGGCACAGATTAGGTTCCCTCCTCAAGAGGGACGATGGGAGATATGGTAAACCGGTTTAGTGCTCTGCGCAAGCTTTTCTTGCGCAGAATCGCGGATTTCGCGCAAGTCGCTACACAAACCGGTTCAGTTGCGTGCATTTATGGGACTATTTTCTCTATTGCCGCCCTTTTTTGCCGTTCTAGTGCAAAGAGCAGGCATTCAGACGCAGGGGCTTCAGACGATCTCGAGTAGCATCGGCAAGACCTGCTTCTTCCGGCTGACCACGCCGCGCATCTCGAAGACCGATGCGGCGACGCGGGGGTAGGCGATCCGGCCCGCGGAAGAGCAGGAGCGTCGTGCTCGTCGTGATGTCGGTGACCATGAGCGCGGCGAACGAGAGGTCGTGTGCGGAGCGGACGTCGTCGAGGACGGCGCGAAGCTCGTCGGCACGGTCCCAGAACGACTCGAACCCCACCATCTCCACCTGGCTCACGGCGAACCGGCGCTCACGTTCCTCGTAGAACTTCTGATCCTGACCAACGATCTCGCGGCCGGTCTG
>CAYWJH010000010.1:44356-46699 GCA_964458555.1 uncultured Spirochaetaceae bacterium | reverse complement strand
CGAGCAGAGGCCTCCCGCCGTGCATACCCTCAGTGTATGACGTACGGCGACCGATTCGCGTGGCGCGCCGCGAAGCGAGGTGGCGACCGCCTCAGAGACTGCTCGAGATGTAATGCTCGAGCTGCTCGATGACCGTCTCCTGTTCGCCTGCGGTCGCCTTGACCACGTCGCCAATGGAGACGACCCCGACGAGTCTTCGCTCCTCGAGGACCGGAACGTGCCGGATGCGCTCGCTCGTCATCAGCGCCATGCACGAGTCAATGTCGAGCGTCGCCGGCACCGAACGCACGCGCGTGGACATCAGATCCTTCACCGGCAGCTCGAAGACCTCCTCCCGGTGCAGGAGCGTCTGCCGGGCGAAGTCGCGCTCCGAAAACACGCCCACGAGCTCGCCTGCGTTGGTGATGACCATGAGCGCTCCCACGTTGGCCTCCGACAGGACGCCGAGCGCGCGGATCACCGAATCGTCGGGGCGTACCGACCAGACGTTTCGTCCCTTCTCGTCGAGAATATCCTTCAGGGTCTCCATAGGCGCACCTCGTTCTCCTCGTAACGATCAGGGTAGCACAGACAAACCGAGGGCGATAGAGCCGGAAGGCGGGTCGCAATCGATTTGTCTTCTATCCCTCGCTCCCCACGGCCCCTCGGGGCTATGCCGGCTCGAGGATCGCCGAAATCAGGGCCTCGCTCGGCCCGGCCTTCGACAAGTAGCGCTCGGCGCCGGCGTCGATCATCTTGCGCGAGGTCTCCGGGTCGTCGAACATGGACAACCCGATCACGCGGATCTCCGGGTGGCGGCGTTTGATCTCGCGCGTGGCCTCGATTCCGTCCATGACCGGCATCGCGACGTCCATGAGGAAGAGATCCGGGTGGACCGTATCCGACGCTTCCACCGCCTCCGATCCGTCGCCGTACTCGTCGAGGATCTCGATCTCGTCGTGCTCGGCGAGTACGAGCCGCAGGCCGCTGCGCATCACGACGTGGTCGTCGACGAGCGCGACGCGGATGCGATGCCGATGCGCGAACGGATCGTCTTCGCCGCCACCGGCCTCGCGCTGCTCGTCCGCCGCGATCGATCCGTCCCCGGGCGACTCGGCCGCGACGGTGGCGAGATCCTCCGCCCGCCTGCCGTCGGGCACGCGGACCGACACGAGCGTTCCCTCGCCCATCGCGCTCCTGACCTCCACCGCGCCGCCGAGCAGCTCGGCGCGCTCGCGAATGCTGTACAGTCCGAACGAGTCGTCCGAGTCGTCGGAACCCACGGCGTGGAAGCCGGCGCCGAAGTCCTTCACCTCGAGCCGGACCCCGGAGCCCTCGTCGGTCAGCCGGATCTCCGCGCGCAGAGTCCCGGCGTGCTTGACCACGTTGAGCAGCAGCTCCTGCGCCGCGCGGAAGAGGAAGACGAGGACCGACGGCTCCTCGGGCTCGCGCTCGACCGACACCCGGAGGCTCACCTCCAGACCGTGGAGTTGCTTCACGTTATCGACGAGCCATCTGAGTCCGGCGACCAGGCCGTTGCGACGAAGCGAAGCGGGACTGAGCTGATGCGCGAGCGAGCGGGTCCCCTCGATCGCGTCCGAGACGAGACCGCGGACCCGGCCAAGCGCGGCGCGCACCTCGCCCGGGTCGCCAAGGCGTCGCTCGGTAACGTCCAGGTGGAACATTACGCCTGCGAGAATCTGCTGGAGGTCGTCGTGCACGTAGATCGCGAGGCGGCGGCGTTCCTGCTCCTCCGCGTCGGTGAGACGCAGCGCGAGGCGTCGCAGCTGCGAGGCGCGCCGGCGAAGCTCGTCGTTCATGGTGCGCGCCTCGTCGAGCAGGTCTCGGACTTCGTACTGTCGACGCCGGATTTCGATCGCGGAGCTGATCGCCGCGACCAGGGTGCTCGACTGCAGCGGCCGATGCAGAACGTGGGTGCTGCGGCGACGCTGCATTCGCTCGACCTGGGGCGACGAGGACCTCGGGTGCGCGAGGAGAAGGAGCGGAAGATCGGACCACGGGGGCTCGTGGCCGAGCGCGTCCGCGAGCATCTCCGCCTCCTGCGGACCCATCGCCTCTTCGGCGACGAGCACGACGCCCACCCGATACGACGGAGCGATGAGCCGGTAGAGCTCGTCGAAGGTTCCCGTGGACCGAGAGGGTATCGCTTCCTTCTGCAGAAGGTCGCAGATGAGAGCGGAATCGCGCCCGAAGGGCGCGAGGAGCGCGACCTGGAGGTCGTCGTCGACGTGAGGCGACAGTCGGGAATCCGTCGACGGCATGTCACCTCGCTCCCGGAGCGGCGCCGCCGAGCAGATCCGTGTTGTACCCTCCGTAGCGAGGCAGTCCGGTCAGGAGCCCCGT
>CAYWJH010000010.1:0-44256 GCA_964458555.1 uncultured Spirochaetaceae bacterium | reverse complement strand
CGAGCAGATCCGTGTTGTACCCTCCGTAGCGAGGCAGTCCGGTCAGGAGCCCCGTGAACTCGCTCAGCGGCTCGCCGACGGTGATCCCGTCCGCGCCGAGCTCCAGTTCGCGGATCGTGCGTTCGTGAGCTCCAAAGCGCTTCTTGAGGACGGCGAGACACCGTCGGATCTCGCCGTGGGTCTCGAAGTGACGCAGCAGGACCACCGTGTCGGCGACGTAGCTGACGTCGACGGGCGCCTCAACCTGGCCGAACAGCCCGTGGGTCGCGAGAACCATGAGCGACAGGACCCCGGCGCCCGAGAGATAGCCGAGCAGGTCGTGGAGCCGGTTCACGAGCTCTCGCTCGCCGGGCATCGATTGAAGGTATCCGCCGATGCTGTCGATCGTGATGATGCGTACACCGCCGTCCTCGACGTCGGAGCGGATCATCTGCGCGAGCTCGCCGGGCGAGACCGCTCCTACCTCCACTTGACGCAGCTTGACGAGGCCGCCTTCGACGTGATCGTCGAGCGGCATCGCCAACGATCGCATGCGAGCCAACAGCGTGCCCACGCGCTCGTCGAAACAGTAGACAGACGACGAGACGCCGCGAAGCGCCGCGGCGTAGCTGTACAGCGCCGCGAGCGTGCTCTTGCCCGCGCCGGACGTCCCGGAGATCACGCAAGCCGTCCCTGCTTCGAGACCGCCGCCGAGGAGCTCGTCGACGCCTTCGTTCCCGCTGGCGATGGTCTCTCGTACCCCGACTCGCGAGGAGCCGGCCACCACTCGCGGGTAGACGCGCAAGCCACCGGTAGCGATGTCCGCGTCGTGGTACCCGGCGGCGAAGTCCATCCCGCGCATCTTCGAGACGAGCACGCGTCGCCGCGGTCGGCCGAACTCCGGAGCGTGCATCTCGAGCCCGATCACTCCGTGGACGAGCGTCTCCAGCGTCCCGTCGGCAAGCTCGCCGCTGAGTCCGGCGGAAAGCACCGTCGTACACGGCATGGAGTCGAGGAGCTGCTTCAGGCGCAGGACCTGACGCCGCAGCTGGTAGCCCGTGTCGACGAGGATCCCGAGCTCGCTCAACGAGTCGATGAACAGACACTCCGGCTGGTGCTGTCTGATCGTCGCTTCGATCGCGTCGGCGACTTCGGAGAGCTCGACGTCGCCGGTGGTGAAGACCGTCTGGCCACGGCTCGCCGCGTCCCGGACATCGGGCGGGAGCTCGGAGAGCGTGACTCCCTCCAGGTGCCAACCGTGCGACGCGATGATATCGCGCAGCTCGGAGAGCGTCTGAAGCAGCGTGATCCCCAGGCACCGCTTTCCGGCCGCGGCGCCGGCGCGCAGAAACTGGAGACCAAGGGTGGTCTTGCCCGCGCCGGGCGCTCCGTGGACGAGGTAGATCCTCCCGGCGGGGAACCCACCACCGAGGATCGCATCCAGGCCGTCGATCCCGGTGCTGTAGCGTTCAGAACTCGTCTTCGACACGAGCCATCCCTCCTCTATGCGGCCCCATTGTACCGGCTTCCGGGGGCGCGTGCTACCACCGCCTCGAGGGCGAGGGCATAGTCCATCTGGGAGATACCAGCGCCGCGGAGCACCGCGTAGCTTGGTCGCATGCAGAACCGACTCCGGCGCGAGCACATCGCGCGACACGCACAGACCGGCCTCGTCCTGCTCGCGATGGTCGGGCTCTTCGCGGCCACCGGCTACGTCCTGTTGGGCGCGGCCGGGCTCGCAATGCTCGTCGTGATGGCCTTCGTGATGCTTCTCGCGGTGGGCAGGCAGGAGCTACGCGTGGACACCTCCATGGCGGAGCCGCTCGCCACCGGCGACCACGAGAGCATCCACGGCATCGTAGAGGAGCTCACCCGGGAGGCGGAGATCCCCGAGAAGCCCGAAGTCTACGCGGTCCCGGTCGACGAGATGAACGCGGCGACCATGGGAAGCGAATCCAGGCCGATTCTCGCGATCACCACCCCCATGCTCGATCGACTCACCGACCGGGAGCTGCGAGGCATCGTCGCGCACGAGATCGCCCACCTCGAGCAGCGCGACCTCGCGTTCTTCAGGCTGGTGACGATGCTCCAGGTGCTCACGATCAGCGTCTCGCGCATCGGCTGGATTCTGCTGATTCTGTTCTGGCCCATCGCGCTCGCCTCCGGCGTCCGCATCCCGCTGCCCGCGATCGCGTTGCTGCTCGGCGCTCCGGTGCTCAGCGTCCTGTTGCAGGCCGCGCTCTCGCGCGCGCGCGAGTCGGCCGCGGACGTCGGCGCCGTCGAGCTCACCGGAGACCCCAAGGGCCTCGCGAGCGCGCTCGAGAAGATCGACCGCCACCGCGAAAACCTCTGGCGGCAGGTGCTGCCCGTTCCCCAGCAGCGGCGCAAGGAAGGCTCGGTGCTGCGCACGCATCCGGCGCAGGAGCAACGGGTGGCGCACCTGCGCGAGCTGGACGCAGAGCTCGAGGCGTAGCGCGGGGCCCGGTTCCACATGTCAGGAACACTCCGCGGGCCTCCCGGTGTTGTATTCGGCGGGAGGCACAATGAAGACACTACGCATCGCCGCAATTGCAATCATCGCACTCACCGCGACGACCGGGATCGTCGCCGCAGATTCGTTTGGCATTGGGCTCACCGTCGCCGACGATTTTCCCTTCGTCCCGTCGCGCGAGGAGGTATCGTCGCGGTTCTTCGGCTCGACCGGAATCGGTCCGGGTGTGCTCCTCTACTGGCGCGACTATCAGACGGGTACGAGCCTCGATTTCGGAATGAGACTGTCGAATAGAGACCCCTTCGACTCGTCCCACGACCGGTGGTGGTTGGACCTGGACGCGACCGCGACGTACGACTGGCACATCCTGCCTCGGTTCATCGTCGACCCGTACCTGCAGCTGGGCGCCGGCATGGACATGGCGATCGAGCTCACCGACGACGAGCCGGAAGAGATCCGCATGGCGTTCCACCCCGTGCTGGGCGCGGGGCTCAACGTCTACCTCGGAGATCTCTTCCTGCGCGGCAACCTGCACTACCAGCTCAGCCCGTGGCTCGTCCCCGACCCGTCGATCAAGCCGTACGAGATCGCTCCGTACCGCGTGTTGCTGGCGGCGGGGGTGAGGTTGGATTGACTTTGAGCCCGGTGATAGGATGCCGATGCGCACCGGGCGGCGCGGGAGGCGCTCCTCTCCGCGCCGTAGCGTCGCGTCGCCCGCCTCTGGTATGCTCGTGGCGGAGGCGTCCATGAAGATGACCGGCGATACCTACGAAAAGCTTCGCGTCGAGCTCGAGGAGCTCCCGCTCGTCGACTGCCACGAGCACCACATCGCGCGCGCGAAGACCATCGACATCATGCGGCTCGTCGGCGCGCAGTACCACGGGCACGACTTCGCGTCGGCGGTAGGCACCGAGGCGTTCGAGCGCATCATGAACGCTGACCTGAGTCTGGAGGACCGATGGCCGGACTTCGAGCGCGCCTGGCTCGCGACCCGCCACACCGGCTACGGCCGCGGCACGCGTTACGGGCTCGCGTACGTCTTCGGATCCGACGAGGTGACGCTCGCAAACCTGAAGGCGTGGCAGAAGCGCATCCCGGACTACTCGGACCCCGAGACCTTCGAGAAGCCGATCGCGGACGCGAAGATCCGCGCGCGCGTCACCGACAACTGGCCGCCGCTGCCTGGGATCATGGACGGCAGCTACAAACCGCTTCCCCGGCAGCGCCTCGCGATCTCGCTACCGCAGTTCCACAACCTGACGCGTCGTGGCGACCTCGCAAAGACCGAAGAGGCGGTCGGCTCGCGCGTCACCTCGCTCGACGAGTACCTCCAGGCGTGCCGGCTCATCTTCGAGCGGTGGCGCGAGGCGGGCGCCGTCTGCTTCAAGGACCAGTCGGCGTACACCCGTCGAATCGCCTACTCGCTCGCCACGCGTTCGCAGGCGGAGGAGCTCTTCAACGAGATCCTCGCGAACCCGCGCGGCGCGATCGAATGGAGCGAGCGCGGCAACGCGCTGAGCGACTACCTGATGCACGCCTTCATGCGCATCGCGCGCGAGATGGACCTGCCGGTCCAGCTCCACACGGGCCACATGGCCGGAACGTACAACGACGTCGCGAAGGCGAACGCGGCGAACCTGAGGTCGCTGCTCGAGGTGCACCGCGACGTGCGCTTCGACCTCTTCCACGCGAACTGGCCCTACGCGGGCGACCTGCTCTTCCTCGCGAAGAACTACCCGAACGTGAGCATCGACTTCTGCTGGGCGCACCAGGTCGATCCGGTCTACTCGCAGCGCATGCTCGTGCAGAGCGTCGCGTCGGTGCCCTTCACGAAGATCCACGGCTTCGGAAGCGACGTCGGGGGCGACCTGCCGCATATCACCTGGGCGTACGCGAAGCTCGCGCGCGACGGGGTCGCCTCCGCGCTCGCCGAGCTCGTCGACGGCGGCTATCTGGGTCTGGACGACGCGCGCGAGCTCGCGCTCGCCTGGCTCTACGAGAACCCGCGCGCCTTCTTCCGGCTCGACCTCCCGCCCGCGGGCGGTGGACGGCGCGCGTGAGCGCGTACGCGATCGTCCTCGCCGCGATCTTCATCGCGGCCGCCGCCGCCTTCGTGACGCTCCTCTTCCTGAGTGCGCCGTACGGTCGGTTCATGCGAGGCGGCTGGGGCGTCGCGCTCTCGTCGCGGTGGGCGTGGTTCATCATGGAGTTCCCCGCGGCGCTTTCCGTTTTCGTCGTCGCGTTGCTCGGCGATCACGGAGACCCCATCGCGCTTCTCTTCCTCGTTATCTGGGAGGTCCATTACCTCTACCGCAGCCTGCTCTACCCCGCGCTCATGCGTGATCCGCGTTCGCGCACGATGCCGGTCGCGCTGATCGCGATGGCGATCGTCTACAACTGCGCGAACGGGTACGTGAACGGCTACCACCTCTTCCACCGCGCGGTCGCCTACACGAGCGACTGGCTCGCAGACCCCCGCTTCGCGATCGGCATGATCCTCTTCGTCGCGGGCTTCGCGACGCACGTCTGGTCCGATCGAATCCTGCAGCGCCTGCGCGCACCGGGAGAGCACGAGTACCGGATCCCGCACGGCGGGCTCTTCCGCTACGTGTCGAGCCCGAACTACCTGGGCGAGATGGTGCAGTGGACCGGGTTTGCGATCGCAACGTGGTCGCTCGCCGGACTCTCGTTCGCGGTGTTCACCGTGGCGAATCTCCTGCCGCGCGCGCTCGCGACGCACCGCTGGTACAGGCGCACCTTCCCCGACTACCCGGATGACCGCGCCGCGGTCATCCCCCGCGTGCTGTAGCGCCCTCGTCGTCCGCGGCCCACGCACCGTCAATCGACACGAACCCCTGCTCGACGAACCAGCCGATCGTGTCCGCGAGCGTCTCGCGAAGCGGGCGGGGAGCGTAGCCGAGCTCTTCCTGGGCACGCGAGCTGTCGACGCGCACGCCGAGCGAAAGCAGCTCCAGGCTCTCGCGGGTGAACCGCGGCCGCTTCCCGGTGAGACGGTAGTAGAGGTGGACGATCCCTGCGAAGGGGAGAATCGCGCGCACGGGAAGGTTGAGCAGCGGTCGCCGAACGCCGCTCGCCTCTTCGAGCATGCCGATGATGCGCGGGATCGTCGCGTACTCCCCGCCGAGCAGGTAGACCCGACCGTTCGCCCCGCGCTCGCCCGCGCGCACGACGGCGTCGGCGACGTCGCGCACGTCGACGAAGTCGAAGCCGCCGTCCACGTACGCCGGAAGCCGACGGCGGAGGTAGTCGAGGACGAAGGCGCCGAGCGCCGAGCGCCGGTAATCCGGCGGACCGATGAAGGCGGTGGGCGCGCAGACGACGACGTTCATCGTGCCGTCGGTGGCCGCGAGCGCGTCGAGCATGCCCTGCGCCTTCGTTCGTCCGTACGCGAGCACCGTGCGTTCCGGATCGATACCGTGGCGCTCGCTCACCGGGTCCTCACCGCTTGAAAGCGGAAACGCCTCCACCGACCCCACGTGCACGAATCGGCGCACCCCCGCCGCGCGGGCTGCCGCGAGCACCGAGCGAGTGCCCTCCACGTTGACCCGGTACAGCTCGGCGTCGTTGCCGGGCGAGAAGGAGACGCGACCTGCGCAGTGGTAGACGACGTCCGCGCCGTCGAAGGCGCGAACGAGCGCCGCGCGGTCGAAGAGGCCGCCCTCCACGCGCTCGGCGGCGAGATCGACCCGCTCTCCCTCATCGAGCGTCGGCACCCGACTCCCGGCTCGAGCGATGTAACGAACGCGCTCGCCCCGCCCGAGCAGCTCGCGGACGAGAACGGTGCCCAGGTGACCAGTCGCTCCGGTGACGGCTACCACGCGAGCGTCCCTACTCCGCGTCGCGGGTGTACCACAGCCGCGCAGGCTGGCGGAACGCGCGCTTCTTCGCGATCAGCCGGAAGGCGACGATGCCGATCAACATATACACGCCGAGGATCGCAACCGCCAACCAGAAGAGCCCGGGCTGCCCGCGGGTCGCGCTGTAGGCCGGAAGGTTCATCGCGAGGATGAGCGGGATCAGCGCGAAGAAGACGACGGCGGAGCTCGTCACGTAGTCGCCGGCCACCGGCGTGGAGAACTCCGGGTCGAGCACCCGCAGCATCGCGAGCCCGGTGGGAAGCGTCCCGGTCATCGCGGCGAAGATGGTGACCGTTCGCTGAAACCGGTACGAGGTGAACATCCGCGACGCCATCCAGGGGACGGTGAGCATCACGAGCAGCCCGGCGATCCCGCCCACGAGGACGATGGGAAACCAGTACTCGAGGACGATGACGAGCGAGATCGCGCCCACCGCCGCGGCGACCATGATGTCGACCGACGTGCCGGATATCCTCGCGAGCGAGCCGTGGTCGAGGATCGGATACCAGCGGGTGAGGTGGAGCAGCCGCTTCACGACGAGCGCCACGAGCATCGCGAAGACGAAGCTGATGCCCCAGAGGTTCGTGGCCAGATCAGTTCCCAGCTCCCCGGCAAAGCCGAGCACCCACGTGAGCAGACGGAGGAAGAGATAACTCACAAAGTACGTCATGAGCACAATGCCGAGGTTTACGCTCATGGTATCGATCGAATCGGAGTACGTCGTGAGGCGCGCACCGATTGGATTCTCGCGCTCGAAGGCGACGATTCCGGTGCCTCGCCCCTGACGCTCCTTCGGTCCCACCCGCGCCGCCTTCGCCGCGGCGGTCGGACTCGCCCATCCCTTTCGGTACCCGTAGTTGACGAGGAAAACGCCGATGAAGCACGCGAGCAAAAAGCCGAGCGCCGCGAAGGTCAGCCCGACGGTTCCCGCGCCGACGAAACCGAACGGCTCCCAGCCTCCGCCGATCGCGAACGCCTGCCCAGGCCCGAGCGCGAAACCGAGCGGGACGAGCAGCCCGAAGGCGGGGAAGAGATCGGGGATAACGGTGTTGATGAGCAGCGCCGTGAGCAGGAGCCCCACGAACCCCTGCATCCCGTACTGGAAGAGGACCGCCGCCGTGGTACCCATGACCCCGCGGCTCGACTTTCCGCGCGGCTGGATGGGCCGGCGCAGCGTCATCGCGACGAACGAGATGCTCAGCAGATGGTAGACGATCTCGCCTAAGCCCGCATTCGTCACGCCTATGTACGGCGCGACGAAGTTGTAGAACGGCAGAAGGATGAAGCCGGCGGTGAGTGCGTTCGGGATCAGGAAGCGCTGGAAGAATCGGACACGCCACCTGATGAGCGTGGCCAGCAACAGCGCGATCGCGATGATCCCCACGTCCACAAAAAACGACCACTGGAAGTCCACGGTCTCCTCCTGGTTCCCGGGGAGCTACCCGGGGCTGCGGCATTGTAGGAGATGCGGTGCGGTGGTGTAAACGACGGGGCTCGGTCGGTCGGACGACCTACTCGTCCGCCACCCAGGCGAGGCGCGCGAGCTGTTCGCCTTCAATCGGTGTGTGGCTCGAGCTCACGTACTCGACGCCGTCGAACTCGTAGAGCTCGGGCGCGGCGCACGGCAGTCGGGCGACGAGCTTGTCGCTCGCGTCGCCCACGCCGAAGTCGAAGGGATCGTCGCTCCGGAAGACGAGCGTGTTGCAGTAGTAGTAGTCGACGGTACGGAAGAGATAGAAGAACCCGTCGCGCTCGACGACAAACGGACACTCGGTGTCGGTACGGCTCGCCCCGAAGCGCGGGTCGCGGTGGACGAGCGTCCAGTCCGACCAGGAGAGGAGGTCTGTGGAGGTGCGAACGACGAACCCGGCGCCCTCGTCGGGTCGGTCGTAGTCGTAATAGCCAGCGTAGTACATGTACCACGTATCGCCCGTCTTCAGCACGCACGGATCGCGGGTCTCGCCCGGCCCGAGAAAGAGACGACTCGTGCCGTCGGCGTTGCGATGATGGGTCCAGTCGCGGCCGTTCGGCGAGGTCATGAGACAGATCTGGTGAAGGCTCGGGTCGGTGCCGGGACCGAGGGTGGAGTCGACGCCGACGCCGTCGCCGGCGCGCGCGCGGGCGCCGGGCACCGGGGTCCCATCAGTCTGCACCCCCGCCCGGTGGCCGCCGTAGAACATGTAGTACACCCCATCGTCATGAACGAAGTACGGCGACTGGATGTATTCCTGTCCGAACCAGTCGTCCACGCTCTCGCCGGCATCCTCGTCGGCGCGGATGATCTCGCCGGTCGGCTCCCACGGTTCGGCCTCCAGGTCGTCGCTCCTCCAGTGGTAGAGCACGCGCCCCACCTCGGTCGCACGGACGCACCCCCAGAGGTGGAAGATACCGCCGTCGTCGCGGACGATGTGGTGGTCGACGGCGGCGTTGTGCTCGCGCAGCCGCCCGCGCTCGAACGCGGTGCGATGGGCGCCGTCGCCAGAGAAGACGTGCGAGAGGTCGGGGTTCGGACCGATCAGCTTCCACGGGCCAGCGAGGACAGGGCGTTCGGGAGTGGGCATGGCGCCTCCTCGGTCCTATGGTAGCGCGTGAGGCGCGCCCTCGTACACCGGCATCGCGATTCGCACGCTATGGCGCCGGAATCTGCCCGATCTCGATCATCTCGTCGAGCACCGCGCGCCACTTGGGCGCCTCCCCGGGCCGCTGCATCTGCGTTTCCTTGATGCCGAAGTTCTCACTCTGGAAGTAGCTCGGCTCCTGTCCCGGAGGGCTCTGCCCGCGCGGGCGAATTCCGGCAAAGTGATTTAGCAGGCCGCCACCCTCCTCCTGCCACACGTCGAAGAGCGTCCGATAGAGGTCGTACATCATCGGGTGGGTGTTTACCTCATCGCGCGTGAACCGGCTGCCGGTAAAGTGCTGACCGCCCTCGTAGGCGACCAGCGGCAGCCCGTAGCGAGCGGCAAGCTGCTTGTCCCACCGGATCAAGTAGCGTAGGCCCGGCTCCTCGCTGGACTCGCTCCACGCGCCTTCTCCACGCACCGATGTGATCGCATCGGAGAGGAAGGCTTGGGCGCTCCCGCGGGAGAACCCGAACGGCTCCGGAGGATCGCTGATGTATGGTGCCACGGCAAATGCGTCCACCTGCTCACCCGCAGGCTCGGCACCCTCTTCACCTACCCACACCGGAGAGCCGAGCAGGTAAGTCGACGGGTGCCAGTAGGGAGCCGAGGCGCCGATCTGTCCGGCGAGCACCACCACGACGCGCTCGGACTCGTCGCCCCATACCTCGCGGAAGATAGCCCCCAGCTCGACGGTACGCGCACCCTGCCAGCTGAACGCGAGCATCGCCTCGTGCACCTCATCGCCGACCGAGTAGGGCCGGACAGTGCCCTCGACGCCGGGCCAGCGATCTCGCGCGTGCTCGAGCGCATAGTCGAAGCCAGCCGAGTACGGCTCGGCCCGGTTCCAGATCTCATTCCCGAGTTCGATGTAGAGGCGACGGTCGGCGTCGAGCTCGGCGAGCGTGAGCTCGGCGAGGCGCCGCGCCCAATCCTCGCTCGCGGCGATCGGCAGGTTAACCCAGAGGTCGGACTGCGACTGGTTGGCCAGATCGATCGCCACATCGTAGGGTGCGCCGAGTGCGCCGCCCCAGTGCGAGTACTCCTCCTGCTTGCGATCCTTCCAGGCTATCCGCGGGCCGTAGATCAGCTGCTCGCCCCAGAAGTGCATGGGCCGGATCACGGCGAAGGGGCGCAGGTAGTCGAGGTACTCCTCGGTGAACCGCTGCCCGTCGGTTGCCCCCGGCATCAGGATGCGGATGTTGCGCAGGTAGTCGCCCGTGCCTTCCGGATCGGTCTCCAGAATCGAAACGAGCAGCTCGGTGCTCCCGGAGTACTCGATCCGGATCTCACCGGGCGTCGGCTCGGCAACGACCCCGGCGCCGTCGAAGGCGAGCTCGCCGGTGCCCTCGTAGAGCACCCGGTAGATACCGTCGGGAAAGGCGTTCGGCAGCCCGAGCGCGTTCGCAACGCCGGCGACCAGTCGGTCGGCGCGCGTGCCGCCGGTGAGCTCCATCGACGTCGGCCACCCGAGCTCATCGGTCCGGACATCGTGGATACGACTGCCCATCCACATGCCGTCCACGATCGGCGCCCACATCCGACTCGGCCGCGTATCGCCAATCTCCGCCTCGTAGCCGGCGTACTTCATCAGATCGGCAAAGATCCACCCCGTCGTCCAGGTGCCCACGCTGGAGATTGCGTTGCCGATGTGAAACTCGCCGACGGCGAACTCACGCTGTGGCGGTGAGGTGGGCGCCTCCATTTCCGACTGCCCCCGCGGGCGCTGTGGTTGCTGCTCTGCGGGCTCCTGATCACCACCCGCGGGGAGCGGGGCGGCGGCAACGAGCGCCGTCACGAACACGATCAGCAAGACGATACCTTTCTTCATGTCATTCCCCCTGACCGGCGCGAGCACGCGCGCGAGAGCCGAGCTTGGCGCACGTACCGACGACGTCTGTGACGGCATGATAGGTTCGGCCGTTGCAGCGGTCAACGACTGTTTCGCGCCGGTTTCGTGCGATTTCAAAGGTACTTCGTTGTTCCGGCTGCACCCGAAGGCACAGTCCGACGAGGAGCACCAGATGACGCGTACAAAGTGGTTCAGCGTGGTGGATTCCACGCGAGCCGTTCTACTGGGAGGAGGGATCGGCGAAAAGATCGCGCCGGCGCATCCAGCCGGTGGCGAACCGCCAGAAGAGCTTCGGACCGTTCAGCCAGTTGATGAGCCGACCGGAACGATCGTTGTGGAGCACCTTCTTCGCCAGCCAGGGAGTAACGGTTTCCACACGATCGGCGATGATGTTGAAGATCGGCTTGACACGCTCGAGCTCATCGGGTTCGTCACGGTACTGATCGAGTATGAAGTCGGTGATGACCATGCCGGGGCTGAGCGCGCTTGCCTTGACCGGTGTTCCCTTCACCTCCTGCGCGAGCGATCGACTGAGAAACCTGATCGCAGCCTTGGAGGCGCCGTAGACGGTGATTCCAGCGCGTACCCGGCCATTACTGCCGAATCCTTCCATGTTGTAGATGTGACCGGAGCCTTGATCGATCATGTGCCGCATCGCAACACGCGATCCGTGCCGTACTCGGAACGCAGCCGCTCGGCGGTTGCGGCGAGGGCTTCGAACGATCTACCGTTGAGGGTGACGCCCGCACCCAACCGCAAGAAGCTCTCCGCGAGTCCCAACCCGATTCCTCTGCTGCTACCGGTGATCACGAACCCCTTCATATAGCTCTCCAGCACGAGTGTGTCACGCTTGGTTTCATAGCCCGGTACCGGCAAGCTCTGC
The DNA here is from genome assembly GCA_964458555.1 of uncultured Spirochaetaceae bacterium. Lineage (GTDB taxonomy): Bacteria > Spirochaetota > Spirochaetia > DSM-27196 > SLST01 > SLST01. The sequence continues at coordinate 32,555 of CAYWJH010000010.1, read as the reverse complement.
AACGTTCAAGCGTGGATTCGGGGCGTCAAAGACCCCCGTTCGTACGATCTTGCGCCAGACGAAGCTGAACACCCAGAGCATGATCGCGGCACCGACAACTCCGGGAGCCCACGTCCCAAGGAGCGGGAGCAAAGCGCCGGCGATCGCCGGAGCGACGACCCTGTTGAAGCTCTCGATCGACGTTGCCAGGCCGAGCGTACCGCCGATCTCCTCTCGCGGCACCGGTTCGTCAGCATGCCGATGAGCCCTCCCTGGACGATCGCGACGAGGACTCCGACATAGGCGAGAAGGTAGCCGCGGGTGGCCGCCTCAACCCCCAGGCGCTGCTGCGCAAACACACTGAAGATGGTCTGGAACATCGTAAACGCGAAACTGTAGAAGAGCGTCGTGTGGAGCACGAGACCCATCCTGGGAGAACGAAGCGCTTCGACGAGCAGTTTCAGGCTGAATCGCCGGCGAGGGTTGTTGGCCATCTCAACGCGCCGCTCGTCGGTCAGGCTCTCGGGGAGCACGACCGAGATAAGCACGAGATTGAAGGCGGCGATCCCCGCCGCCGCGAACGCCGGCGCCGAGAGGCTGACCTGCGATAGCAGTCCCCCGAACAGCGGGCCCGCGATGAACCCAAGTCCAAACGCCGCGCCGATCAGCCCGAGTCCCTTCGCGCGATCCTTTTCGTCGGTTACATCGGCGATGTACGATTGCGCGACGGTGATGTTACCGCCAGTGAGACCGTCGAGGATGCGGCTCAGGAAGACGAGCGGCAGCGCCCACGCGAACCCGAGAAGCACGAGCGAGAGGAAGGTTCCGCCGATCGAGAGTAACAAGAGCGGTTTGCGCCCGTACCGGTCGCTCAATCGACCGACGAGCGGCGCGGCAATGAACTGGCCGAGCGCATAGACGCTTGCGAGCGCACCAACGAGAGCGGGCGCGCCGCCGAACCGGGCAACGTAGTCCGGCAGAAGCGGGATGATGAACCCGAAGCCGACCATATCCATGAACACGACGCTGAACAACAGCATCGGCGATCCCTTTTTCATCATTGTGCTTCCTTTACGTACGGAGGAGCGCTGAAATCCCCATTTTCGGTGAAAGTAATACTCGAGCGCGCTTGTGACCAACAAAATGTTTGGTAGGTAGCGCTTTCTGAAAAGCGACCTGCGAGCCTGGGAGTACTACTTCTCACCGCTCAAACACATTGACCCATCGCCGGAGCGATTCGGCCGAAGAGTGGTCCTCTCGATTGGAACTGAACCCATGCAGCTCAAACACGACCTCTGGAACGTACTGGCGACGCTCGCAGACTGACGGGAAGCACGCCGGGAGGCACGATACGAGCTCTCCTTCCCGCGAGCGAGCCGGACCAGCGTGGAGTAGTGCCGCGGTCGATGACCAGGTCGATCTCGTTCTGGTTGCTGTCGCGATAGAAGAAGAGCTCGTAGAGATGCCCGCGATTGAGCTTTTCCTTCAAGAACTCGACGACGTAGTTCTCCAGGATGGACATCCAGCGCCTCGCCGTCGGTTGGCCCACGCGTGCGGCCACGAGCTCGAGGAAGCGCTGAAAGACCACCGGATCGTCCAGAGTGACATAGGCGTAGTCCGGGAAAAGCGTGGTGCGCAGCGTAGCCTTCCCGGTCTACCGGGGTCCGGTTACCACCACAACGGGAAATTGCCCGGCGGCGGTGACGATGCCACGCTCGATGTCTCGACGAACATACGGGCGTGACATGGTGGTATTGTCGCAGATTTTTCATGCAGATTCAATATGGGGTTTTGGATTTGCATACTACAAGGTGCAGGCACGGCAGGTGGGATAGCGGCTTAAACTCAGTTTTCCCACTTGGGTTTTTCCCACCTAAACGTATCCTCAAGCAGAGGAGGTTGCCATGCCGCAACACAGAATCAGAACCGTCAGGCCGGACAGCAAGCGGCGCATCTCGCTCGGAAACCTGCTCGACGGGGTCAGCAGCCTCCGAGTAACGGTAGACGATGAAGGTCGAATCATCCTGGAACCGTACCAGGAGGTGCCACAACGGGAAGCCTGGCTGTATGAGAACAAGGCTGCCCTGGAACAGCTCCGGGCCGGCATTCAGCAGGCGGCAGAGGGCTCGGTCCACGACCTGGGAAGCTTCGCCCAGTACACCGACGACAGTCTCCAACCGTGACCTTCCGCCTTCTCTTCACGCCATCCGTCGCTGCAGACACACGAGTACACCGGTCTGTCCCGCACCCTGCGCGCCAAGGTATGTGGAGCCTACGCCGAGCACCGCACGCCCGCCGCATACCGCGTGTTCTGGTGCTACGGTCCCGAGGCGGGAGCGATCACCGTCTTGGCGATAACGCCGCATCCGTAGTAGAGCCCACCCGGTGACCACCGTAGAACATGTAGTACTCTTGGCCGAACCAGTCGTCCACGCTCTCGCGCGCCGCTTCGTCGGCGCGAATGATCTCGCCGGTCGACTCCCACGGTTCTGCCTCCAGGTCGTCGCGGACGATGTGGTGGTCGACCGCGGCGTTATGCTCGCGCAGTCGCCCGCGCTCGAATGCGAGCCGGTGCGCGGCGTCGCCTGAGAAGACGTACAAGAGATCCGGGTTCGGACCGATCAGCTTTCACGGGCCGGCGAGGACAGGGCTTTCGGGAATGGGCATGGGGCCTCCTCGGGCCAAGGTAGCCCGGGAGGCGGGGATTGGTCAGCGGGGCCGCGCAAGCTCGGCGATCGCAGAGAACGGAACGTTTTCCACCGTACGATCCAGCGGCGTCTGGTCCGGGTACAGGCTGACAAGGTAGCCGCGCGGTTCCGGGAACTGCGGAGCGAGCCGGACCAGCGTCGAGTAGTGCCGCGGACGAACGGTCTTCGCAAGCTTGATCTCGCAGAGTTGGGTGGAACGCCCCCGGTCGATGACCAGGTCGATCTCGTTCTGGTTGCTGTCGCGATAGAAGAAGAGCTCGTAGAGATACCCGTGATTGAGCTTTTCCTTCAGGAATTCCACGACGACGTAGTTCTCGAGGATCGCGCCGGCCTGAGGTCCACTTGAAAGGCTGCGCCAGTCCGGATACCTGAGCAGATACGAGAGCAGCCCTGTGTCGGTGAAGTAGACTTTGGGAGCCTTGGTGGTTCGCTTGGTGATATTTCGATGGAAGGGACGCAGGAGGTAGACAATCCGAGAGGTCTCCAGGATGGACATCCAGCGCCTCGCCGTCGGTTGGCTGACGCCTGCCTCCTTCGCCAGTTCAGACAGATTGAGCAACGCGCCGACGCGTGCGGCCACAAGCTCGAGAAAGCGCTGGAAGACAACCACGTCGCGTACGCTCTCCACGCGGCGAACGTCCCGCTCGACATAGGTCTGAACGTAGGCACCGTAGTACACGCTCCGTTCGACCTCGTGTACCAACGGATCGGGATAGGCTCCCGCGAAGCAACGCTGGAACAGCCCCGACACGTCGGCGGAACCGACCGGGTACTCGCTTCCGCTGAGCCCGAGAAGCTCAAAGATCGCCGCCCGCCCGGCGAGGCTCTCGCTCAAGCCCTGCATCAGCGGAAAGACCTCTGAACCGGTCAGGAAGAAGACTCCGGTCTTCGACGGCTCCCTGTCCACCCGCATCTTGATGTACGGAAGGATATCGGGCGCGTACTGTACCTCGTCCACGATACACCGGTCCGGACACCGGTCCACGAAGAGCCCGGGATCCTCTACCGCCGTCCTGCGGACGACCGGATCGTCGAGGGTCACGTACGGGTAGTCCGGAAACAGTTCCTTGAGCAGCGTCGACTTGCCGGTCTGCCGCGGCCCGGTCACGACGATGACCGGAAACTGTTCGGCGGCGGTCAGGATGCGGGGTTCCAGGTCCCGTCGGACGTAGGGGTGGGTCACACTGGTAGTGTAGTCGATAGGGTATGCAAATTCAATATTTAATGTTTGATTTGCATACAATTTTGCCCGACTGCGGGTGGTTTGCCGGGTCTCTGGACTCCATCGGCCTGAACCCCGCCCGATGCCCGCCGCAGAACAGGGAGTACACTGCATCGTCGTGCAGGGACTATGGCGATTGGATGTACTCCTGCCCGAACCAGTCGTTCGCGCTCTCGCTGGCGGTCTCGTCGGCGCGGACGATGTGATGGTCGACCGCCGCGTTGTGATCCTTCGCGAGCCCGCGCTCGAACGCGAGCCGGTGAGCGGCGTCGCCGGGCAGGTGGTGCGAGAGGTCGGGGTTCGGACCGATCAACTTCCATGGCCCGGCGAGGACCGGGCGTTCGGGGGTGGGCACAGAGCTTCCTCGCGCCATGGCCGCCCGCGGACACAGTGTTGGTCATTATTCCCCGGCTCTGTCAGGCGAACGGAGGGCTCGAGCATCGGACCGGGCCGCTCGTCTAGGGACACCGAATCACGAAGGCATCATCGAGCGCACGGCCAACGGTGGCAGCGCCTGACGCGGAAAGCCCAATTCCTCACGCGGTTTTGCCGAATCGAACTAGAACCTCCTGACAGCGCGCACGGCCATTTGGCCGCTCTTGCCCGAGCGAATCTCCTGCCCAGCGAGGAAATCGTAACCCAGGGCGGCGTATCCATCCATAAAGCTGTCCTCCGTTGAACTCCAGTAGTCGCGTTCGGAGAAGCCTCCAATGATGTTTTTGAACTTCTGCATCTCTGCAATCTCGTCGTATGACGGCAGGAACCAGTCCTGCTTGCCTCCTATACTGGTCCTTTCTTGGCACTCGGTCGCCGCGTTCTGATCATCCGGATCGTCCAAGACGATCCAGTAAGTGTTCGATTTACCATAGCCAATCTCTAGTAGCTCCGGAGGCAGGTAGTCGGCGTCACCCGTAATGTCCAGATCCTCCGTGCCCCACCTTATCCCGCTACTCTGGTCGTACGGGGCAGCTTCGAGGTACCGCCACTCGTCCGAGTAGCTCCCTTTGTCGTAAAACACCACCCCAGTCGCCGGTCCCTCATCGCCGATGCCGTACGGACTCCAGTTCACGCGAAGCGTGACGTCGTGCGACGGCATACTGAACGTTTCGCCCTCGTAGAACACCGCTCCACTGTTGTCTTCCCAGCCGTCGAAAAAATGGGCGGTAGTGACTCCGTCAATGTTCTCAAGCCCTCCGGGATTGCCACCAACGGTCACGAAATCGCCCTCGCTGTAACGCGCAGTGTCGATTGGAACCGATCCGCTTGTCGATCCGTTGCCGTCATAGGCAACGTCGAACGTCGGTTCCCACTGAGCGAAGAGAGTGCTGTCCGAGGTTCCCATGGTGTATGTATCTTCGTCTGAGTACTGAACAGTACCCGACCCAGTAGTCGACCACCCCGCAAATACCCAGTTCACCTTCGCGAAGTCACACGCCGGGAGGTTGACAACCTGACCCTCGGCAAGATCCACGTTCGGCATCGAACCGGTTGCAACGGCATCATTTTTGTCGAACATCAAACTGTGGACGCTCTGATTCCACTGTGCGAAAAGCGTAACGTCCTGTGCGCCCATCATGAAAGTCCTCCCACTGGTGTAGGATGTTCCATCTCCGCCGGGTTCGGTGTTCCACCCTACAAACGCATGGTCTTCTCGCTGAAGGCCGCCGGTATTTCCGAGAACGCTAACCATCGCCCCTTCCTGGTATGCCCGGTCATCCACCGGCACCGTCCCACTGTCTTTGCCGTTCCCATCGTAGGTCACCGAATAGGTCTCAACAGAGACCGCCTCCGCCACCCGCTCCTCGACGCTCTGGAACAACTCCTCTGCACCGCCGCACGTGCCCAGCAGCAACGCCACCGCGATTCCGGCAGCCACGATCCCACCACGCTTCAACGTCTTCATTTGAATAGTCCTCCATCGGGCTCGGTTCGTCCGCCGGTCGCATCGCGCTCGGTCGACACGTCGTCCGACTCGTCCCACACCACCGTAGACCCCAGCCGCCCCGCGTCCGACGCGCGGCCGCTCGACGACCCGCCGCCGGAGAGGTACGCAAACCGCTCGGCGAGCTCCGGGTCCGCCGCCGCGAGCCGCGCGTGCGCCTCTTCGGCGGCCTCGTACTCTTCGTCCACATAGGCGACCCGCGCGATACCCAGGAGCGCCGCCTCGTCATTCTCATCCTGCGCGAGGACGCGTTCGTAGGCATCCCGCGCCGCGCGGAAATCTTCGCGCAGCAGCGCGATGTTGCCCAGATTTACGAGCGCCGGCGCGTAGTCGCGCGACCGCACCGCCGTGCGAAACTGCTCCTCCGCCTCGTCGTACATGCCGTAGCGCGCGTAGAGCACGCCCAGCCGGTTACGCGTTCGGACGTCGGTCGGGCGGGTGCGGAGCCTGTCCAGAAAAGCCTGTTCGCGCGCCGATACCTCCTGCGTCACGAACCGGTCGAGCTCGCCTGCGAACGACTCGGTCACGTCGTCACGCGGCGGGACATCGACCTCGAACTGGCTCACCCCAAAGGCGACCGGCTCGTACGTGCGCCACGCCTCCGCGGTGGGATAGAGCATTGCCTTGCCGTCGGCTGTGTGCTTGCGCCACTCGCTCGCGCCCTCGGCCCAGGCGACGAGGAACCCCTCGCGCAGCAGCGTCGTCTCCACCGGGACCCAGACCGTCCCATCGTCGCGCACGATGAGGTCTTCCGCGCGCGCGAACGCCCGGGCCACCTCGCTCGCGCCCATCTCGAGCCGGAAGGCGACGTAGATGTGGCCAGGAACGGTGACGAACGCCGTGGAAACGCCGGCCGATTCGAGGAGCGCGGCGTAGGCCGCCGACAGATCGTCGCAGTCGCCGGCTCGGTACTGGAGCGTCTGACGAGGGAACTGGACCGAATCGACCGCCTGTCCGTCCTGCGACATCTCGAAGTAGGCCGACGACGGGTCGACGACGTACGCGCATCGGTGCTCGGCCATCGCGGCGAGGAAGACCATCGCGAGCTGGAGCTCGCGGCGGACCGCGTCGATCCCGCGATCGTCGACGATGGAGGCGTTGTTGCGCGCGAAGCGCTGCACCTCCTCGTCGCGTGCGGTCACGAAGGCGGCGATCTTCCGGTCGTCGTCCCACCGCATCGCGTTCCGGTCGTAGGTATTGAGCGTGACCGTCTCGGCGTCGGCGCCCGGCCGGCCGTCGACGGTGTAGTCCACGGTGAGCTCGGCGGCAACCTTTGCGCCCTCGGTGATCGACAGGATCTCCTCGGTAAACAGCGCGTACACGTCGACCTCGCGCTCCTCGCCCGGTTCGAGCCGCTCGACGCGCGCGCTCAGCTTGGGCGCGTCCATGAACTGCCGCAGGCCGAGCCTCACCTCCACGTCCTCGATCGCGCGCCGGCCGTCGTTGACGATGGTCGCGCGACCCATGGGATGGTCGTCGTAATACTTGTAGAGGACCGGAAAGACGCGGTCGAGCTCGACCGCGGCGAAGCGAACGTATCCCTCGATCGGCCCGCTTCCGCCGGGCGCGAAATCGGCCCGGGGAATGGACGCGTTGCCGTCGCCGGCGAGGCGCACGGTCGTCGACAGGCCGATCGTGACCGCGTCGTAGAGTTTCAGGTAGGTGTCGTAGCCGGCGGCGAGCTCGAGCCCGACCGACGGCGAGAGCAGAAAGCCGACGCCTCCGCCCGCGCCGAGCGAGAGCCCGGTGGCGTCGCCGGTCGTGTCCCCGGTGAGCACGCCGTAGTAACCGGATGCGTGCGCGCGCGCGAAGAACGAGAATCGGTCCCCTACACCCACCGCCGCCCGCACGGATGGCCCCACGCGAACGAGCGAGAGGTTGGCCGCGGAGGTGTACCGGTCGGTCTGTCCGAGATCCAGCGGAACGAACGAGTATCCCGTCTCGAGCGCCGGTGTCACCCATCCCACGGACGGCAGCGCGACGAGCGCGTCGAGCCGACCGCCCATGCCCCACGGGTAGTAGTTGCCGGCCTTCGCGCCCACGGCGAGCGGGACCTCCGGTGTCGCCGCGACGCCCAGGCTCACACCCGATTGCGCCTGCGCGAGCGACGCGAGGATGAGCATCACCACCAGAGCACCGCCGAGACGTTTCATCTCTGCCTCCTGCACCTACGAGCGTACCACCCGTTGGAGGTTAGCGTATTGTACGAAGGTACAGTTATCCGCACTTTTCTGCCTTGTTTTCGGCGTTGAGCGGGGCTACCATAACGCGTGGCCGTGCTCAACATCGTGTACATCGCCACCGCGGCCTTCTACCTCGTCCTCGTCGTCATCGTGCGGCGGATGAGCGTTCGCGGGTGCGAGCACACGCTGCTCGTCCTATCGGCGCTCGCGCTCTGCCAGTGGACGCTGACGGCGTACTTCGTCTACAACACCGAGAGCCTCAACGTCGCCCGGACGCTGCTTCCGCTCTCCTGCATAGGAATGCTCGCGTTCTTTCCGCTCAACTTCCACTTCGGTTACGCCGTGTCGTGCAAGCGCAGGCTGCCGGTGATCGCGACGGTGAGTATCTACGCGATCGCCACGGCGTTGGCGGTCACGAATTTCCTGCACCCGTTCTCCATGCGGGCACTCGAAGCTGCCGACGGAGGCGTGGTGATCGCGCCGGCCTTCGACAGCCCCCTCAACCTCGCGTGGATGTCGTTCGTTCTCGTGTGCTGGATCGTTCCGGCGGGGTTCTAGGTCCGCTACTACCGCAGAACGACGTTGAACCGCGAGCGCAGGCAGGCGCGCCTCCTGCTCGCGGTGATCGTGATTACCATCATCATCGTTATGGTCGAGTACTACCTCGTCCCGCTCATCCCGGGATGGGAGCTACCCTCGCAATCGCCCATCGTGTTCGCCTTCTGGATGGCGGCGATGGTCTACTCGATCCGGCGCTACGGGTTTCTCAAGCTCTCGCCGGGCCTGCTCCACGAGCGGATCCTCGATTCGGTCGAGGACCTGGTGCTGGTCTACGGCACCGGCGGTAGCGCGCTCTTCAGAAACAGGAAGGCCGATCTTCTGCTGGGCGCGTCCACCGGCGAGCCGGATCGAGACCGTGAGCTCGTGAAGCGTGGTGTCCGCCCGCTGCTCGCCCGGCACATCGACTGCCCCTACCGCCCCGACGGGGGGATGTCGTGGTATCTTTGTCGTCACGCACACTCGATAGGGAGGAAGCATGCCGGACACCAACAATCGCCGCACGGCGTTCATGGGGTTTCTCGCAGTTGGGGTCGCAATCGTTGCGCTGATCGGCTGCTCACCGGCCGCCGCCGACCGCGTCGAAGTCACCGGCGAGATGAAGGCGCGCGCGCTCGAGCAGATCGACCGCGGAGAGATGCCCGACTTCGATTCCTGGGAGATGCAGGAGACCGACGACGGTGTGCGCTACGTCGTCCTCCGGCCGGGCGAGGGCGAGACCGCGTGGTACGACGACGACGTCCGCGTTCACTACTACCTCTGGTTGACCGATGGAACGCCCGTCGACTCTACGCGCCCGGACGGCGTTTCAAAGCCGTTCGAGTTCACCGTGGGTGGTCGTCGCGTGATCGACGGCTGGAACGAGGTCATCCAGGTCATGAACGACGGCAGCCGGGTACTCGCGGTCGTTCCGTGGGAGATGGGGTACGGGCGGCAAGGTCGTCGGAACATCCCGGGCCGGTCCGACCTCGTCTTCGCGATCGAGCTGCTGAGGATCCGATAGGAGCGACGATGGCACGGGGTCGCACGGATCGGCACGACGACACGCAGACGCTCCAGGGCATGCTCGACGACATCGACGAGCAGATCGAGGAGCAGGAGCTCGTCCAGTACCTCACCCCCGGGCGGAAGGGCCACCCGCTGTGGGGGCTTCTCATCCTCACCGCCTCGTCGCTCGTCGTCGTCTACGGAGAGGGCCCGAACGTGCTCGGCAAGCTGCTCCGCTCCGGCAGCGTCGCCCACCATCGCCTGACCGTGCGGTTCGACGAGATCGAACGGGTCGATCTGCCCCCGCAAGGCGGCCTCATTCGTCGGCTGCTGCGAGGTCCCACCCGCACGGCATCGATCCGGATCAAGGATGGGCCGCCGGTGCGGCTCGAGGTCGACGACCGCGCCGCCCGACTCGTCAAGATCGCCGCCTCGCGAGGCGGCGGGCCTGCCTGAGCTACGCCGGTCCCGCCTCCTCCATGTGACCGGAGCCGGCGAGCGCGAAGTCGTAGATCGTGCTGTGCCGGTTCATCTGGAACGCGATGATCGACGCGAAGATCGCGGGCATCCCCAGGCCGGTTCCGAACACTTCGACGGCGAGCACCGCCGCCGCGATGGGAACGTTCATCGAGCCGGCGAGCATGCCGGCGAATCCGACCGCGAGAAAGGCACCGGTGAGGTCCGCCCCCGCTACCGCCCGAACGAGCTCAGCCGCCGCGACCGCCGCGAGCATGCCCAGCTGGATCGCCGGGGCGGTGAGCCCGGCGCTCATGCCGGAGCCGGTGGTCAGGTACGAGGCCGCCATCCGCACCACCATCATCGCGATCGCCACGAGCGCGATCGGTGTCGTCGCCGCGAACGCGCCGAACAGCAGGTCGAGCTCGCCGTTTGCGAGAGCCGCGGTCATGCCGGCGGCCGTACCCAGAAGCGCCGGGTTGACCAGCCAGACGAGAGCCGACGCCGCGGCCATACCGACCACGACCTTGAGCACGACCCGCCCCTGGTCGCGCCGAAAGACCCGCACCGCGAGCCCGTACCCACGCACGTAGAGCGTCCCGATCAACCCGACCGCGAGCGCGAAGGCGATCGTCCACGGCAGGAACCCCAGATCGATCGTCGACGACTGGTCGGCGATCTCGATCAGCGGTTCCCAGCCCATCGCGCGCGAGAAGCCCACCGACACGGCCGCGGCCAGAACGGCCGGGAAAAGATCTCGGTAGCGCATGTTCGCTCGCTGCACGATCTCGACCGCGAAGATACCCCCGCCAATGGGAGCGTGAAACAGCGCAGCCACCGTCGCCGCCATGCCGCAGACCGCGGCGGTGTGCGAGCGCTCCTCGCGCAGGCGTTCGTCATCGTGCAGCCGCCCTATCAAGGAGACCAGCCCGGAGGACACGCGCCCGACCGGACCCACGACGCCGCCGCTACCGAAGCCCACGAGCGTGATCACGGCCGCAGGGAACTTCATCAACGTGACCAGCAACGGAAAGCGCGCGCGCGCCCGATTGAGCGCGTAGAGATACGAAGGGACTCCCTCGCCGGCGGCGTCCGGCGACACGCGGTAGACGATCCCTCCCACGATCAGCGCGGCTGCCACCGCGACGACCGGGATCGGAACGCCCGACGCGAGGAGCACGCGCTGTCCGGCGTCGACGAGCCAGGTGAACAGCGCGAGGACGGACGCCCCCGTGACGCCGGCGACCGCGCCCAGCGCGATCCAGCCGAGGAGGTACCGGTAGGAGGAGCGGAGATCGGGCCGGGCAAACGGAGGATTCACCGCGTCAGTATGGTAGAAAGCGTACGCGGTCGCAATAAAGTCTCGTGGCCGCCGATCAGCGCAGCTTCTTCCGATCGGCCTGCGTGAGCACCGCTTTTCGCATCCGGATCGACTTCGGCGTGATCTCCACGAGCTCGTCGTCGCTTACGAAGTTGATCGCCATCTCCAGGGTCATTTCTCGGTGCGGCGTGAGGATGACGTTCTCGTCGCGGCCGGCGGCCCGCATGTTGCTCAGCTTCTTCGTCTTGCACGGGTTGACGTCCAGGTCCGTATCGCGGTTGTGCTCGCCCACGAGCATCCCCTCGTACACGGTGGTCCCGGGACCTATGAAGAGTTGCCCCCGCGGCTCAAGGTTGAACAGCGCGTAGGGAACCGATCGGCCCGCGCGGTCTGAGACGAGCGAGCCTGTCTTGCGGGTCGGCATGTCGCCGCGCCACGGCTCGTAGCCCTCGAGATACGCGTTCATGATGCCGGTGCCGCGCGTATCGGTGAGCAGCTCGTCGCGGAAGCCGATCAGCGCGCGCGACGGCACGGAGAACTCGAGCCGGGTCCGCCCGCGCGAATGGTTCGTCAGGTTCATGAGGCGGCCCTTGCGGACGGAGAGCTTCTCGGTGACCACGCCGGTGAATTCTTCCGCGCAGTCGACGAACAGCCGCTCGATCGGCTCTTCGACCGTGCCGTCGGAGCCGGTACGGGTGATCACCTGCGGACGCCCAACGCAGATCTCGTAGCCTTCGCGGCGCATCGTCTCGATCAGGATCGCCATCTGGAACTCACCACGCCCCTTGACGAGAAAGCCGTCCTGATCGGGAGCGTCTTCCACGCGCAGCGAGACGTTGCTGAGCGTCTCCTTCTCCAGACGCTCGCGGATTCGGGTCGACTGGACGAAGCGACCTTCGGTGCCGGCGAGCGGACCGTTATTCCGGGCGAAGAGCATCGTGACGGTGGGCTCGTCGACGGTGATACGCCGAAGCGCCACCGGCGCGTCGGCCGTGCAGATCGTGTCGCCAATGTGCACCTCGTCGATCCCGGAGAGCACCGCAACGTCGCCGGGTTGCGCAAGCTCTGTTTCGACGATCGACAGGCCTTCGTAGATCTGAAGCCGGCTCACACGCAGGCCCGCTGCGGCGCCATCGGCCCCGATGCGAACCAGACGATCCGCAGAACGCACCTCGCCGTTATGAATCCTCCCGATCGCGAGGCGCCCCAGATAGTCGGAGTAACCGAGGTCGGAGACGAGCATCTGAAACGGCTTCTCCGGGTCGACTACCGGAGGCGGGATCTCGCGCACGATCGTGTCCAGAAGCGGCGTGAGCGTCGCATCGGGAGGGATGCTCGCGAACGCCCCGCCCACGAAACCGACGCCGGAAGCCTCGTACGCGGCCACACCGTCTCGCGCCACGGCGTACAACAGCGGAAAGTGAAACTGGTCGTCGGAGGCGTCGAGGTCGATGAAGAGGTCGGAGACCTGGTCGAGAACGACGTCCGGACGGGCGTCGCGTCGGTCGAGCTTGTTCATCACGACGATCACCGGAAGGTCGGCCTCGAGCGTCTTGCGCAAAACGAAGCGCGTCTGCGGCAGCGGCCCTTCGGCCGCGTCGACGAGCAGCAACGCTCCGTCGGCCATGGACAGCGCCCGCTCCACCTCGCCGCCGAAGTCGGCGTGGCCCGGCGTGTCGATGATGTTGATCTTGACGCCGTCCCAGCCGATCGCGCAGTTCTTGGCGGCGATCGTGATGCCGCGCTCGCGCTCGAGGTCCATGCGATCCATCAGCCGTTCCTCGACGACCTGGCCCTGCCTGAAGAGGCCGGAGGTGCGGAACATCGCGTCGACGAGGGTGGTCTTCCCGTGATCAACGTGCGCGATGATCGCGACGTTGCGGATGTGTTCGTTGCGGGTGAGGTTCATGAGTCACGCTAAAGTGCGCTCGCCGAGGCGGAAAGTCAATTGCAGCCGCGCGAACGATCAGAAGTACCGCGTCTGCTCGGGTCCCAGATCCACGGCGAAGGCGGTGTCGTCGAAGCTCTGCTTGAGCAGTCGGAAGCGCACCTCCGCGTGCGCGGGGTCGCCCCAGAGGTTCTCGTGCTCCCACGGGTCGGCGGCGAGGTCGAAGAGCTCGCCCACCGGATGGCCGTGGTAGGCGACGAGCTTGTAGCGGTCGTCGCGGATCATCGTACCGTAGCTTCCGTTGAACTCGTCGCGTCCGGGAGCCTTCCGGCTCAGCGTGTGGTAGTACTCGCTGCGGACGTGATTGCGGTGACGTTCGGGCGGAATCTCGCCGCGGAGCATGGGTACGAGCGACCGTCCCACGAACCGCTCGGGAGCTTCCATACCGGCCGCCTCGAACAGCGTGGGTGCGAGATCGGTGAGCTCGACGAGCGCCTCTGAACGCTGCCCGGCCTGGAACACGGGACCGGCGATGATGAGCGGCACGCGGACCAGGCCCTCGTAGAATCGGCATCCCTTCAGCAACAGGCCGTGGTCACCCAGGCTCTCGCCGTGGTCGCTCATATAGATGACGATCGTGTTCTCGCGCTCGCCGGTACGCTCGAGGTGCTCGAGCAGCCGCCCCACGTTCTCGTCGATGAGCTCGATCATCGCGTAATAGGCCGCCTGGAGCGTCTTCGCGTCGAACGCGTCCGGCTCGCGCGGCGGCGACTGGAAGTCGACGCCCTCGAGCACCGCCTGCGCGGCGAGGTCTGACTCGCGATAGTGCGGACCGGGCATCGCGTCGGGGTCGTAGCGCGACCGGTGGCTGTCGGGAGGGTCGAAGGCGGGGTGCGGGTCGAAGTAGTTGACGCTCATCAGCCACGGCCCGTCGCGCTCCTCGTCGATGAACCGGATCGCCTCGTCGGTGCACCAGGTCGTCTGGTGGATCTCTGCGGGGTAGAAACCGCGCTCGTCGTAGATCTTCGCGGGGTCGAGACCCTGCTCCCTGATCCAGTCGGCGTAGTCGTGGCCCTCGTCCCAATCGTCCACAGGATGGTGGCTCCAGCTGAAGAAACGGTACCCGTCGTCGACCGGTCGCGGCTCGATCCGACCCTGAGCGCCGGCGAGGTGGAGCTTGCCGGCGAGCCCACAGTCGTAACCGGCGCCGTCGCGGAGCATCGCCGGCAGCAGCGGCGCGGCCTCCGCCCACTGGTCGTTGCCGTTCGTGCACGCGTGCACCGTGCTCGCGTACATACCGGTGAGGAAGCTCGCGCGGCTGGGCGTGCAGATGGGCGCCTGCGAATACGCCCGGTTGAAGAGCGTACCCTCCGCAGCGAGCCGATCGAGGTTGGGGGTGCGGATGTGCTCGTTCCCGGTCACGCCGAGCGTGTCAAAGCGTTGCTGATCGCTGCAGATCCAGAGGATGTTGGGCCGTGCCGATGCTGCCATGGTGCCTCCGCCGTCCAGCCTACACCATGACCGGTCTCAGCGCCAGCGAGGGTGGCCACCGTTGGCTCGCGTGACGTACACGGTCCAGGCCGGAGAGGCCCGATACGAACCGAACCACCATCCCGCGAGCCCTGCGACGATGAGAACGATGATACTGCCAAACAGCATAGGTGCCCCCTTGGCCTAAAGCTCCCTCGTCGTGCGCAGCCGGTCAAGTCGGCACGAATCTGATACCATACCCGCATGAGCAGCGATGCCGACGAAACCTACGACTCCCTGATCGAAGGCGGCTACGACGAGGATGTCGCCACGATCGTCCGCGACCAGCTCCGCGTGAAGCAGCTCGAGACGTACGCGGCCGAGATCCAGGAGCTCCTGCGCGCGAAGTCCCAGCTCGTGCGCGCGAAGGCGACCGAGCTCTTCCGCGTGCTCGCAGGGTCGAGCGGGCTCAACCACGTGCTGCCCACCGCAACGCGTATCGAGCACCGCGACCTGAACGACACGGTGGACCTCGCGGTCAGCGTCTCCAGCACCGACCGCGGCGCTCACCTGCGCTTCGTCTGGAAGACCCACCACATCCACGTGATCGAGACCATTCCGGAGGGGTTCTCGCTTGGCGACCTGAACGTGGGTAAGCGCCGGGAGCACACGGTGGAGACGCAGATCCCCATCCTCGCGATGAGCATTCGCCCATCGGCCTCCGAGCGTCGAACCCTTTTCTCCAGCTCGGACGAGGGGGCCCCGGAGCTCGACGTGCGGTTCCGTCTCAACCGCAGCTGGATCGAGGAGGAGTCGAGCGCTTCCGACGCGCAGCTCGACAGCAACTTCGCGAGCCCGCTCGAGTTCCTCGACTTCCTCTCCGACCACGCCCACAACCCGGTCTACGCCATGCTCATGGACCTCATCGGGCGCGTCAGCGAGGTACTCTCCGACTACCTGGAGGAGAAGCGGCGGTTCATCCAGGGGCTCGATCTGTAGCCGGCCAACCCGCCGTCCAGGGCTGGGAACGCTCCCGTTCGCGGGGTAAGATGCGGCCATGACGATCGAACCCACCCGACAGGTACACCTCGACTTCCACACCTCCGAGCATCTCCCCGACATAGGCGCAGAGTTCACCAAGGAAGGGTTCCAGGACGCGCTTCGGACGGGGCGCATCAACCAGATCAACGTCTTCGCGAAGTGCCACCACAGCTGGTGCTACTACCCCACGAAGGTGGGAAAGCCCCATCCCAACCTGAAGACCGACCTCCTCGGAGGCCAGATCGAGGCGTGCCACGAGCTGGACGTGGTCGCGCCCATATACGTCACCGGAGGCTGGTCCGCACACGACGCGGAAGAACACCCCGACTGGTGCATGCGCACGATCGACGGCGACTTCGTCACGCACGACTGGCCGACAGACGCGCACCCCGACGACCCGAAGCCGACCTTCCAGTGGAAGGAGCTCTGCGTCACCGGCGAGTACCACGAGCACATGGTCGCACTCACCGACGAGATCTGCCGACTCTACCCGGCCGACGGCTTCTTCTTCGATATCTACCGCGCGCACGAGCTGTGCTACTGCGAGCGTTGCCGCGCGGGCATGGCAGCCGACGGCATCGACCTTCGCGACACCGGACGAGTCGCCGAGTACCGCGCCCGCACCATCCGCACCCACGCGGAGGAGATCACCCGTGTAATCCGCAGCTACCACGCGAAGGCGAGCATCTACTTCAACGGCACCACCGCGATCGAGCGGCCCGAGAACTTCCGCTACCGCCTCCACGAGGTGAACACGAAGAACGACCTGGAGGATCTGCCGACGACCTGGGGCGGCTACGACAAGTTCCCCCTGCGCGCGAAGGTCTTCCACCGCGAGCGTAAGCCGGTCGTCGCGATGAGCGGGAAGTTCCACACCGCGTGGGGCGAGTTCGGCGGGTTCAAGGATCCGAAGGCGTTGCGATTCGAGGCCGCCTCCATGGTCGCCTACGGCGCGAGCTGCAACTTCGGCGACCACCTCCACCCGCTCGGCGCGATGGACGCGACGACCTACCGAAACATAGGGTACGCCTTCGCCTACGTCGAGGAGATCGAAGCGTACGGTCCCGGCGGGCTGCCGGCGTCATCGCTCGGGTTCTGGGCGTCGCACGACCTGCCGGCCGACGAGGGGCTCGCGCGGATGCTCCTCGAGGAGCAGATCGATTTCGATGTCGTGGCGCGCGGCGACGATTTGTCCAGGTTCGAAACGATCGTCGTTCCTTCGGCTACTAACGTGCTCGAAGGCGCCGGGCCCGAGCTCGAGGCGTTCGTCGCCGCCGGCGGCTCGCTCGTACTGCTCGGCGCGGGCGCGCTCGCGGGCGACGCAGTCGCCCTGCGATGCGGCGCCCGCTTCGTCGAGTCCCCGCGGGTCGACGTCGACTACACGCTCGTCGGCCCTGCGCTGCACGCCGTCGGCGACGCGACCGAAACGCTCCATCGGCCCGCACGGCTTCCCGAGACGCCCTTCCTCAACTACGACCCCGCGCTCGCCTTCGAGCTCGACGACACCGCCGAGCTCCTCGCGACCGTGGAGGACCCCTACTTCAGCCGGACGTACGCGAGCTACTGCGGCCACCAAAACACGCCGAATCGGCCCGGGATCGTGGCACGGCCGGCCGCGTGGAGGCACGGCAACGTGATCGTCCTCGCGCACGCGCTCGACCGGATGTACTACACCCACGGCGCGAAGGTCCACCGCGACCTCTTCGCGCGAGCGCTCCGCACGGTGCACACCGCACCCATGGTTGAGGCAGGCCTTCCGAGCGCCGGGCGTGTGAGCCTGCTCCATCAACCCGGGCACAACCGCTACGTCGCGCACCTGCTCTACGGCGCGCCCGTCGAGCGCGGCCGCTGCCTCGTGATCGAGGACCTGCCCGAGCTCAGGGACGTCACCGTCCGTCTGCGGCTCCCGGAGACCGTGCGCACGTTGCGCCTCGTCCCCCACGACGTCGAGCTGCCGATGCGCGAGCTCGCCGCGGAGGCCACTCGCGACGGCGGGCCCGCGCCGAACGGCCCGGCGCCCCGTCGTTACCGGACCGTAGAGACAACTGTCCCTCGCTTTGCGGCGCACTGCGCGGTCGTGGCGGAGTACTGAGCGGGCGGCGAGTCCGCTCTCCGTACCGCCAGCAACACCGTTGACGAAAGCTCGCGTATCCACACACTGAAGCGGGAGGCCACATGCCAGCTCTCGAACACATACACCACCAGAGTGACATCTGCGTCGTAGGCGGGGGGATCGCCGGCATCTGCGCCGCGGTCGCCGCCGCCCGCGCGGGCTCGTCGGTCACGCTCGTCCAGGACCGGCCGGTCCTCGGCGGGAACGCATCCGAGGAGATCCGGATGTGGATCTGCGGAGCGTTCGGCGCGAACATGCGCGAGACGGGTATCATCGAGGAGATCGAGCTCGAGAACATCTATCGAAACCCGCACAAGAACTACTCGCAGTGGAGCGCGCTCCTCCACGAAGTCATCACGCGCGAGGAGAATATCGAGCTGCTGCTGAACGCCTCGGTGCTCGACGCCGACGTGCGCTCGCCGACCGGCGATGGGCCCGGCTCCGCGGCCTCGGTCGAATCGGTCACGGCGTGGCAGCTCACCACGCAGACTTTTCACCGGGTGGCGGCGAAGCTTTTCATAGACGCGTCCGGCGACTCGATCCTCGCCCCGCTCACCGGAGCCGATGTGCGGTGGGGCCGCGAGAAGAAGCAAGAGTTCGGCGAGTCGCACGCGGTCGACGAGGCGGACGGCAAGACGATGGGTATGTCGTGCCTGATCCAGCTGCGCGAGACGAGCGAGCCGCAGCCCTTCGTCCCGCCGTCGTACGCTCACCGGTACGAGCGCGACGATATTGGCCCGGGGCGGTCGCTCGATATCCACCGGACCAACTTCTGGTGGCTCGAGGCAGGGGGCGACCGCAATACGATCCGCGACACCGAGGAGGTCCGTGACGACCTGCTGGGCGTCTCCACCGGCGTCTGGGACTTCATCAAGCACCACGCCGAGGAGTTCGACGCGCGGAACTGGACGCTCGAGTGGATGGGCTTCCTTCCGGGCAAGCGAGAGAGCCGCCGCTACGTAGGCGATCACATCATCACGCAGGCCGACGTTGAGGCAGGCGGGCCGTTCGAAGACGTCGTCGCCTACGGCGGCTGGAGCATGGACGATCACGCGCCGGCAGCTTTCTACGATCCGGGCGAACCCACCGTCTTTCACCCTGCCCCCTCTCCGTGGGGAATTCCCTACCGCTCGCTCTACTCGAAGAACGTCGGCAATCTGCTGTGCGCGGGACGCAACATCAGCGCGACGCACATCGCGCTGAGCTCCTCGCGCGTCATGCGCACGTGCGCCGGGATCGGGCAGGCCGCGGGCACAGCCGCCGCGATCGCCGCCAGGAACGACACGACGCCGCGCGGCGTCTACGAGAGCCACCTCGCAGAGCTCCTCACGAGCCTCATGCGCGCGGACGCCTACCTGCCCGGTCGCGCCCGGCCGGTAGCATCGGCGTCACGATCGGAAACCGCAAAGCTCACCGCCTCGAACGCGGGGAGGGCGTACACCGTTCGTCTCGCCCGCACCGAGTACCCGGAGGATGGCCCGGTCTTCTCGAGCGGGCTGCGAGGCGGCCAAAAGACCAGCGTCGTGTGGTACGAGACGACCACGACGGCCGATCCGGAGGTGCTCCGCAACGGACACGACCGCACCGTCGACGAGACCGACAACGGCTACTGGTGCGAACCGGGCGTTACGGTCGACTACACGTTCGAAGAGCCGGTTCGTCTCGCCCGGACGAGGATCGTCTTCGACAGCAACCTCAGCCGTCACTACAAGGAACACCGGATGAAGTACCACTACCCACTCGACGACCCGGGTACGCCGGTCGCCTCGAGCCTGGTGAAGGGCTTCCGGGTGGAGGTGCGTTCGGGGGGCGACGCATCGTGGGAGACGGTGGCGGAGGTAGCAGACAACCGGCAGCGGCTCGTGTGGATCGATCTGCCAGACTATCCCGTTGCCGGTGTCCGGCTCACGCCCCTCGAGACGTGGGGAGACGAGCTCGCGCACGTCTACGGGTTCGAGGTCGAGGGGCGGTAGCGGAGCCTACAACCGCCCCGGCGAAGGACCGCTGTATGTCGCGCTCGCGCTCAGCGCCGTGGGCGAACCGGTCGAGGTGATCCATCGGCGGCTGCCGGATATGGACGCGAACCATCTCGCGTCGCTGCTGAGCGGCCTCGCCCCGCTCGTCGTGGGCATGTTCGAGTTTCAGGTCGACAGGCTCACCCCCGAGTACGTCCGCGACTTCCACGAGTATCTCGACGAAGGGTTCCGACAGAGCGTGGTGGGCGTGAAGACCGCTCAAATGCGAACGGTACCCGTCCGGGCGGACCTCTCCGCGGACCGGTCGGTCGCGGCCTACGACGACATTCGCGCGTACCTCACCGGACACCCGGGTCCGTTCTCGGTGATCAACTGCGTCTGCCGCCAGAGCGCCGAGCTGATCGGAGAGGCGTGCACGACGAGCTCGACGCACGAGACGTGTCTCATGATCGGACGCGTCGTTCGGCACGGTCGCGAGATCTCGCACGAGGAAATCCTCGCGATCCTCGACCGCGCCGAACGCGAGGGGCACGTGCTGCAGCCGCAGAACTCGCGTCGACCAGCGGATGCGATTCCATCGGCCCACCTCGCCGGGGTCGAAGCGAATCGGTGCACCGGGTGCCGGACCTGTGTCCGAAGGTGCCCCATGGATGCGATCTCGCTGGTCGATCGCATCGCGTCGGTCGCCCCGGACCGATGCATCGGGTGCGGCCTCTGCGCGTCGACGTGCCCCGAGGACGCGATCGCGCTTATCCGCCGCAAGCGCACGCCGAGGACCCCACGCACGACGATGGCGATGTACCTGCGCATGTACCGCGACCGCTGGGGTCCGCTCAAGCTCGTGGACCTCGCCGTCAGGAAGCTCCTGGGACGCAGGATCTGACCTCGATTCAGCGAGTAGCGAGTCGCTCCTCGAGCAGGTTCACCCACGCAGCAACACCCTCGCCGGTGCGGCACGAGACTGGCAGGACCGGTACGTCGGGGTCGAGCACCGCGATCCGCTCGCGAACGGCGTCCATGTCGAAGTCGGCGATCGCCATGTAGTCGGTCTTGTTGATGAGGACGACGTCGGCGGCCTGGAACATAACGGGGTACTTGAGCGGCTTATCGTCACCCTCCGGGACGCTGAGAATCGCGACGTCCAGCTGCGCTCCGGTGTCGTGTTGCGCGGTGCAGATGAGGTTCCCGACGTTCTGGAGGAACACCAGGTCGATCCCGACGCGCGGCAGGCGGCTGAGCGCCTCGATCGATTCGACGACGTAGTCGGGCCGTGACCTCAGCGTACAGTCGCGCGCCCCATCGTTTGCGTCGTGCCGCTGCGTGGGGTATGATGCCGGAGTTCGGATCTGCGAGACCGGCCACGAAGGCGCCGGGGCGGAAGCGGAGACGGCGATCGAACGGAGGCTCCCATGACCATTCAGACAGCAGACATCAAGCGTATCGTGCTCGTTCGGCTCGAGCCGGGCGACGACATCCTCGCCGGGCTCCAGGAGGCGGTGAAGGCCGAAGGCATCACGAACGGCCTCATCATGAACGGACTCGGCTCATCGCAGAGCTACCGTTACCACGTCGTGGCGAGCAACGAACTGCCGCCGCTCGAGGCGTTCCCCGCCGGTCGCGAGCCGCGCGACATCGTCGCCTACTCCGGCGCGATCCTCAACGGACGCGTCCACGCGCACATCACCTTCTCCGACTCGACGAAGGCCGAAGGCGGCCATCTCGAGCCGGGCACGCAGGTGCTCACCTTCACGATCATCACGATCGCCGACTTGGGCGAGGACCTCGACATCGCGAACTGGGACAAGATCTGGGAGCTGGAGGAGTAGTATGAACATCGATCTGCAGAACAAGGTTGGAATCGTCACGGGAGCCGGAGCGGGCATCGGCCGCGAGATCGCGCTCACGCTCGCGCGCGAAGGCGTGAAGACCGTCTGCCTGGATATGGACGACGATCATCTCGCCGACATCCACGCCGCGTTCGATGAGTCCGGCTTCGAGGGCATGTACCTCGCGTGCGACGTCCGCGACGAGGCCCAGGTCGCCTCCGCCGTCGACAAGGTCCGCGACGAGTACGGGCGCATCGACCTCCTGGTAAACAACGCCGGCGTCGCGAAGGGCGGCCCCGTGGAGGACCTGTCGGCCGAGCTGTGGGACCTCAACTTCGACGTGAATACGAAGGGAACATTCCTGATGAGCCGGGCGGTCGTGCCCGTCATGAAGGAGCAGCGGTCCGGCCGCATTATCAACGCGGCCTCGTTCGCCGCGATCGTGCCGAGCGTGGGCGCCGCCGCCTACGCGGCGTCGAAATACGCGGTCGTATCGTTCACGCGCGTGCTCGCGAGCGAGCTGGGCCCGTGGGATATCACCGTGAACTGCTACGCGCCCGGCATGATCCCGACGGGTATGAACAACTTCGACAAGCTGCCGCGGGAGAAGGCCGATCAGATGCTGGGCATGCTCACCCTCCGGCGCTGGGGAGCGCCGCAGGATGTGGCCAACCTCGTATGCTTCCTCGCATCCGATCTCGCGAGCTACATCACCGGCACGCTCGTCGACGTGAGCGGCGGCAAGCTCGCGACGCAGCGTCCGTACGTCGCGTACGAGAACGCCTGATCACTCGCGCGGGGTAAGCCGGACGCGGACGACCCCGACGTCCGGCTCGGCCCAGAAACCACCGAAGACGACCTCGTCGCCGTTGCGCGTGCGATGCGGGACGAATGTTCCATCGGCGCCGAGCGCTCCCTCCTCGACGCTGAGGTAATCCACCGGCGTTGCGACCGAGGGGAAGCGCATCGCCGCGGTCCAGTCGGGCGGCTCGTTCGCGACGAGGTGGAGGTGGAAGCTTCCGGCGAGGTAGAGCTCGTACGGGCCTGCCTCGACGACGTAGCCGAAGGCGGGCGAGTCCACGCGTCCGGCGCGTCGGTGCCGATGGTCGGTCACGTCGCGGAGTACGCCCAGGTTCGAGTACGGGACCATGCCGCGGAACCGCTCGAGGTCGAGCGCAAAGAACGCCGCCCCCTCTTCGTACACGATGCCGTGTACCTTCCCGGTCCCGCGGAACCGCTTAAGGAGCGGCAGGATCGACTTCGTCGCGGCGAAGCTCGCGGCGAAGAGGAGCGCCTCGTCGCGGAGGTTGCCATCCAAGTCGAGCACGCTGTCCACCGCGAAGCACGCGTACCCGATCGCGTCGTAGTCGGCGATCGCCGTGATCATGTTCATCGCGTTCGAGTCGCTCGCGCTCGACTCCGGCACGAAGAGCGGATTATCGTCTCGCCGATACTCGGCACAGACGCGTTCGTACCGCCGTGGATTCGCGATGTAGATGTCGGGCGCGATGAGATCCAGGTTGGGCGTGGCTACCTTCCAGACGTCGAGCGCGCGCGCGACCGGCCCGCCTGCCGGGTAAAAGCCCGGGACTTGCCAGCCATCCCCCCCGAGCCACGCGTTCGTGTACATGGACCGATCGAAGACGTCGCGGCCGGCCGCGGCCACCGCGTCTATGTAGGAGGCGATGCTCCACGCCTCGCGCAGCTCGTATCCATGGATACCGAAGGTCGCGAGCCAGTCGGCGCCAGTCTTCGCCCCGGCGGCCTGCCACGCGTCGAACACAGGCCCGGTCGCGCGGTCGCGTACGAAGTCGACGAGCTGTGACGGGACCTGCTCCTTCACGGCCGCATCGGCGGCTTCGCCGTGATCACGATCGCTTCCGAGGATGCCCGGTTCGTTCTCGACCTGCACCGCGATCACCGTGTGCTCGGAGGCATCGACGCTCGCGAGGTGCGAGCACAGCTCGACGAAGGCGCGCGAGTCGGCCGCGAGCGTCGACCTCGAGTAGCTCGAGAGCACCGTCATCTCCCGTCCGTCGTACCCGACGACGCGGGGAAACCGATCGGTGTCCCGCTTGACCCATTCGGGCACGTAGCGCATCTCGCCGTTCTTCCAGGTACCGAACCAGAGCACGACGAGCTCGAGCGACGCCTCGCGGCACGCGGCGAGCAGCGCGTCCACGGCGGAGAAGTCGAAACTCCCCTCCTCCGGCTCGAGCTGCTCCCAGTAGACCGGCGCCTCGAGGAAGTTGCCGCCCAGCGCGACGACCCCGGCGACCGCCGACGCGATCTCCTCCGCGTTGTACGCGCTCGAGTTGTGCGCCTGCCCGCCCAGCGGGAAGAAGGGCTCACCGTTGATCCTGAACTCCATACTTACTCCTTTCGTGAGACGAAGGTTGTGACCGAAGCTGAGGGAAGCTCGACCGGCTCGCGCCCCGACGCGCTGCCGCGCGCGGCGATCTCCTCGCCGGGCTTGTCCGACGTGCGGTACACCTCGAACTCCCGGCTCGGCTCGAGGACAACCGTCTGCGGCGACGACGAGGTGTTCACGGCGACCACGATGAGCCGGCGCTCGTCCGGCGAGACGTAGGCGGAGACGAGCACCGGGTGGTCGGTCGGCAACTCACCATCGTCGCCGACGAGCGTCGCGTCTACGCGACGGTACCCGGGCCGGATGAACCGGCTGTACTGACCCAACGTGAAGAAGATCCTGGACGCGAGAATGCTCTCCTCGTCGCCAGGACGTTCCCAATCGGTGTAGAGCAGGCCGTCCTTGTAGTCGTGGGGGCTGAGCGCGAGCCACCACGACCACTCGGCGGCGTCGAGGATGGTGAGGTCGCGATGGATCACCTCGGCAACCGAGATCGCGCTCTCCATCGTCAGGTCGCGGCCGGGACCGCGGTCGCCGAGGATGCAGTACTCGGTCTGAAGGTAGGTCGCGCCGGGCAGGTGCTCCTCCAGATCGGCGCGGACGAGCTCGCGAAGCCGCACGAGCCTGTCATCCGCGGTGGCGCTGTAATCCGACCAGTACGAGTGAGCGCTGATCGACCCGTGCGTCAGCGTCCTGATCGTCGGGTCGCCCAGGAGCTCCGTGCCGTACTCGCGGAACTTGCCGCCGGTAGACAGCTCGAGGTTCTGCGCGTTGTACCGCTGCGAGGTGCCCCGCCAGTACTCGCGGTAGCTCTCGTCGTCGAGCAGCGCCATGATCTCGCCGGCCTCCGGCGTCGCTATCCGCGCGTCCACCCCGCGCGAGGCGAGCTCGCGACCGAGCGCCGTGACCACGCGCTTGATGTCGGCGACCGCGTACCGGTTCGCCTCCTGGTTGCTGTCGCTCCACGCCCAGTTCGGCTCGTTGAGCGGGACGACGTCCGCGAGGTCGATCGCGTACTCGTCCTCGACGTGCACGGCGACGTCGGCCATGTACCGCGCGAAGTCACCGGTGCGTTCCGGACGGAGGTTCGTCGTCCCGCTCTCGCCGTCCGGGTGCGTCAGGCCGTTCTTCGTCGCCCAGCGCGGCGGGCTGTAGAAGATGAGCGTGAACCGCTCGACACCCAGATCGCGCGCCGCTTCGAGGAACCACCGCTGCCCCTCGTGCGCGGTCCAGTCGTACGCCCCGGGCCCGCCCGCGTCGAACGTATCCGCCTTGCGCCACGCGTACGGCGAGGAGAAGAACGCTTCCTGCGACTCGATGCCGGAGGCGCCGGCGTTGAACTTCCAGACCGACAGACCGATTCCGTCCTCGGGTGAGAAGAGCAGACGGGCGAGCTTCCGCCGCTGCTCGTCGGACCAGTGCTCGCCCACCGGATCGATCGTCCAGCAGCCGGACGAGCCGAATCCCTCGATCGTCTGGTGACGGACCGTCGTGTCGACGGTCACGAGCGCGCCGTCGAGCTTGCACCCTGAGGCCAGGATGGCGACTGCGAGCGCAGTCGCCATCCCGGCGGTTGCCGCGCGTCTCATGGGCTCGCGCACGACCCCCGGACGGCGAGCCTTGGCTCGAGCACGCGCTCCGTCACGCGCTCGGTGCCGTGGAGGATGTCGATGAGCATCTCGACGGCGAGACGCCCCTGCTCGGGCCCCCGCAGATCGACGGTCGTGATGGGCGGGTGTACGTACTGGCTGAAGGGGATATTGTCGATACCCGCGATCGAGATGTCGCCTGGCACGTCGAGTCCGTACTTGTGCGCGACGAAGATCGCCCCGATCGCGGTCAAATCGTTGAAGCAGAGGACCGCGGTGGGCTTCTCGCGGAGCTGGAGGAGCGCCTCCATGGCGGTGCGCCCCTCTTCGACGCCGAAGCCGCCTTCGACGTGCCACTCCTCGCGGTACTCCAGCCCGTGCTCGGCAAGCGCCTCGCGGAAGGTCTGCAGCCGCGTCATGGTGGGTTCGATGCCGCGCGCACCACCGAGGAAGCCGATGCGCTCGTGCTTGAGCGAGGCGAGGTAGTTCACCATGAGGAAGATGCCCTTTCGGTCGTCCGATGAGACGCTGGGGCAGTCGACCCAGGACAGGTGGCCGCTCACGGTGACGATGGGCGTTTGCGAGTTGAACGCGCTGAACTCGGCGACGTAGTCGCTCGTAGGTGTCGCGTCGTTGATTCGCCCGCCGGAAATGAGCACGCCGTCAACGTGCTTCTCTTTCATGAGCCTGAGGTAGTGGGCCTCCATGTTGTTGATGTGGCGCATGTTGTCGTTGAGCGTGTTTCCGAGGAAGAAGGTGTAACCCAGCTCCATCGCCTTCTGCTCCGCGGCGACGAAGATCAAGTTGTAGTAGGGATGCGCGATATCGGGCTGGATGAACCCCAGGACCCGCGTATCCTGCCCCGTGAGGCTGCGGGCGATCGCGCTCGGTCGGTAGTTGTGCCGACGGATGATCTCCTCGATCCGCTCGCGCTTCTCACCGCTGACCGGCTGGCTCCCGTTGAGCACGCGGGAAACCGTCGCAGGCGAGACACCCGCCTCCTTCGCGATGCTGTAGATCGTGATCTTCTCGCTCCCTACGTCCGCCATATTACTCCACCGGAATCAGCGAGACCGATTCCAGTCGGGCATCGCCCGGCCCGACGGCCTCGACGAGCAGCGCGAGCTCGTCTCCCTCGGCACGATGCCACCCCGCGGGGAGGTATCCCAGCGTGGCCGCGACCCGCATCTGCGGTCCGCCCTCGGTGGGGAGGTACAGCCTGCCGCACACACGCCCATTGTAGGTGATGGTAGCCTTGCAGTCACTCCCGGTCACGACGACCTTGCAGTCGCGCGCGAGCGAGTCGAGCCCCGCCGCCACGTGCACCCATCGCATCTCGCCGCGCGGCACGAGCAGCGGCAGTACCGCCGTGGTCGCCGTGCGCTCCGTGCGCCGCGCGTCGGCGGCGAGCTCGCGCTCCTCGGCCCCGGAGAGGCGCCATCCCGTCACCGGTCGGCCGAAGAGCGCGGTCACGGTGCCCGCGGGCTCCTCGAAGTGCCGTCGCGACAGGTGCACGGTCACGGTGCACACCCCGCCGGGCCGCGCCTGGTCGCTGATGTCCACGATCTGCGCGAACGCATCCGCCGGTCCGGCGGGTACGCCGTCCACCACGACATCGGCATCCCCCGCGAGCCCGTCGAAGCGAAGCAGCACCCGAGCGGCGTCGTCGGGTACCCGCAGCTGCGCGTGCCACGCGTCGTGGACCGGACGGTCGGTGGTCAACCGGGCGCCGAACTGCTCGTAGTACGGGATGCTCCCGCCGGCGGGGCTCTCCGTCGTCCACCACCGCAGCGGCCGGCGCTCGGTCACTTCGGTCATGCCGGAGATTCCCCTCAGCGAATCGATGCGAAGCGCGGGCTTCCGGCTGTCGTCGAAGTTGCTGTGCCCCCAGATCTCCGCGCGCAGCTCGTAATCACCGGCGCACGGGCGGACGTCGGGCGGCAGGTCGACGACCGCGTGACCGCCTCCCGGGTACACCGTCGCGACGTAGGCACCGCCGCGGTAGACGCTGACGACGTCCGCGGCGTCGTGGAGCATGAGCGCGACCGGCGCGGTGGCGGTACCGGCGGCTGCGTACAGGCCGTACCCGCGATAGACGCCGTTGCGCTCGAGCTCGAGCGCGTCGTCGTCGACGGCGCGCGCGACGCCCGACCCGACGAGCTCGGCGTTCGTGGTGGCCGCGATGGAGAACGAGCACGAAAGCGCGCCGTCGAAGGCGGCCCCGTCGCCGCCCGAGAGCCGATCGAGCGGGTCGGTCGGTAGCGGCTCGTCGAGCCACACCACCCCCCCCTCTGCGAAACCCGCCCCACCCGCCGCATCCCCCCGCCCGAGCCCCACGAGCTCGAGCGTACGCCCGTCGGCGAGGTCGAGCGAGGCGCGGGTCTGCCTGCCGGCTACGACGGCGAGCTCGGCGCTCGATCCCCCCGACGCGACGCGTACGAGGCCTTCGACCAACGCCTGCCAGACGACGACGGGGTGCTCACCCCAGTCGCCGTAGACCGGTTCCGCGGTCGCAACCTCGACGACCGCCGGTACGCCGAGCGAGGTCAGATCGGCGTCCACTAAGACGAAGGCCGAGCTTCGACCCGGCAACGCGATTGAATACTCGCCGCAGCCGAGCGAGAGCGCGTACGTCGCATCGTCGTCGATGACGTTAGTCACGGCGACCGCTCGTCCGGCGCCGCCGGCGAGGTCGAGCACAGGAGGCTCCCACGCCTCGCCGGACGGCCCGTGCAGCTCGACGCCCGTGCCGGCTTCAGCCGGAAACGAACCGGCGAGGAGCTCTCCCAGCGAGGCGAACAGCCCGGCGAGCACGCGGTCGTCGGCGACGAACGGCCTGACTTCGCCGTACGGCGTGACGAGCGAGAGGAAGTCATAGTAGCTCGTCTGGAAGGAGACGGGGTCGCCCCAGTTGTTCACGCTGTTCGTGAAGCCGAAGTCGAACCCCGCGACCTGGTTGTACGGCCCGAGCAGCTTCGCGCCCGAGGCGACGAGCCGGCGCATCAGCAGATTGTCGCGGCCCATCTCGGTCACCATGAGCGGTGTGTCGAGGTCGGCGAGGACGCGAGCGTACCGCGTGACGCCCTCCTCCATACCGTCCATGGCGGAGTCCAGGTAGAGATTGAGCGTGGGCACGACACCGTCCACGCTGCCCCACGCCCCGTTGATGTCGCGCTGTCCCGCGCACGCGATGCGCGGGACGGTGATGCCGTGGCGTCGAGCAGAGTCCGCGAGCGCACCCATGTAGCCGGGCACGTCGCGACACGCGAAGAAGTCGAGCTCGTTCTCGATCTGGACGAGCACGACCGAACCGCCCGCATCGATCTGATGCGCAGCGATGACGGGCATGATGCGGCTGTACCATTGCTCGACCCGTTCAAGGTACACCGGGTCGTTCTGACGGATGTCGATACCGTCGCCGAAGAGGTACGCCGGAAGGCCGCCGCCGTCCCATTCGGAGCAGATGTACGGCCCGGGCCGTGCCATGACGTAGAGGTTGTTCGCCGCCGCGAGCGAGAGGAACCGGTCGACGTCGCGCATCCCGGTCGAGAGGTCCCAGTCGTCGCGCGCGAGCTCGTGGAAGTTCCAGGGGAAGTAGACGTCGATGCAGTTGTAGCCGGCGTCGCGAAGGAGCCGCATGCGGTGATCCCACCGGTCCTCGGGAATCCGGAAATAGAAGAGCGAGGCGCAGAGGACCATCGTAGGTCGGCCCTCGATGACGATCCCGTGTCTGTCGACCGAGACTGCCGTGGCAAGAGACTTCGGCATGGTTATGCTCCCTCGAATAGAAGATGCACCACCGCCGTTGCCTCCTGCCCCGGCGGTGGGAACCGGGACGCGGCCGAAGCCGCGCCCGGCTATGCTACCAGGCTATCGTCAACGCACTACAGCGATGCCTCGTACTCGTCGACCTGACGCTGGATCTCCTCCAGGACCTTGTCGTGACCGGCCTGCTTGAGCGACTGGCGAAGGTCTTCGACCGCGGCGTCAACATCGTCGACAACGCCCCAGTTGATGGGAACGAGCTTCGAATCGATGACGTCGGACAGAGCGGCGAGCTCGGGCTCGATGGGAGTCTTGTCGAGGATGAACTTGCTGAACGGATATGGCTCGCGGACGATCTGGTCGTACTCTTCCCAGATCTCGTAGATGCCGGGCCATTCGCTCGCGGTCGGGATCTCGAACTTGTCGACGCGGCCGCCCCAATAGTCGGAGTAGAACTCGTCGGTCGCCGGCACATAGTCCTCGGGCCGCGTGCGTACGCCGTCCACGACCTCGTACTGGACGCCTTCCATACCGTAGTTGAGGAGGCGGTAGACTTCTTCGTTCTGGCGGAGGATCTCGTAGATCATGACCGACCGGGCCGGCGCGTCAGAGTTGCGGCCGATACTCGTGGCACCGTGCGTGATGGGCTCTGCGACCAGGTTTCCGCCTGCGTCCACCCAGGCGAACATCTGGAGCTCGCTGCCGGGGAAGAGATCGTCCATTTCCCAACGGAGCGTGCGATAGGTGTTCGAGTGGTGCTGGTCCGAACCGCTGCGGCCGGCGCGGAGCGCCTCGCGCGTATCCTGCGTATTGTTCAGGACGTCGGTCCGCCAGAAGCCGCGGTCGTACCACTCGGCCATCTTTTCGGCGTACTCGTCGAACAGCGGGTCGAAGACGATCGACGTGATCTCAAACGGGTCATCCCAGCTCGCACCGCGGAAGATGTTGATGCGAAGCGGTACCGAGATGCGGACGACGTCGGTATTCGACTCGAACCATCCACCGAGCAGGCCGACGTGCGAACCCTGCGCGTCCCAGGGAACCACGTCCGGGTAGTTGTCGGCGATGCCCTGGAAGTAGACCGCCATGTCGTCAAAGCTGTCGATGTGCTCGGTGATCCCGAACTCCTCGGCCCAGTCACCGCGGTAGTAGAGACCGTGGTTGACGTACTGGCTGTAGTCGTTCTCGGGGAACGCGACGATCTCGCCGTTGTAGCGCGCCTGATCCCAGTCCTCTGCTGGGATCTCTTCCCACGTCAGCGGAGCGTACTGCGGGATGAGGTCGTCGAGCACAAGGAACGCGCCGCGCTGCGCGTTGGCCCACAGGTCGAGCCAGGTGGAGGAGCTGTGGATCATGTCGATGGGCTCACCAGATGCGAGCAGGAGATTGTACTTGGTGTACCAATCGGCCCACTCGACCCAGCGCAGAACCATGTGCGCGTTGACCTGCTCTTCGAGGATCTTGTTCCACTCGGCCTCGACAATCTTGTCCATACCGTTCGTCGGAGCGTTGCCCATCATGTGGTGGGTGACCTCGACGAACTTTGACGTGTCGGCCGTGCCGGATTCCTGACCACCGGACGCGAAACCAAACCCTGCGACCACGACGAGCGCCGTCGCGATCAAGGCTACAATGCGGAGACGTTTCATACCGTCCCTCCTTTTCGAAAGTATTCTTTCCGGGCCACGCCCGGTATAAGAACCTGCACGAGATCTACCCCTTGACCGCACCAATCGTGATGCCCTTGATGAAGTACTTCTGCACGAAGGGATAGACGAAGATGATAGGCCCGGTCGCGATCACCGCCGCGGCGAGTTTGAGCGACTCGCTGGGGATGTCCTGCGGCGGGATGTTCATGAGCGCCGCGTTCATCCGGATGAAGTCCGCCCGGGCGATCATGTTGTAGAGGAAGAGCTGCAGCGGCCGGTACTGGACGTTGGGGCTGAGGAAGAGCATGGAGAGAAACCACTCGTTCCAGTAGCGCAGGGCCGTGAACAGTCCCAGCGTCGCGAGCGCCGGCTTTGACATGGGCAGAATCAGACGAAGGAAAATCGTGAAGTCGCCGGCGCCGTCCATCTTCGCCGACTCGGTGACCGAGTCGGGGATCGACTTGCTGAAGTTTTTCATGAGGATCACGAGCCAGGGGCTCATCATGAGCGGTAGCAACACCGCGAAGTAGCTGTCCTTCAGGTTGAAGTAGCGCACCATCATGATGTAGAAGGGCACGAGCCCGGCGGTGAAGAGCGTCGTGAAGTAGATGTAGAAAGAGATGTGGTTGCGGAACGCGAAGTCCCTCCGATTGAGCGAATACCCGGTCATCGCGATGAGGAAGAGGCCGACCGTCGTTCCGACTACGGTCAACAGGATCGTCACCATGTAGGCTCCGCCGATAAGCCTGGGTGTCTCGAGCACGATCTCGTACGAGTCGCTCGCCCACTCGAGTGGAAGCAACCGATACCCCCCCTCGATGATCGCCACCTCCGCGGTGAACGACCCCGTGACCATGAGCAGAAACGGGTAGAGACAGAAGAGCGCGAAGATGGAGACGATGATCACACCTATGGTCTTGAAGACGACCGTCGAGGTATCGACTCGTACCCTGCGCGATGTAGCAGCGCTTCGAAGCATCTTTTCCCCCTCCACTAGAAGAGCGCGTACTCGGGCTCCGCACGGCGGACCGACCAGTTGGACAAGAGAACCAGCGCAAACCCGAAGATCGACTGGTAGAGACTGACCGCAGCCCCCATGGAGAAGTTGAAGTTCACGATCAACGACCGGAAGACGTACGTCTCGATGATGTCGGTCAGCGGGAAGAGCAGCGCGTTCGCCCCGACGAGGTTGTAGAAGAGCTGGAAGTTGCCCCGCAGGATCTGCCCGAGCGCGAACAGCAGCAGGATGACAAAGGTTCCCAGCAGGTTCGGGAGCGTGATCCGCCAGACCCGCTGCCACGCGTTCGCTCCGTCAATATGAGCAGCCTCATACATTTCAGGATTGATGGCAGTGATGGCTGCGAAATAGATGATCGTCGAGTAGCCGACCGTCTTCCAGAAGTGAATGCCGACGATCAACGGCGGCCACAGGGAGGGCGTTCCGTACACCGAGATGGGTTCGGCTCCGATCCGGCGCAGCAGACCGTTCAGGACGCCGTAGTCGAAGTTCA
>CAYWJH010000009.1:0-62136 GCA_964458555.1 uncultured Spirochaetaceae bacterium | reverse complement strand
GATCGCGGTCGACTGGGGCGGCCGGTTCCCGTGGACGGTCGACGCGACGCTCGCCCGGGCCGACGCCTTTCCGGAGGCGGTCGTGGCGGCGGTCGCGAGCGCGTGCGCCGAGGTCTCGTGCCGGCTGTCGGTCGTCGTGAGGTCGATGCCGCCGCCGGTCTACTCGAGCAGATCGGCCTACCGTCACCTCGAGCGCGCTCGCCGGCGGTCGGGGCACGAGTGGCGGCGAGCGCTCGTGAAGCTCACCTCGGATCTCGTAGACGACCTGCGCTCGCTCACGCCGGATCTCTTCGGGGTCGTCGTGGCGCCGGAGTGCGAGCACGTCGAGCTCGTCGAGCGTGCCTGCGTCGAGGCGGGGCTCGCGGTCCGGTCGCTCGCCGGGAAGACGGCTATCGGGCGGTCGCATTCCGGCGTCGAGGCTGCGCCCGGCGCTGCCGTCGGCGAGGCAGAGTGCGGCGACGCCGAGCGCACCGGGGGCATCGAGGAGCGGCTGTCGAGGGCGGGGCACCCGGCTCGTCTCGATCGCCCGTTCGTCGCCGCGCACGAGGAGCTGCGTGGCTGGCGCAGGTCCGCCTGGGAGCTGGTGGCTGGCGCGCACGAGCGGTTGATCGCCGCCGAGGCCGACGGTCCGCGCCGCGACCGCGAGCTCGCCGACGCGGTGCGCGATCTCGGCCGTCACCTGCGCGGACTGCGCGCGGTGCGGGCCCGGCTCGACGAGACGTACGCGGGGCTCGTGCCCGACGGAGCGGTCGCGAGACTGCTTCTGGGCGTGGAGCTACCGCTGCGCGAGCAGTACGGGCAGCTGTCCGCGCGGACGCGTGCGATCCGCGCGTTGCGGTAGCCGCCGCGCCCGGTCGGTGGGGTCGTTCGGGTAGTTAGCGGTCGGCGTCGGTTCGGTCCGCCGGCCGGCGAATCATGAATCCGGGCTCGACGGGTACCGACGGCTCGATGGATCCGCCGGCCTGGTGCGTGACGCGGTCGGTCGGCTCGCCGTCGGCGTCAAAGAGGGCGAACGAGCGGTCCTCCACCGAGGCCACACGCGGCCCGATGTACTCGACGGCGTCGCCGGCTGCGAAGCTGTTCTTCACGTCGAGCTCGTAGCGCCCGTCGCCGACGCACGGTCCGATTCGGGCGACGTAGCGGTACGCTTGCCGGTAGGCGGCGTCGGTCGGCGCGAGCGCCTGCGGGTCGCCGAAGTAGAAGCCGGTCGAGAACTCGCGGTGGCTGACGTTCGCGAGCTCGTCGATGAACGGCTGCGCCTCCTCGCGCGGACGTCCCGCGGCTATGCGGTCGATCTCCATCCGGTAGGCGCGGGTGACGACCGCCGCGTAGTAGGCCGATTTCATCCGCCCTTCGATCTTCACCGCGTCGATTCCCGCGCGCCGCATCTCGGCGAGGTGGTCGATCATGCAGAGGTCGCTCGGCGAGAGGATCGTCGAAAAGCCGTCGCCCTCCTCGACCGGGTAGTACACGCCGGGTCGCTTCGCCTCCTCGATCGCCTCCCGGTAGTTCCAGCGGCAGCTGTGGGCGCACTCGCCCTTGTTGCCGCTGCGGCCGGCCTGCCACGCGCTGAGCAGGCATCGGCCCGAGTAGGCGAGGCACATCGCTCCGTGGACGAACGCCTCGACCTCGAGGTTCGGGAGTTTCGCCTTGAGCGCGGCCAGATCGTCGAGCGACATCTCGCGCGCTGCGATGATACGGGTGAATCCCAAGTCGTGGTAGACGCGCGCGGCCTCGGCGTTGAGGCAGTTGGCCTGCGTGGAGAGGTGGAGCTCGACGTCCGGCAGCCGTCGGCGCAGCAGCGGAACCGCCCCCAGATCGCTCACGATGATCGCGTCGAGCGGGAGCATCGCGATCGAATCGATCTCGCCCTCGAGCCGTTCCAGGTCTGCGTCGTGGAAGTAGATGTTGAGCGCGCCGTAGAGGCGCTTCGATCGCTTGATCTCGCGCAGGCGGTCGGCGACGGTCGCCGGGTCGACGTCGTTCGCGCGGCGTCGAAGCGAGAACCCGGCGAGCCCTATGTAGGCGGCGTCCGCCCCGTACCGATAGACGGCCTCAAGCTTCTCCAGATCGCCCGCGGGCGCCAGCAGCTCCACAGTGCCTCCTTACGCGAGCAGCAGCGGCACGCGCATCTCGTCGGGCCGCAGCCCGCCGTGGACGCCGACGTGCGGAACCGGCGACTTGCCCGCAGGTACGTATTCGATGAGCGCGGGTTCGCTCGCGATGCCGATCAGGTCGCCGAGATGGAGGCGCATCGCTTCCGAGAGCGCGCCCGGCCCGTAGAGGCCCAGCTCGGCGAGCTCGGCCGGGGTGGAGAGCGAGAACCAGCGAGCGGCCTCGTGCCTGCTGAACGCCTCACGGAAGTCGTCGATCCTGCCGTCGCGCACGTGGAACACCGGCGTGGACGCCTCGCCGGTCTGCCCCGCGAGGAGGTGGGTCGCGAGCGGCTCGTCGTCCCGGAACACGAAGTGCCGCTCTTTCGGGACGTCGACGAGCCCGTGGTCGGCGGTGACGACCATGCGAACCGACGGCGGGAGGGTCTCGCGCACTCGCCCGAGGAGGCGGTCGACGCGCGCGATCTCCGCGGTCACCTCGTCGCTCGCGACGCCGTGGATGTGGCTGAGCTTATCCACGGTGAGGACGTAGAGGTAGGTGTAGGTCGGGCCTGCGACGCGTCGGTAGTGGCGGCGCAGGAGGCGCGTGGCGTGGGCGAACGAGCGGTACGGCGCGATCGGCGTTCCGCCGCGCGACCAGCTCGCGTACGCGCCGTCGCAGATCTCGCGGGGAAGGACCGAGTTGACCGTCCGGAAGAACGAGCCGAGCATGGGAGTCGATCTGATGATGTCCGGCAGCGCGAGGCCGAGCTCTCTCGCGTCGATGTCCGTGCCGCGCTCGCGGAACAGCAGCGGAGCGAGGACGCGTCGGTGCTCGGGGAAGTACGTGAACCACCCGGCGAGACCGTGCTCGGCAGGCCACGCGCCGGTCGCGAGGCTCGTGAGCGCGACCGCGGTGGTGCTCGGGAAGACGCTGCGAAGCTCGTGACGCGCGGCGCTCGCGAGAAAGCCGCCGGCCGGAAACCGCGGCGCGAGCGACAGCCCGAGCCCGTCGACGAGCACGAAGAGGTAGTGGTCGTGGTGGCCTACGAGCTCGTCGATGGGGCGCGTGCGCGCCGCGTCGCCGGCGAGTCCGCCGCCGGCGATCCGCGCGATCGCCTGGTACAGGTCAACGGAATTGGGCGCGCCGACGAGCGGATGGACGAGCTCGCCCCGGGAGAATGCGCTATCGATCATGGGTCCTCGCCGCCTCCAGGTCGGCGCGGCGCGCGTGGAGGAACTCGAGCATCCACTGCTGGACGCCGTCGAAGAACTCGCGCTCGAGCCGCGCCGCAGAGCGTCCAATGGAGCGAAAGTGCCACGGTTCGTACGAGTACCCCGTGAGATCCTCGCAGCCCTCGGGGTAGGAGAGCGAGAACCCGTATCTCCACGCGTGCTCGGCGAGCCAGCGGCCGGCCGGTTGCGAGGCGAACTCGTCGCAGATGCAGCCGAAGTCGACCGCCGTGCCGAGCTGGTGCTGACTCGTCCCCGGTCGGGCGGACACGCGCTCTGCCTCTTCGAGGCCGAGCTCGTCGACCCACCGCGCGAAGAGATCGGTCTGGTAGGCGTACGACCGGTACGCGGAGCTGACGACGAGCGTGATCCCGTCGCGCTCGGCGGCGGCGTTCATCTCGAGCAGCGCCTCCGCGGTGTCCCGGGTGAGCCTATGCCCCCGTCGGCTGAGCGCGAGCTCGTCGGCGAGCGTGTCGAGCCCGACGAGGTCCGCGGGAACGTACGATTCAGGCAGGCGCGTCGTCTTGTCGACGAGGACCGTCCGGTCCTCCGGCTCGTCGAGTACCTCGTCGACGAGCTCGAGAAAGCGCCGTGGGTTGGCCTCCACCGCCGTCCGCACGACCGCCGGCGCGCCGTCGAGCAGAGCCACGAGCGCCTCCCGGTCGAGCGTGAAGGCGGGGTGCACCGGTTCGCCGGTCGCCGACTCGTGGTCGTCGGTCTGCGCTCCCTCGGCCGGAGCGCATGCGGCGGCGAGCGCGAGGACCACGAGGCCGACGAGCGCGATCGTGCGCGCCACGGCAGCCACCGGTGCATCGGCCCGGCTATCTGCCAAAGATGACCCCCAGGACCTCGTCCATCGTTTCGGCCGGGTGGAAGGTGATTCCCTTGCGGGTCTTCTCCGGGATCTCGTCGAGGTCGCGCTCGTTCTTCGCCGGCATGATGATGTGCTTGAGGTTGTGCCGACGCGCGGCGATCGTCTTCTCCTTGAGCCCCCCGATGGGCAGTACCTGTCCGATCAGCGAGAGCTCGCCGGTCATGCCGATGCGCGGTCTGATCTTCCGGCCGGTGGCGAGCGAGATGAGCGCGGTTGCCATCGTGATGCCGGCGCTCGGCCCGTCTTTCCTGATCGCGCCGGCCGGAATGTGGAGATGCACGTGCCGCTTGTCCCACCATTCGGCGTCGATGCCCAACTCCTCGGTGTAGCTGCGGGCGAAGGTGTAGGCGATCCCGGCGGACTCCTGCATGACCTCGCCCATCTGCCCGGTGAGGCGGAACCCTCCCTTGCCCGGGTTGCTCACCGCTTCCACCACGAGCACGTCGCCGCCGTACGGCGTCCACGCGAGACCGATCGTCATACCCGGCTGGTTGACCTTCTTGACGGTGTCCTCGACGAAGACAGGCTTGCCCAGGTACTCCTGGAGCTCGTCGCGGTCGATCCGGAACTTCGGCTCGCCCTCTCCGGTGACGACCTTGCGCGCGAGCTTACGGTGCACCTTGTCGAGCGCCTTCTCGTAGTTGCGCATACCGGCTTCGCGCGCGTAGTCGTTGGCGATCGAAAGCAGCGCGGCCTTCGTGTAGCTCACGTCGCTCTTCGCGAGGCCGGCGCGCTCGAGGCTGCGCGGGATGAGATACTTGCGCGCGATCGAGACCTTCTCGTCGTCGATGTAGCCGGCGAGTCTGATCACCTCCATCCGGTCGAGCAGCGGCCCCGGAATCGAGTCGAGCGTGTTCGCCGTCACGATAAACAGAATGCTCGACACGTCGAAGGGAAGGTCGAGGTAGTGGTCGCGGAAGGCGATGTTCTGCTCGGGGTCGAGGACTTCGAGCAGCGCCGAGCTGGGGTCGCCCTGGAAGCTCACGCCGAGCTTGTCGATCTCGTCGATCATGAAGACCGGATCCTTCGTCTTCACGATCTTCAGGCCCTGGATGATCTTGCCGGGCATCGCGCCCACGTAGGTGCGGCGGTGGCCCTTGATCTCGGCCTCGTCGCGCATGCCGCCCACGCTGAACCGGAAGAACTCCTTGCCGAGCGCGCGCGCGATCGACTTGCCCACCGACGTCTTGCCCACGCCGGGTGGGCCGACGAGGCAGACGATCGAGCCCTTGAAGTCGTTCTTGAGCCTGCGCACGGCGAGGAACTCGAGGATACGTTGCTTCACGTCGTCGAGCCCGTAGTGATCGGCGTCGAGGACCTTCTGCGCCTTCTCCAGGTCGATCTCGCGCTCGGGCGGGTCGCCCCACGGCAGGCTCACGATCGTGTCAAGGTAGTTGCGCGTGACGTGGAACTCGCTCGAGTTCGGATCCATGAGGTTGAACTTCTCGAGCTCCTTCTCGACCTGGTCGGCGATCTCGCCGGTGAGATCGAGCGCGTCGATCTGCTCCTTCAGGCGCTGATACTCGCTCGACTTGGCGTCGGTGGGCATGCCCAGCTCGTTCTTGATCGTCTTGAGCTCTTCCTTGAGGAAGTACTCGCGCTGGCTCTTCTCGATCTTCTCGTTGATCTGGCTCTGGATCTTCTTCTGGATGCGCAGCAGCTCCTGTTCGCGCTTGATGTGCATGAGCACGAGCTCCATGCGCTCGTAGACGTCGACCGTCTCGAGGACCTTCTGCTGCTCGTCGCGGTCGATGTTGAGGATGCTCGTGATGAAGTCGGCGATCTTCCCCGGGTGGTCGATGTTCACCATGTTCAGCCGCATCTCCTCGCTGAACAGGTTGTTGTTCTCGCTGATCTGCTTCATCTCGCTGATGAGGCTGCGCGTGAGCGCGGTGACCTCGTCGCCGGTGTCGTTCGTGTCCTCGATGTGCTCGACGGCGGCGACGATCGGTCCCTTGCTCTTGAGGACCTTCTTGATCCGGAAGCGCTTCACCGTGGAGAGGAAGATGTTGTAGCCGCCGTCGGGGAGGTTGATCCGTTTGGCAATCTTCGCAGCCGTGCCGATCTCGTGGAGATCTTCTGCGGTGGGATCCTCCTCGTCCTCGCTCTTCGTGAGCACGAGCCCGACCATGCTGTTGTCGTTCATCGCCTCTTCGACCGCGGCGATGTCGTCGCGGTCGCGAATCATGACCGGGGTGAAAATCCCGGGGAACATGGGCTTCCCGCTCAACGGCACGATCACCAGCCGATTCGGGAGGATACTGTCGGCCGGGATGATCATCCTCTGACTCTCGTTTTCCATGGGGCCTCTACTTCGTATGTCGGTACTGTATACTTAGAGTATGGAGCGCTTTGAGGTCGAGTCAAGCAATACGCGGGCGCAGCGATGAACCGCTCGAGCGCGACGCCGGCTATCATCCTGAAGAACAACCGCATCGGCGAGATCCATAAGGGCGTCGTCATGCTCACGCCCGGTGAGGGGCTCGTGCGGGCGATCGCGCACGGCGCGTACTCGCAGAAAGGCAAGCTGCGCGGCACGACCAACCTCTTCTGCACCGGCACGTGTTACCTCTACACCGACCCGGTCAAGCAGTCGACCAAGATCACCGACTTCGACGTCGCCGAGTTCTTCGGCGGAATCCGCGACGATCTGGTGAAGTTCTACACCGCGAGCCTCTGGGCGGAGAGCGTGCTCAAGACCTACGCGACCGGCGGCGAGTCGCAGCTGCTGTTCGGGTTGCTGGTCGACTCGCTCGGCGAGCTCCAGCGCCGACCCGCGGCCGAGTCCGAGCGGGTGAGCGTCCTGTTCGTCTGGCGATTCCTCGAGTACAGCGGGCTGCAGCCCGACCTCGAGCACAGCGCAATCAGCGGCGAGTTTCTCGCGGAGAACGCGCCCATCTACTACTCATCGCGCGAGCAGGGGTTCTGCGCCGCCGACGAGGCGGGCGAACAGATGCCGCGCTGGCAGCCCGGGGCAGCGGCGTACCTGCGGTACGCCGGGCGCGAGGAGCTGGGCGCGGCGCTTCGGGTTATTCCGCCCGACGGCGCGATCGCGCGGATCAAGCGCGTGCTCTACGCTATCCTCGAGGAGCACGTGGAGTCGCCGCTGAACGCGCTGCGAAGCGGGTCCGGGATCCTGTAGGCCGATGCGCTGGCGCGCAGGATCAGCCGGCGCGCTCGCGGTCGAAGATCTCCTCCACGCGCGCGATCGACGAGGTCGCGTCGGTGTGGTGGACGAAGATCCCGCCTATCTCTTCCCACGCCTCGCGGATCCACGCGCGGTCGTCGACGAGCACCGGCGTCTTGCGCGCCGGCGTCACCTCGCGCGCACGCTTGGCCTTGTTCCTGCTAAGGCACGTGATCACCGGTACGTCCGCGCCGAGCTCGCGCGCGCACCACGCGCGCTTCTGCGGTTCGGCCCAGCGTCCCATCGGCAGACCCGTGAGAATCGTCGGGCTGAACTCGCGGACCGCGTTCCACAGCTCGTGCCCGTCGGGCATCCAGTCGAGCTGCTCGTAGAAGCCCGGCGCCCGCGCGAGCTGGGTCCACATGCTGCGCGAGGAGAGTTCCGACGGGTACGCCCCGGTTATTCGCTTCACGCCCTCGTCGAAGTCGACGAGCACGCCGTCCAGGTCAACGAAGAGTTCGTACATCGCTTTAGAAGCTACTCACGCCGACATCCTCGTGACAAAGAGCGCCGACGCCGGGACCGCCGCGCGGTACGGCCTCGCGCCTTTCGAAGCACCGATGCGAAACGGTCGGTATGTTCAACAGGAGGCTGCTATGGTATCCTCGAACCGAATGAGAGCTGTTGATCTGATCGTGAAGAAACGCAGCGGCGAAGCGCACTCGCGCGAGGAAATCGAGTTCCTCGTCGACGGCTACGTCGAAGGATCTATCCCGGACTACCAGGTCTCCGCGTGGCTGATGGCCGTGTACTTCTCCGGGATGAACGGCGAGGAGGCGGGCGCGCTCACGCGGGCGATGATCGAATCGGGATCGACGATGGACCTCGACGCGCTGTCCGGGCCGCTGGTGGATAAACACTCCACCGGTGGGGTGGGCGACAAGGTCTCGCTCATCCTCGCCCCGCTCGCGGCGGCGTGCGGGCTCCAGGTCCCCATGATGAGCGGTCGCGCGCTCGGGCATACCGGCGGTACGCTCGACAAGCTCGAGAGCATCGAAGGCTATTCCACGCGGATGGATACGAGGCGGTTTCGCGAGATCATCAACGAGTGCGGGTACGCGATGACCGGGCAGAGCGAGGACATCGTGCCCGCCGACCGGCTGCTGTACGCGTTGCGCGACGTCACCGGGACCGTCGAGTCGGTTCCGCTGATCACCGCGAGCATCATGAGCAAGAAGTTCGCCGAAGGCGCCCGCTCGCTCGTCTTCGACGTGAAGACCGGATCCGGCGCGTTCATGAAGAGCGTCGACGACTCGCGGCGACTCGCCAAGTCGCTCATCGATACGGGTCGAAACCTCGAGCGGGGAACCGTCGCGGTGATCACGAGGATGAACGAGCCGCTCGGATACATGGTGGGAAACTTTCTCGAGGTTGAAGAGTCGGTCCACTGCCTCATGGGCGATCGTGCGCCGGAGCGATTCGTCCCGCCGGAGGATCTGATGACGGTCACGCTGCGGCTCGCCGCCTGGATGCTCGTCGCCGGCGGTATCGTCTCGTCGGTGGAGAAAGGCGAGAAGCGGTGCCGCGCCGCGCTCGTCGACGGCAGCGCGTACGAGCGGTTTCGGTGCAACGTCGCAGAGCAGGGCGGCGACCCCGATGAGCTCGAGCGGCAACTCGGCGAGCGGCGCGGCGGATCGAGCGTCGAGGTGACCGCGCGGTCCGACGGCGTGGTGACCGCGATCGACGCGTACACGATCGGCATGGCCGGGGTGGGGCTTGGCGTGGGTCGCAACACGACCGACGACGACGTGCTCCCGAACGTCGGCTTCGAGCTCGCGCGCAAGGTGGGCGAGGAGGTATCGGCCGGTGACACGCTGTGCACCGTCTACGGCGAGAGCGAGGACGCCGCGCGTACCGCGGCGGAGAAGGCGCGCGAGGCGTTCACCGTGGGCGACGATCGGCCCGAACGGCTTCCGTTGATCGTGGACGAGCTCTCGGCGCTATGACCTGGAACAAGAAACAGATCGCTCCCGCGCGCGTGAAGGAGTTC
Organism: uncultured Spirochaetaceae bacterium; assembly: GCA_964458555.1. GTDB lineage: Bacteria > Spirochaetota > Spirochaetia > DSM-27196 > SLST01 > SLST01. Next base: position 52,759 of record CAYWJH010000009.1, on the reverse strand, counting down.
GCCGCGCGGTTCAAGGTCGACCTGCTCGAGGCCGCGATCTTCGTGCGTCGCGGAGTCGACGACCCGGCGAACGTCCGGTTCTTCCTCGAGGACGACCTGCGCTTCCTGCACAACCCGTTTCTCTTCGACGAGATGACCGACGCGGTGCAGCGGATCCAGCAGGCGGTAAGCGAGGGTGAGCGCGTCCACGTCTACGGCGATCGCGACGTGGATGGCATCACGAGCACGGTCCTCATGACCGAGGCGCTCGAGAAGCTCGGGCTCGAGGTGAGCTGGGGCGTGCCCATGGGCGACGACGCGTACGGCCTGACGACCGCGGTGATCGACGAGCTTCTCGAGCGCGATGTGACGCTGCTCGTCGCGGTCGACTGCGGGACGACGAACGCTACCGAGATCGCGTACGCGTCGGACGCCGGCATCGATGCGATCATCGTCGACCACCACAACCCGCAGGAAGAGCTGCCGCCCGCGGTGGCGCTCGTCAACCCGAAGATGCCGGACTCGAGCTATCCCTTCGACGGGCTGTGCGCCTGCGCGCTCGTGAGCAAGGTTCGCTACGCGCTCGGGTTTGCGCAGTCGGACTTCTTCAACCAGCCGGTCTGCCTGCTGAACGTGCGCCCCGGCAACGAGTCGCTCATTCTCGACGCGATCAAGCTCGAAAACATGGTCGAGATCGACCGGATCAGCGAGAATATCGTGCCCGGTGTCGTGGACGTGGAGCACTCCCGCCTCGGCGCGTTTCTGCAGGGCCTGCCCATCCTCGTCTACGATGCGCCGGCGCAGGCGAAGCTGATCGAGCAGGCCTTCGGCGGCAACGTCGAGGTGAACGTCGCCGACGTCGCCCCGGAGGTGTGGAAGCTCTTCCCCTCGCTTCAGGGGCGCACGCTTCTGCGGCTGAAATCCGAGTCGCGCCTGTTTCGCTACACCGGAGTGGAGCCGGAGGAGATCGACGTCTTTCACAGCCTGTTCACGACCTTCGTGAACCGGAAGGAGGCCGATGTCCTCGAGGATCTCGTGTCGACGCTCGACCTGGTGGCGATGGGCACCCTCGCCGACATGGTGCCGCTTCGCGACGAGAACCGTATCCTCGTCAAACAGGGGCTGCGTCGCATGAGCGGCTCACCCCGGCCCGGCCTGCGAAGCCTTCTCGAACGGCAGAAGCTTCTCGGCAAGACGATCGTCGCGCGGGATATCGGTTGGTCGCTCTCGCCGGTGATCAACGCGAGCGGCCGGATGGGCGAGCCCGATCGGGCGGTGCGCCTCCTGCTGGCGACCGAGGACCGCGTTCGCGACGAGCTCGCCGACTACGTGGTGGAGCTCAACACGAGGCGCCGCGCGGTCGGCGAGCAGGCGTGGAATCTCGTGCAGGCGCAGGCGAGAGACAGTCTCACCGCGCACGACGGGCGCTTCGTCCTCGTGCGCCACGAGGAGATCCACCGCGGGGTGACCGGGATCCTCGCCGGACGGCTCGCGCGTCAGTTCGACGCGCCGGCGGCCGTCGTGAGCCTGCTACCGGACAGGGCGGTGGGCAGCGTGCGCACCGCGCGCGGAGTCGTCGTCACCGACCTCCTCTCGCGCTGCGACGATATCCTCGCCGACTGGGGCGGCCACGACCAGGCAGGCGGATTTCATCTTCCGGTCGACCGCCTCGCCGAGCTCGAACAGCGGCTTCTCGAGGTGATCCCGGCGCTCGAGATGCGGGAAGCCGCAGAGGCGCCGCTGGAGATCGACGCGGAGCTTCCCACCGACTTCCTCACGCTCAAACTGCTCGAGGTTGTGCAGCGCTTCGCTCCGTTCGGGCAGGAGAACCCGCCGCTCGCCTTCCTCGTGCGGGGCATGCGGCTGCTCGACGTTCAGTTCATCGGGCGCGAGCAGAATCATCTCCGGCTGACGCTCGACGCCGGAACGAGCAAGTGGCCGGCGGTCTACTGGAACGCCGCCGAGCGGGTGGGGGTGGCGTTCGACCGGGGAGATACGGTCGACGCGGTGGTGAACGTCGGGACCAACTTCTACCGGGGAAGCGAGACCCCGCAGCTCACCGTACTCGACCTTCGTCGCACGGAGGCCCGCGAGTGATGCGCGTGCGGTCCGTGGCGGTGCGGTGGCCGACGAGCAGGGAGCTGCTCGTCGGTCTCGCGCTGTTCGTCGCTCTCGTCGCGACCGAAGGGCTTCGGGCCGAGAGCGTACTTCCCGGGACGGACGACGAGCCGCCGGCGACGAGGCGGGGCACGCTGGTCGTGGCGCCGCCGATCGGAGAGCCCGGTGGGATCGTGCGCGTGTTCGCCCACGGCGGCGGAGGACCCGCGGCGGTCGAGCTCGTCGACGCGCAGGGACGGACCGTCGTGCACGCCCCCGCGATCGAGGTTCGCATGACGGGTGTGGTGAGACTGCGCGCGTACCTCGTTGGCGTCGATTCTACCCGGGCTCCGGGCTCGTACCGTCTGCGGGGCGTATCGGCCGAAGGCGAGACGGTCTTCGAACGCGGAATCGAAATCACCGAGCACGCCTTTCGCGCGGAGCGGATCGCGCTCAACCGGAGGCTCACGAGCCTGCGAAGCGACTACGACCCGCGCAAGGTCGAGCAGACCCGGATCCTGACCGAGCTCGTGCTCTCGCGGGATCCGGATGCGCTCTACCACCTCGACGAGCTTCGCTGGCCGCTGCCCGAGGGGACGCGTCTCACCTCGCTCTTCGGGGATCGGCGTACCTACATCTACTCGGACGGCAGCGAGGCACCGGCTGTACACACCGGGCTCGATCTCGCAGCTCCGGTCGGGACGCCGGTACGCAGCTCGGGCCGGGGGATCGTCCGCATGGCGAGCGACCGTATTGTGACCGGGAAGACCATCGTGATCGAGCACCTGCCCGGGGTCTACTCGCTCTACTACCACCTCGACGAGATGCGCGTCGCGGTGGGCGAGGTTGTGGACACGGACGGCGTCGTGGGGACCGTCGGCGCGACCGGGCTCGCCACCGGTCCGCACCTCCACTGGGAGATCCGGGTAGGGGGTGTGCCCGTCTCCCCGGCCGCCGCCACCGCGCGCGCGCTGGTCACCGGGCTTGCAGGGGTGGGGGGCGATGCCGTGGGCGCCGAAGCGGACTACGCTCCTCCGGGTGAGACCGAGGCCGTGGAGGCCGCCGACAGCGTGCCTTGACAGTCCGTACGTTTTTTGAGAGGTTTATGACCTCGGTGCGACGTCCCCGCGGGGACCGAATCGGCGCCAGGAAGGGGGTGTTCGTATCGCCTACGTGAAGGTCGACGATGGTGAGAACCTCGAGAAGGCCATCAAGCGTTTCAAGCGCATGGTCGAGAAAGAGGGTATTATCCGCGAATGGAAGAAGCGGGAGTACTACGAGAAGCCGTCAACAATCAAGAACCGCAAGAAGAAGAGCCTCGAGCGGAAGATTCAGAAGAAGCTGCGAAAGCTGCAGCAGTCGAAAAGCTACTGATCGACGAGTTCGCGAAGAGGGGTGCAGGCCACACGGTTGCACCCCTTTTTTTCGCCCTCTCGCGACGGCTGCGCGGCGATCGGCGGCCCGGCGGCCGGCCGTTCGGGTCGGCGACGCGACCCCTGACTACGAAGAATGGAGACCACCCGTCTGACCGAAGGAACCGATCTCCTCGCTCTCGAACCGGGCGGCGGTCGCTTCGAACGGCCGCCTCGGCTGTCCGGACGGCTGAGGCGCCGCGGCACGCTTGCAACCGACCGGTGGACCCTTCCGGTCCGCTTCGCGCGCCACGACGGCCTGCTGCGGCTCGCCGTCGACACCCGGGTCACGATCGACCCGGGCGAACGGTGTCGGCTCGACGGCGAGCCGCTGTACCTGCTCGCGGCGCTCGACGCGCTCGACCCGTCGAGCCGGCGTCGCGTCGCGCGGCTGCTCGTCGACACGCCGTGGAGCGATCCGACCGATCTCGCACAGCGGATCGTGCGGTCGCTCTGCTGTGGGCGTCCGGCGCGCGATGAGGCGAGCCCGGCGGCGCGTGCCCTCCACGAAGACCTGCGTCGACTCGAGCACGACGATCCGAGCGCGCTCCACGCGCAGGCGATGCAGTCATCGGGACGCGGCCCGATCGTCCGCGAGCTCGTCGACCGCGGCGAGGTCCTCGAGCTCGCCGGCGGCTACCTCGTCGAGCGGGCGACCTACGAGTCGCGCGCCCGGGCGCTGCCGGTGTCGTTCTCTTCGCGAGACGCCGCGCGCCGGTGGGGGTGTTCGCACGGCCGCGCCCGAGCGCTCCTCGCCCGGATGGTCGTCGACGGTCGAGTGGAGCAATGCGGCGGGACGTTCGTGCGCTCGGAGGGCGACGATGCGTAGGATGTTCGCGGGGCTCTGCGGGCTGACGCTTCTCGCGGTGCTCGTCTCGTGCTCGGGGAGCGCCCCGGAGATCCTCTTTCCCGACGCGCGTCTCGCGCTCGTGCGTGACCCCTCGACAGGCGCTGTTGCGGAGGTTCTGCGCTTCTACGTCGCGCTCCGCGACCCCGACGGGGCCGACGACCCGGCGCGGATCTTCGTGGTGCACGACGATAGCGAGCTCTTCTGGGAGCTCGCGCGCGAGAGCTGGATCTCGTTCGAGTACGCCGGCGATCAATGGTACGGCGTCCCGGAGATCCGTATGCCCGACGGGGAGGATCTGCCGCGGGGGGCGTACCGGCTCATCGTCGAGGACGCTGCGCTCACCCGCGCGGAGTCTACCTTCTTTCTGGGCGCGGAGCCCGCGTCGCGCGAGGAGGCGTTCCCGCGGCTGGCCGTCGACGCTCGCCGGCTCACCGTCGAAGCCGACGGTCCGGTCGTGCTGCGCGTCTACGGGCGGGCGGGGGAGATGATCGTGAGTAGCGTCGTCGCGCCCGGGCCGGTGCCGGAGGAGATCGAAGGGCGGATTCCCGACGAGTCGGGTCTCACGGCGTACGTATCGACCGTCGGCGAGGGTCCGATCCGGGAGTCGGGCCCCGTCGCGCTACAGCTCTAGTCACGGAGCCTACTCCTCGATGATCTCTCCGCGGGCGATCTTCTTCTTGCGCTCGCGCTCTTCGCGGCGGCGCCGGAATACCTCGCGAATGCGCTGCCAGAGAGACTGGCCGTACTTCGACGACAGGTCCTCCGCGGCGCTCGCGAGCGAGAAATCCTCACCGTATCTGCGCTTCAGCTCGTCCCAGTGCTTGACCAGCCAGACGTAGAGGTCGGCCTCGGTGCGCCCCGGGAAGCGACTCACCAGCTTCTGTTCGCGGATCTCGCGGATAATGGGTACGAAGACGTTCGCGTACCACGACCGCATCGCGGCTTCGAACGGGACCTCCTCCTGGTAGTTCATGTTGACGTAGTACTTGTGCCCGTAGACGTGCTGCAGCACCTCGTCGTAACGGCCGGTCGCCGTGAACTCGAGGTCGTAGTCCGGGAAGATCTTGTCGAACCGGGTACGCCGGTAGAACTGCTTCTTTTCGTAGCCGATGACCGCCTGCTTGAGCTTTTCGCGGGTGAGGTCCGGGTCGAGCTCGATCGCCGAGTCGAGCGAAACAACCTCCGCGTCGATGCTCCGGCCGCCCTGCGAACGCGCGACCGATACGCGGTGATTGCCGTCCCGGACGAAGTAGACGCCGCCGATCTCGTAGAGCCTGATGGGCGGGAGGTTGACCTGGCTGAGATGCGCCTCGTCGACCCGTGTCCAGCGCTTGCGGAGGTGTTCGTGCCGCGGAAGAAACTCGCGGTTGAAGTCGGCGTAGCGGCCCTCCGAGCCGACGATCCGGTCGAGCGGCACGACCTGCAGGCCCCGGTACGATTCGCTCTTCGGACGAAGGACCTCGCGCACCTCGCGGAGCGAGAGCATCTCGTGCCGTCCCGGGTTCAAGAGGTTGACGATCTTGTGTATGGTCTCGCGACTACGGGCCTTGGAGAAGTCGTCGTTCGCCTCGACCCTGATGAAAGAATTGCCCATAGAGCCTTCCCGTTCTCGACCTTACAGCCGTTCCTCGTCGATTTCCAGGATGTAGTGATCGTATACGTTGATGACGGTCGTGGACTCGTAGCGCGCCACGCGTTCGGCGTTCAGGTCGTAGAGGTGCACGTGGCCGTGGAGTTGGTAGGCCGGCTTGAAGGTCTTCAGGAACCAACGGAAGACCTTGAACCCGACGTGGGTCGGGTCGGGCCGATCGTTGATGCCGAACGGGGAGGCGTGCGTGAGCAGGATGTCGATCGCGCGCCCGTGAAAGACGCGATGCCACGCGAGCGCGGGAAGCATCGTTACAATCCGCATGAACATCTGCAGCTCGGTGAACTGGTTCTCTCCCTTGTTGTAGCGTCGGCAGCCGCCAAGCCCGCCGATGATCAGCTGCTTGTGCCGGACGACCCGCGCCCCGACGTAGGTCGAGCCGAAGTAGTTGCGGAACGAATCGGTGGCCGTGCTCTCGTACCTGCCTACGTCCGTCTGGATGCCCCACCGCCGAAACCGGGAGAGGTGCTTGAGGTGATGGTTGCCGAACACGAAGAAGATGGGCTTGTTGAGGCTCGCAGAGATGAAACCCAGGTATTCCATGGGAAGGTCGCCGGCGCTGAGAACGAAATCGATATCCGCGAAGCGTTCCTTGACCGCCGCGCTGTAGACCAGCGGGTCGATGTGGTCGGCGACGCAGAGGATCCTCATCGCCGGCTACATCTCGATCTGCTGGAGCAGCGACTGGAGCTTCTCCTTGTCGTACAGGTCGAGGGGTCGACTCTCGGCGTAGTCCTGCGCCAGTCTGCTGAAGGTTGAGCTGGTGACGACCATCCCGCGCGTGATGCTCTGTTTGCGCATCTCCTCGTGCGCGTCGCGGATCGTCGACTCGTCGACGACGTCCGCCACGCGGAGGAAACGGATCAGTTTGGGCATCGCGCGCGCGTTGCGCCACTTCGACGTGTTCTCCACCGCGACGACCTCGCTCCCGCCGGAAATCTCTTTCGTGTCGCGTACCGTGAGCCCCATCGCCTGCGCGATGCGTGTGCACACCTGCATGAACTCGTCGCGTCCGAGGGTGAGGAAGTCTTTCATGCGGTCGTCCGTCCGCAGATCCTGGTACTTGCCCAGCTTCTCGGCGACGTCGCGGAAATCGGGCTTCTTCGAGTAGATGTACTCCCACTCGTCGACGGCGAGCTCGATCCGCCTGCGCTTCTCGTGGCAGTGGGCGAGGAAGTAGCGAGCGTAGAGCTCTTCGCTGGTGCCCTCGTCGGCGAGCTTCGCCGCGCGTTCGAGCTCGGAGACGGCCCGGTCGAGGCTGCCCATGCTGATCAGGCATCCGCCGCGCTCGATCAGCGCCTTCACCTTGAGCGCCGGTTCGCGGCTCGCCTTCTCGAACGCGCTCATCGCGGCCACACAATCGCGCGAGTCCTTGAGAATCTTTCCAATGTAGTACCACGCGTCGTGGTTCTCCGGCTGGACCTTGACCGCCGCGTCGAGCTCCGCGCGTGCCTCCACCGAACGCTTGGCCCGGTAGAGCAGCAGGCCCAGGCGGGCGTGCGCCTCGCCGTTACGGGGATTGAGCTCGGTCGCCTTCTTGTAGTACTGCGCAGCCCGGGCGGTGCGGTTGCGCTCCTCGAAGATGCGCCCGACGGCGAAGTAGTAGTCCGCGTTGTTCGGCTCGCGCTTGAGCAGGAGCAGGTACTCCTTGAGCGCTTCTTCCTGCTGATTGAATTTGGAGTAGAGCTCCGCTATCTTCTTTCGAAACGGGACCTCTTCGACCAGACCGTCGAAGTTGCCGATCTGGTTGACCGTCTTGAGCTCCATGAGAGCGAGCTCGTTCTTGTTTTCCTGGTCGTACGCGAGCCCGAGGAGGTAGTGAGCGTCGGCGTTGCGCGCGTCTTTCGCGATGAGCTGCTTGGCCGCCTTGATCACCGCCTGCGTCTTGTTCTGCTTCAAGAGGTTGCGCAGCGTTTCGACCCGTTTGGGGACGAGGATCGATCGTGCGAGAAAAAACGCAACAACTGCGATAGCTAGTCCGAGGATGATAATAGCGATGGTCAAGGCCATAGGTTTTGCTTCTTCGAAGAGTACGTGCTTTGCAAACCCCTGTCAAACACGGTTTCGGGCTATTGCCGCGTGCTTGCTGCTCGTCGTCGTGACCGTCGGCGCGGGTGCTTCGGAGCTCTTCGACGAGGGTTCGCAGGCGTTGCTCTACAATCGGCCTCGCGAGGCGGCGACGATCTTCGAGCGGGTGATCGCCGCCGAGCCGGTCAACGCGCGCGCCTACCTCTACCTCGCGCTGAGCTACGAGCAGCTCGAGATGTACGAGCGGGCGATCGCCACGCTCGAGCGCGCGGAGCGTGTGCCCGGCGCGAACCGGAGCCGCATCCGCTTCAACATGGGCAACAACTACCTCCACCTCGGCGACGCCGAGCGTGCGCACACGGCCTACACGGCGGCGATCGAGGAGAACTCCGTATCCACCGAGGCGCACCTCAATCGCGCGAATCTGAACGTATCGCTCGAGCGCTACGAGGAGGCGATCGCCGACTACACGCGGGTGCTCGGTCTCGAGCCCGATCACCCGCAGCGCGAGCGCATCGAGCGCATGATCGCGTTGCTGAAGGACCATATGGAGCAGGCGCGTATCGCCGCGGAGGAAGAGGCGCGTCGCAAGGCCGAAGAGGAGCGCCGGCGCGAGGAGGAAGAGGCGCGTCGGCTCGCCGAGGAGCAGCGCAGGCGCGAAGAGGCCGAGGCCCGTCGGCGAGCCTTGCTCGATAACGTTCTCAACTCGATCGACAGCTCGGCCGAGGAGACGGAAAACATATCGGCGGGCAGCGAAGACATCGACACCTACGAAGACGACGAGTTCGACATTGCAGACTGACGCACGGCGAGGGAGAGCGCTACGTGTACGATAGACGCAAGCTTTTGATCATTGGCGGGGCCGTGCTGCTCGTGCTCGCGCTCGCGGGCGGAACGTTCGCGGTGCTGAGCTCGCGCGGCACGGAGCCCGAGCGGGCGCCAGTCGCAGACGGCGCCACCGCAGCCGAGGAAGTCGACGAGACCCGACTGAACACGCTGCGGCTCGCCCGGGACTACCTCGAGGCGGGAGAGTACCAGAGGGCGCTCGACCTCGTCGACCGGCTGCTTATCGAGGACGGCTCGGACGAGGAGGCGCAAGCGCTGAAGGACGACATCCTGCAGGCCAAGCGCGAGGCCGACGAGCGCGCTGCGCAGAGCGAGGTTGACCCCGAGCTCGCCGCGCGCCAGGCGGAAGCCGAGGCGCGGCGCCGCGAAGCGGAAGCTGCCGCACGCGCCGCCGAAGCGGAGGCACGCGCGAGAGAGGCGGAGATCGCATCGCGACTCGCGGCCGAGGAGGAACGCCGCATCGAAGAGCAGCGGGAGCGCGAGGAAGCGGAGGCGCGGGAGCGCGAGGAAGAGCTCGCGCGGATGAACGAGGAAGAGCGTCGCAAGCTCGAACGCGTGAACGAGCTCCTCGACGAGGGGCTCGAGGCGGTCGATGACGAACGCCACGAAGCTGCGCGCGAGGCGTTCGACGAGGTGCTGTCCATCGAGCTTCAGGATCAGGCCGTGGAGGATCGCAGTCACGCGCTCGCGCTCGCGAGGAGCGCGCGCAGCTATTTCGAGGAGGACGAGGAGAACGCGAGCAACCGCCAGACCGCGATCCGACTCGCGAACCGGGCGATCGCTCGCGACGACGAGGTCTGGGAGCCGCACTTCACGCTCGGCGAGATCTACCAACGGACCGAGCTCTACGACGAGTCGATCCAGTCGTTCCGCTCCGCGGCCCGGTTGAACCCGGACGAGGCGCGGACCTTCTTCGAGCTCGGCAACAGTCAGTTCCGCGCCGGTCGATACCGCGACGCGCGCGCGAGCTACCGGACGGTGGTCGGGATGGACCCGTACTACCCGAATGCGTACCACAATCTGGGCGTGACCAATCTCGCGCTCCGCGACAGCGAACAGGCGCTCGAAGCGTTCGAGTTCGCCTCGCAGGTCGACGAGGATGACCACCGCGCGTGGTACCGAATCGGCCTGATCGAGACCGATCGAAAGAACTACACCACCGCGGTCAGCGCGCTCTCGAAGGCGGTGGAGCTCGCTCCCGAGCGGGGCAACTACCACTTCCGCCTCGCGCTCGCGTACTACTTCGCCGGACAGCTCGAACGCGCGGAGTCCGAGTTCGCCGAGGCGGTCCGGCTCGAACCCGATGTGGCGCCGCACAACTACAACCTCGCGCTGACCCGGCTCGAGCGTGGACGCTACGACGAGGCGCTCGCTCCGGCGCAGAAGGCGGTTTCGCTCGACGGACAGACGGCCGAGTATCACTACACGCTCGGCCAGATCCAGGAGGAGCTCGGCGAGGTCGACGCAGCGCTCGCGAGCTACGCGGCCGCCGTTCGGATCGACAACGGCTACTACAAGGCGCTGAACGAGCTGGGCGGCCTCCTCGACGAGCTCGAGCTCTACGACGAGGCGCTCGATTACCTGCTCGCCGCCTACCAGCTCAACCCCGAAGGGCTCGAGGTCAACAACAATCTCGGTAACGTCTACCTCAACAAGGAGCTCTACGCGGACGCCATCGAGCATTTCCAGGTCGCGATCGCGATCCGACCGAACGATACGACCATTCGCTACCATCTGAGCATCGCCTACTTGAAGGCCGAACAGTTTGAGCGCGCCGAGGCGAGCTTGCGCGAGCTGATCAAGGTCGATCCGAACTACTGGCAGGCGTACCACCGGTTGGGAGAGGCTCTGATCGCTCAGGAGGAAAACGCAGAGGCGAGCACCGTGCTGGAGCGTCTGCTCGAGCTCAACCCGAGCTACGAGCGGCGCGAGCGGATCGAAGAGATGCTCGCCAACCTCGACGCGTCCTGAGCGGGCGCGGCCGCGCGTCGTCCGCGCGGTCGCCCCGATCCGCGCAGCGGTCAGGTTCGCCCGACGAGCGAGACGAGCTGGTCGCGGGTGAACTCGGCCCAGACCGGGCGTCCGTGCGGGCAGCGCGCGTTGTCCAGGCCCAATACGCCGCGCACGATCGAGATTGCCGTCTGCGGGGCGAGCGCGTCGCCGTCCTTTACCGCCGACCGGCACGAGAGCGAGGCGTAGAGCTCTCGCTCGAAGTCGGCCGGCTGGTCGAGCAGATCCATGAGGAGCGCCGCGAGCGACTCGGCCTCGACCGGAACCGCGGAAGGCACCGTCAGAAGCTCCCACGCTCCGTCGCGTTCGGCGAGCTCGATACCCAGGCGCCGCAGCTCGTCGCGTTTCCCGCGCAGCGTCTGCTCCGCATCGGCGTGGACCTCGAGCCGGACCGGAAAGAGCAGCTCCTGCCCGCCGGCCCCGGAGCGCAGGCGGTCGTAGATGATCCGCTCGTGCGCGGCGTGCTGGTCGACGAGGTAGAGCCGGTCGCCGCGCTCGACGACGAGAAAGAGCCCCATGATCTGGCCGAGATACCGGAAGCCTGGATCGTCGCCGGTGGTCGGTTCGGCCGCGTGGTCGGCCGAAGGTGTCGGAGCGAGCACGCGCGAGAGGTCGAACGTTGCCCGGCCGGACGGCGCGGCGTGCGCGGGCGCAGACGACCCGGAGGGCTCGGCGACGGTCGATTCGCCGAACGGTAGCGCCTCTCCCATCGAAACGGCACGTCGGTCGAATACGCTGAGGTAGCTCGAAAGGGCCGACACGACGCGGCGGTGGATCTCCGGAAGGTTTCGGAACCGTACTTCGCGCTTGGCCGGATGGATGTTGAAGTCCACGAGCTCCGGCTCCACGTCGACGAAGAGGTAGGCAACCGGATAGAGGCCGCCGTGGAGATAGTCGCGATACGCGTATTCGACGGCCTGAACGAGCGCAAACTCCCAGATGCGGCGACGATTCACGAAGACCTGCAACGCCTTGCGGTCTTTCCGCGGAGCGGTCGGCTCGCCTGCCACGACGAGCGCCCGGAAGCCCTCGCCGGCGGCCTCGATCTCGTGCAGCATCGCCGGCTCGGTGCGTTGCGGATAGGCGGCGGCGATGCGCTCGACCCGATCGGCTCTTGGCAGCACGCTCTTGAGCTCGCCGTTCGACGCGAGGCGGAATTCGACGTCAGGGAACGCGAGCGCCTTGTCCAGGAAGACCGACCGCGCGGTCGTGAACTCGCTGCCGGGGCGCTTGAGGAACTGCCGCCGCGCGGGAACGTTGTAGAAGAGGTCGGCGACCGCCACGCTCGTGCCCGGCGCGCCGGGAGCGGGTTCGAGCGCCGTCACGCGCCCCGCCTCCACGCGGAGGCGGTGGGGTGTCTCCTCGGGCGGTGCGCTCGTGATATCGAGCCGGCTGACCGCGGCGACGCTCGGGAGCGCTTCGCCCCGGAAGCCGAGCGTTCGAACGTGGAGAAGGTCGTCGTCGGTCGCGATCTTGCTCGTGGCGTGCGGGAGGACCGACCGTTCAAGGTCGTCTCTGCCCATGCCGTGCCCGTCGTCGACGACGCGGATGAGCTCGGTCCCGCCACCCTCGAGCCCCACTTCGATTCGCGAGGCGCGCGCGTCGAGGCTGTTGTCGAGAAGCTCACGCACGACCCCGGCGGGACGTTCGATGACCTCGCCGGCTGCTATCTTGCGAGCTACCGACGGGTCGAGGATGTGGATGCGCGATGCGCCCTCGCTCATGCGGCTATAGTACCGCGGCTGCGCGCGTAGAAAAAGGGCCGGCTTCGAAGAAGCCGGCCCGTGGGAATGCGTACGCTCGACGGGCGAGCGCTCAGAATCCTCCGCCCGAGCCGATGCGGGTTTCGATGCTGATGATCGGTCCGAACATCGGGTAGAGCTCCCCGTTGCGCTTCTCGTACCTGACGTTCCCAACCTCGTCGCGGAGGACCGTCGTCGTGACGGTTCCCACGATGTCCATGATGGGCGCGACGGGATAGACGATCTGGCCCTTGAGGACCGTATTTGCGTCGAACAGGCGCGCGCCCTCGAACCCGGTCTTGCCGATCAGCGTCGGTACGAAATTGGTACGCTCGTAGGCGAAGCTCGCGCTGATGTCGAGCGGCAGCAGACCTTCGCGAAGCTCGAGACTCGTAAGCAGGTAGTCGTTGTCGCCCGCCTCGATCGCGTCGGTTTCCGCGTTCCGTGTCCACGGCCAGAGGTAGCCGGCGTCGAGCCGGACGACCTGTGCGATCGTAAAGCCGGCCTCACCGTAGATCCCGAGCGTCTCGTTCTCGTATTCCGGCGCCCCCGGATCCTGGAGGTAGGCGATGGTCTGGCGGACCTTGTCGCCGCGCGTGCGGTCGTAGTTCGCGTCGTAGAACGCCGGCTCGAAGATGCCGTGGTAGTTCTGGAACTCGAGCCTGAAGTCGAGCAGCGAGACGTTTCCGAAGACGCCCGACGCGATGCCGTAGTTGCGCAGCTCGGTGCCGGTCGCCGTCTCGTGGGTCAGCGCCTTCGTCTGGAAGCCCTCGTCGAGCCCACCCGCGGAATTGCGCAGGTAGGGCAGCAGCCCGCCGACGTCGCCGAAGAGCACGAGCGTGAACGCGTCGCGCTCGAGGACCGGTAGATCGAGATCCACCCCCACGTTGACGAAGATCGGGTCGGCGGCGCGCTCGGTCTCGAAGACCGTCGCTCCGTCGTCGTCGGTATCCGGCAGATCCGAGGCGGGTGCGATGTCGGCGACGCCGCTCACGCCTACGGCGAGCGGGAAGCCACCGAGGGGGCGCGCATACAGCCGCGTCCCGAAGATCTCCGGCGCGGCGAGATCGTTCGTGAGGACCTCGAAGCCGACTCGGCCGAAATCCATACCCACGTTGAATCCGATGCGTCGGATCGCGGGGAACTCGATGTCGTTCGCGTAGTTGCGCATGAGCAGCCCGTGCCCGAGGGTCAGCGTGTTGAGGTTGCCGACCTTGAGGAAGAACGGGTCGCGCATGTCGCCCCATTCGATGAACTTGATCTTGAGCGCGATATCGCCGGTGAGGTCGCCTATCGCGCCGAGCGTGTCGTTCCGCCAGTCCTGATCGGTGCCGAAGGACCACTCGTCGTTGCCCTCGGGCTTGTACCAGTCGTCCCGGTCGAAGAGATTGCCCGTGTAGATCACCGGGAGATAGAGCCCGGCGCGGAGCTTTCCGAGCCGGAAGGTCGGCTGGGCGACGAGCTTGCTGTAGGTGCTTCCTCCGAGGCTGATCGAGCCGATTTCGAGCCCGAGCACATCGGTGAGGTTTGCCATGAACTCGTCGACGGGACCGTCGTCGGCGTCGTCCGCGGCGCTGTCGTCGGGCTCGGCCGGCGTCGCAGGCTGCTGCGGCTCTACGACGACGGCGTCGCCGGAGTCGACGTCCGAATCGGCCTCGTCGTCCGCCTGTTCGCCTTCGGGCGGCTCTTCCTCTTCGGCCGGCTCTTCGTCGGCCGGCGGCTCTTCCTCGCCCCCGCCGAGCTCCTCGAGCACCTGCTGCCGGGCGTTCTCGGTCTGCTCGGAGAGCTGTTCGAGCGAGCCGTAGAACTGCTCGGCGACGTTCGCCTGCGCGGCGGCGAACGAGGCGGCGAGCGCGTTGGCGAACTCGTTCGCCTGAAGCGACACGGTCGAACCGGCGTCGTTCGTGAACTCCACGATCCCTTCGCGCACGGCGATGATCTCGTCGCCGCCCGCGACCTGCGTCACGAAGTCGGTGCCGCGAACACCGCCGACCGCGGTGGGGGTTCGTACCTGGAAGCCCCGCCCGGTGCCGGTGAGGTTCGACACGACGCTCCGCAGACGACCGGCCGCCACCGAGACGACGTCGTCGCCGGAGGAGGCTCCTCGTTCGAGCACGCTTTCGATCTGGATTTCCGTGCCGTCTGCGAGCTTGAGCGCGTGCCCGTTCGGAAGCAGGATCTCGGCGAACCCGTCGAACGTCTTGACGACGTAGTTCAGATCGAGTCGGTAGCCGAAGTCGAGCAGCCCGTCCTGCGAGTCCTGCAGCTCGAACAGCTCGCCGTCGACGCGCTCGTAGACGCGGACGTCGCCCTCGTAGTAGACGAGCTCCTGCGCGGTTGCGACGCCGCCGAAGAGCGCGAGTATGATGAAGAGTACCGTAATTCGTCTCATAAAAGCCTCCGGTTCTAAAAGAGCGAGATCGCCGTCTCGAGCTTTGAGGTGATGGTCCACGGATCGTCGCCCGGTTCGGGGAACGGATCGTAGCGCAGGTCGTAGACGAGCGAGATCACCGCGCTCTCGATCCGGTAGTTCACCCGCGCCCCGATGACCGAGTCCTCCGGGTTGATGAGGTCCGCGAAGTCCTCGATGCCCTTTTTGTCGTAGCTCGCCTCCAGGCTGAACCCGCCGAGGATGCCTTCGGCGAGCATGAAGGTCGCGAGCAGATGCGGTTGCTTGAACGTATCGTCGGGATCGGCGCCGCCGAACGGGCCGTCGACGTTCGCGGTGAACACGAGCTGGTCGTCGAGCAGCGAGAACCCGGCGCTGGCGAACCAGCCGACGTAGGACTCGGTACTGAACCCGTCGACCCCGGCGTAGTAGGCGTATTTTCGGTGTCTGAACAGATCGTAGGACCGATCGAAATAGACCGGGATGAAGTCCTCGCCGAGGAAGCGCAGCTGAGCGCCGTAGGTCATCACGCGGAACATCCGCCCTCCGAAACCGAGCATGCCGCCGGAGTTACCGCTCTGGTTGACGTAGTCGCCGAAACCGGCGAGCGAGACGAGGTCGTTGTTGAGCACCGGCATCCGGAAGTCGGTGCCCCAGACGAGTACGCGCGCGGCGCCCTGCGAGGTGCCGGCCGGCAGGAAGTCGGATACGCTCGCGTTCGGGTTGTCCGCCAGATCGTCCTCGACGTACTGGAAGGGCCTCAGATCGCTCACGACCGTCCCTCCGAGCTGCAGGTTCCGGACGATGGGCAACGCGGTTCCGGCGAGCGGTCGGACGAAGAGTCTGCTGCCGATCAGGTCGAACACCGCGAGGTTGCCGACGAAGGTCTCGACGCCTACGAAGGGGAAGTCGAAGAGCCGTCCGTCCACGTCGAGGCTCATGCCGAAGATCCGCTGGTCGGGCAGGAACTGCGTATTCGTGTAGCCGCCCATGATGAACCCGTTGCCCAGCAGGCCGTTGTCGACCTGTCCGAGCAGCACGTAGAGCGGGTCGCCCTTCTGCGCCCAGCGGACGTACCGCAGCTTGGGCAGGTAGATCTCGAGAAAGGTCTTCTCGTCGTCCGGGACCCAGTCGGCGGCGCGAACCTCGAACTCGGTGCCGTCTCCGGCGTCGAACCGGTAGTTGAGCGTGAGGTCGAGTCCCAGCCCGAACTTGCCGATGCCGATGTCGGGCGTGAGGCCGACCGACTGGTAGGTGATCGTCTTGTCGGTCGCGTCGGTTCCGTCGTAGTCCGGGTTCGAAAAGCTCTGGGCGCCAATGGTAATGCCCAGCCCGAAGTCGGGGCCGGTTCGTTCGCTCTGCGGTTCGTCGCCTTCCTGGTCCTGGGCGACGGCGCCGAGAAGCGCCACGAAGGCCAGAAGCAGCACGGATGCGGTCAATCGCTTCATCGGAGTCCCTCCTCAAAGCCCGAATATAGTACCGGCTAGCTCAAAAAACCATGGTGATCGGCGGCGATCAGAGGCGCAGGCGCCCCTCGATCCCCACCCGAAGGCCCACGAGCGTGCCCGGCTTCCCGGCAAAGGTCTGCGTCCCGGCGCCGAATCCGCCGTGCAGGCGGATCGTTCCCGCCTCGCCGAAGCGCAGGCTCGTCGCGTGCTCGAGACGCGCGAGCAGCCGGTCGCCCGGAGTCTGATCGTACTCGACGGTGAGGCTCGACTCGTGCTCGATCGTACGATCGGCCTCCGCGAGCACGCGCGGCAGGAACGCGCCGGCGAAGCGCTCGGTCGGACGCGATCGCAGGTGCGCGAGCCGGATGGTGAGCTGCGTCGTCCCGTCGTCCGGAACGACCGTCGTGGCTACGGTCTCGAGCTCGAGCGATCGGTCGTCGGTCCAGATGAGTCGTGTCGACTGATCGATGCCGATTTCGGTCGTCCACGGCGCCCCGTCGCCGCCGGTGACCTCGACGCGGGCCCGCGACTGGAACTCGTCGCTGTCGTAGAAGCCGAACAGCGGTCGCACGCCCAGGCGACCGAACAGGTTGGGCGCGACGAGGAGCGCTCGGGCCGACAGCTCGTAGGAGCTCGTCGCCGCGTCGAGGTCGCGCCGCGCCGGCCGCGCTGCGGAGAGCTCCACGCCGGTGGGGACGAGAAGCGACCACGGCGAGCTCGTGATGCCGCGCCGTGCCCTGACGGAGAGCTGCGGGCGGTAGCGCGACGCGAGCAAGCCGCGGCTGAGATCCGCCGAGCGCGCCGGATAGTCGTCGGCGAAGAGCTCGGCGAGGGGGACGAAGGCGACGACGAGCGGATAGTCGGCGACGAGCTCGGCCGCCGCGGCGAGGTCGTCGGCCGGGGTCGGTCGGGGTGCGCCTTCGGTCTCGATCGAGGCCTCGCGCCGGGCGCTGATCTCGACGTCGAATCGGTCGCCGGCCCGCCACGGCACCCCCAGCTCGAGGGAGGTCTCGACGCCGCGCCGGGCCGACGCGGCGTCGGCGTCGAACGACGAGCCTGCCCCGGCGTCGAGCCCGACGCGCGCGAAGGTGAGCGAGCCCTCGAGGCTCGCCGACGCGCCGCGCTGCTGCGGCGAGGCGGTCGGGGCGAGCCTCGTAAAGCTCTCGGCCCACGCGACGGGGTAGGGGGGAACACCGTCTGCCGCCGCGGAGGTCTCGCCGAGCTCGGCGTGAGCGCTGAGGCCGACGCCGGGCGAGCGGCGCTCCGCGGGCTCGCGGGCTCGGGTAGCGGTTCCTCCGGCGCTCGCCGAGGCGGACCACGCGACCCGGCTCGAATCGCGCTGATCGCTTACCCAGTCGGTCTCGATGACGCCGATCGCCGGAATCGCGAGCTCGAAGCTCGTCTCGTGCGAGGTGCCGGGCGCGAGGACGCCGTATCCGGCGCGGAACGAGTCTACGAGTCGCAGCGGGACTACCCGCGGCGCGATCGCGACCTCGTGGCGGCCCTGCAGCCCGGTGCCCGCGGAAGCCGTCCGAGCGTCGAGCCCGGCGGCGGCCTGCGCGCCGAGCACGGTGGCCGACACGTCGGTCGAGCTTTCGAGGCCGCTTCGCCTCGCGCCCGGGTTGTCCGGGAAGCTCGCCGTCTGGGCGAGAAGCCGCTGCTCGACGCCGACGCCCGAGACCACGGTCGTCCCGCCGACGGTGAGCTCGACGTCCGGGCTCCACGCGAGCTCGGCCTGCGCGATCGCGCCGACGCTCGTCCGCGGTCCCCAGAACGAGAGCTCGTCGAAGAGCACGACCGCCTCGGCCACGCCGTTCGTCGCGATCTCCACGTCGATGCGGCGGACGACCGCGTCGCTGTCGGTTGGCAGCGCGAGCGAGAGTTCGTGCCACGCGCCGTCGGCTACGATCGCCGGTTCGGCGAGCTCGGCCTCGAAGGCCCCCGCGCCGTCGCTCGCGCGCACCACGATGCTCGCACCCGTCGCACCTGCCGACGGCGAGCGGTAGTAGATCCGCAGCTCCTCGTAGTCGGCCGCCGGGACCGCGGTCCCGCGGCTGAGCGTGACGATGTCCCCCGCGACGGCACCGCTCCAGCCGACCCGGAGCACGCGCTGCTCGGTGTCCTCGCCGGTCAGCCGCGCGGCCGCCTCCGGGAAGGCCGCGGCGAGCCGGTCGTCCTGCGGTCCGGTCTCCGGGAAGACGCTCGTCGTGACCGTCGGGGGCGAGCCCGTCGTTTCGACCGAGAACGCAGAGCCGTAGACCTCGAGCCCGCCCACGACGACCTTCCCGGCCACAGAGTCGCCGGCGGTTGCTGGTTCGATCACCACGCGCAGCGCGCGCGCGTCCGCGAGCCGGCGCGCGTCTTCGGCGCTCAGCTCGATCACGAGCGCCTGCCAGCCGGCTCCGGCGTCGGTGAGGTCGTCGGCGACAGCGTGCGCGAAGACGAGGTCGGGGAGCTCGCCGTCGAGGACCCCGTTGCCGTCCGCGTCCTCGCTGTACGTGACGCCGGCCGGTGGCGCCGCGCCGGTGTCGAGCGTGACGCCGTTCGACGAATCGCGGAAGGCGAGCGCGTCCGCGCCGGCATCGAGCGCGCCGTCGCCGTCGAGGTCTTCGCCGATCGCGCCGAGCTCGAAGGTCAGCTCGGCGGCCGCCGGAGAGGCCTCGACGACGCGGTAGGGGACGACGAGCCGGCGCGCGTCGGCGAGGTCGATGCCGCGGCCACCGTCGACGCGGAGGAGGCCTGCGACCCAGCTCCGATCGGAAGCGATCTCGTAGTCGAACACCGCGACCGTCCCGGCGTACTCGTCGTCCGGCGGCGTGCTCGCCGGGTAGGGCCCTCCGCGGCCGCCGGCCGCGTACTCGTAGGCGGTCACCGCCGGAGGCTCGGCGGTGTAGGGGAGGTAGCTGCGGTCGCCGAGCGCGTTTACGCTCAGGTGGTCGGAAAAGCGCAGGATGCCGCGTCCGCCGGCGGTGAGGTCGGGGCCGGGGCCGGCGTCGAGGCTTCGCGGGGCGAGGAAGAGCGCGGTCGGGGAGATCGGAATAGAGCGGGTGCCGTCGTTCATCCCGGTGACGCGGAGCACGCCGGCGGTGTCCGGGCTCGAAATCGAGACCGCGCCGGCGAGGTGCGCGTCGAGCTCGCTCGCCGGGGGAGTGCGCCACGAGGAGCTTCGGGTCTCCATCGAGCCCGACACCGTGAGGCGTCCGGGGTATTCGTCGGCGCGTGTCGAGTACCGTGCGCGTGCCGGTTTCAAGCGCGCGCCGAGCGCGAGCTCGGCGCGCGTCCCCGAGGCAAGCTCGAAGCGGTTCCCGCTCGCGAACAGCAGATCTCCCGCGCCGGAGGCGGCCGAGGTACGGAACGAGACGCGCACGACGTCGGTGCGGCGAAGCGGGGTATCGAAGACGATGCGCCCGGAGTCCTCGACGACGAATCGCGTCTCCACCGTGCCGTTGCGCTCGATGCGGACGCTGCCCGGGATGAACCCTTCGGGCAGCACGATCGTCTCAGCCGGCGCGACGAAGCGGAACACGAGCTCGGGCGTCTGCGGCGGCTCGGCGGGCGCCGGGCCGTAGATCCCGGGAACCGGGCGCTCGGCGAGCGCGGAGGCGAGCGGGTAGCGGTTCGCGAAGGCGCGCGGGTCGGCGGCGAGCGAGCCGACCGTCACGATCTCGCGCGCGTCGGAGACGACGAGGTCGAGCGAGCTCGGGTAGGGCGAGCCGGGGGACGCCTCGAGCGCGACCGTCCCGCCCGCCGACTGCGCTCGCGCGTACGTCGAGGCGATCGCGAACGGCGCGAAGCGGCCGGGCTGGTGGATCAGGAAGGCGGTGCGCGTCGTCGCGCCGCGGGTGATGGCGACGGTGAGGTCCGCGGGATCGAGGTCATCGTCGACGTTGCCGTCGCCGTCGAGCTCGACCGGGGCAAACTGGGCGGCGTACGCGCCCAATTCGCCCGCCTCGAAGCTGAAATCGCGGACTTCACCGGGGTCGGGCCGGCCGTCGGTGCCGAGGCCGAAGTACGCGTCGCTGCCGAGCGCGGCGTCGCCGATCGGCACCCCCCCCGCCTCGTAGTAGACGAGCAGGCGCGTAGTCGGCGCTTCACGGAGGCTGAACGCGCCGTCGGCGAGCGAAAAGACGACCTCGGTGTCCAGGTCGAGGCGACGGTAGCGCCGCCCGTCGCCGTCGGCGAAGTCGCCGGTCGGGCTCTCCACGTAGAGCTCGAGGAAATCGACGCCACCGTCGGGAAGGACGAAGTGCCGGTTGCGTTCGTACTCGCTCGCCGACACGCGCGTCTCGCTCACGATCCCGCCGTTCGCGTAGACGATCTCGTCGCGCTCGCTCGGCGCGAACCGCACCATGAGCTCGTGCGTGCTGCGCTCGGTGCGAAACGCGGCGCTCGCCCCCGGCGCGTCCTGCCCCACCGAGCCGGTCTCGTCACCAAAGTCGAGGAATGGATAGGCGCCGATCCCGATCGCCGTATTGCCGACGAGGACCGACTGTACGGTCTCGTCCTCGCGCCCCGCGTATCCGAAGAGGATCGTCGACTCGTCGATCTGCTCGCTCACGGTCGTCTCGAAGAAGTAGCGCTCGAGCAGCCAGAGCGAGAGCGTGAGGTTGACCTGTTGTTCGAAGGGAACCGACTCGAGCCCCGGGAAGTCGTAGCCGGGAAGCGAGCGCAGCGATCCGTCGTCGGTGCGGGTCACGAGCCAGCCGACCGCCGGCGCGACCCCGGCTGTCCAGGTACCGGTCGCGAACAGAGACACATCGGCATCCCCCACGTCGAAGTCGTAGAGCGTCGTCGGCGCTTCGGCCTCGAAAGGATTCGGCGGTGCCTGGGCGGCGAGCGGGACGAGGCCGAGGGCCGCGAGGGCGAGGAGGGCTATGCGGGAACGCACGTGCGGTATACTATTGGGCTGCGGTGGTCATGTAAACGCGACCCCGGACCGAGACTAGAGAAGCATGAGCGCTGAACAGCAGAAGGCATCGGCATTCGTCTCCAGGCTCCTCGCCAACCCCGCGCTGAAGGCGTTGACGCCGCTGCAGCGCGAGGAACAGATCATCCAGTTCCTTCATACGAACGCGGCGCAGCTCGCGCCGACGCTGGGCTCGCAGGCGTTCTTCCCCGGGAAGTCCTGGAACCAGATAGTAGCACTTCTGATGCAGGCTCTCATGGAGTACGTCGACGGCGAGCTCATGCCGCAGCTCGACACCATCGTATCGGGTATTCGCTTCGGCTTCATGAGCGTGCTGCGACAGCAGGCCGCCGCCGGCGACTCCGTGGGCGCGCAGGTGGGGTCCTTCATCAAGGGAGTGCTCGCGCGCATGGAGGCGAGGCGTACCTTCACCGGCGCGCACGCAGCGCTCGCCTACGGATTCGTCGATCGGTACATGGACCCCATCTGGGCGCGCAAGAGCTACATCCATTTCGAGCTGACGAAGGTACAGCGGCTGAAGCTCGGCAAAGAAGACATCGCCTCGATGATCGAGGTGACGCTTCTGTTGAAGCCGGCCGTGAACCTCGTGTCGGCGGTCGGGGGCGACGTTCGCTCGGAGCAGACCTCCGGGATCGTCGAGAACCGGTTCGCCGAGAAGGTCTTCGCGACGGCGAAGAAGCAGCTGCCCGCGGTCCCGGACCAGGTGGTCAGAAGCGGCGTCAACGCCAACGTATCGTACGTGGAGAACCGCTTCATCGAGGCGACCGCACGGCTCGCGGCGGTCTTTTCGGCTCGCGCGCGGAGCTATCAGCCGAACGTGGATGTCGACCGGGGCGCCGACAGCCCGGACAAGAGCTGGCTCAGCGTCGCGAGGAGGAACTACAAATTCTACGGCTTCGACGTCAAGCTCCTCGACGAGCTCTACTCGATAGCCACGGAGAACGGGTGGTAGTATGAGTAAGACACGAGCATACCTGGAAAACCTCGTCATCGTCGCGATCGTCCTCGTTCTCATCCAGACCTTTCTCGAGGACTACGCCGTGCTCGCCGGATGGTCGTGGGACGTGCGACGAGCGCTGCTGTTCACCGGCTTCGCCTTCGACCTCTTCTTCACGATCGAGTTCCTGACGCGGCTCTACGTCGCGTTCGTCAACCGGAGAACGGGGATCTACTTCTGGTACGAGCGGGGCTGGATCGATCTGCTCGCCTCCATCCCGCTGCTCCTGTTCGCCTCCGGGCCGCAGGTGCTCGCGTATCTGAGCGGTTCTGCGACGATCGTCGGCTTCGCCGGGATCCTGAACGTGCTCAAGGTGGTCAAGGCGATCCGCATCGCGCGCATCCTCAGGCTTCTGCGCGTGCTCAAGATCTTCGCCCGCATTCGCAATGCCGAGTCGCAGATGGCACAGCGTCACGTCGCCAAGGTCGCCACCACCGCGGTCACCGTCGTCATTGGCGGTGTCCTCGTGCTGAGCGTGCTCTTCAGCGCTTTTGGCGTGCCCAGCCTCGAGACGCGCTACCGGGAACAGACGCTCGAGCTCCTCGAACGAGTGGGCTCCTACGATCTCTCGAACCGTTCGGCGGTGAACGCGGTCGAGGAGCTCGCCGAGGTGGAAACCTCGATCCTCGTCGTGCAGCGCGACGGACGAACGGTCTACAGCCGGTACGAGAGCGAGCACTACGAGACCTATTTCGGCCCGATCGACTACGGGTACGGCGAGCGCGGAGAGGCCCGCGTTTTCTTCGACCTGCGACCGATCAACCAGGAGCAGGCGCGCGCGAATCTCATCTACTTCGCGGTGGTCGTGCTGCTCGTTCTCGCGTTCATACTCTCCTACAGCCCGCACTTCGCGTTGACGGTCTCCGACCCTGTCCACGTGATGCGGCGCGGCATGAACGAGAAGGGGTACAACCTGGAGGTGAAGATCCCCTGGCTCTACCGCGACGACGAGGTCTACCGGCTCGGACGCCTGTACAACGAGGTCTATCTCCCGCTGAAGGACCGCACCAGCGGCGGGGACGACCCCGAGCTGCTGGATCTCAAGATGGATGACATCCGGGATATCCTGAACGAGTAGTCGATGGTCGTCTCCATGATTCAACTCATCATCGAGCTACCCGAGATCGGTTCGATCAAGGACAAGCGCCGGATGGTGAAATCGCTGAAGGAGAAGCTGATTCGGCGCTACCGGATCTCGGTGGCGGAGGTGGACCTGCAGGACAGCCTGACGTTCACGCAGCTCGGCGGGGCGGTCGTCTCCAACTCCCGCCAGCACGGCGAGCAGGTGATGCAGAAGGCGTTGCACTTCGTCGAAGAAGAGTCGCTCGGCCGGATCCAGGACGTTCAGATCGTGAGCGAACGCTTCTGAAGAGACCGCGCGGGCGCGCGACGCGGATCTCGTCTACGCCGGCAGGAGATAGAGGTCCGGGAGACGGTGCTCCCCGGACATCTCGAGCGCGTCCGGGATCTGCGCGAAGCTCGTACGCTCGATCGAGAAGAAGTGACGCAGCGGCTCGTACGAATCGGCCTCGACCCGGATCTCGAACTCGAAGGTGCGTTCCGTGCCCCCGGACTCGGCCGGCACCGGGGTCGGCCAGAACAGGTAGGTCCCGGCGGTGTTGGGTACGATCTCGTAGGGATTCTGCCAGCGCGAATCGAGCATCGTGACCCGCTCGTTGTCGAGCAGGAGAAGGACCTCCACGTTCGTGACGAGCTCGAAGCTCACCCCGTTGAAGAGTCGTCCCTTGATGGTGGGCAGGTAGAAGTGCGGTCCGGAGACCGATGAGACCGACGTGTGTTCGTCCCCGTAGAAGGAGCGACGCACGCTGCTGACGCGGCGAAGGCCCTCGTGCGCGAGCGTGACGAGATCGACGAAGAGCTGCTGGTCCCGGCCGAGCTCGAGCTCGGTGTGCGCCTGGCCGCGCGCGGAGCTGACGTAGCGCTGCTGGACTCGATTGAGCACGTAGCAGGCGGCGTCCATCCGGCATTCCGGCGATGTGCAGTATTTGGGCGCGTCGGCCGCTTCGTCCTCGTCGCAGATTTCATCGATCACACGGAGGACCGATTCCTCCATCACGTTGTGGATGACGAGCGACTTATGCGTTGCCACCGGTGGCCCCCTTGCCGAGCTCGCTCTTGAGCTCGAGCACCTCGGCCAGCGACTCGACCGCGTCGCGGTAGTCGCGAACCGTCTCCTTGAGAGCGTAGTAGTTGAGGCCGGCGTAGTAGATCTTGGAAAAGACGGTGAGCGTGATCTCTCGCTGCGTGGTCATCAATGTGTTGTA
The DNA here is from genome assembly GCA_964458555.1 of uncultured Spirochaetaceae bacterium. Lineage (GTDB taxonomy): Bacteria > Spirochaetota > Spirochaetia > DSM-27196 > SLST01 > SLST01. Next base: position 28,101 of record CAYWJH010000009.1, on the reverse strand, counting down.
GCAGCCGTACTCGTAACAGATCTGCATGACGTCCTCGAGTTTGCCCTGGACGAAATCTGCCAGGTTGCTCGAGAAGCTGAACGTGTAGGCGAGCTCGAGGAACTTGCTGTCGCGGTCTATGTAGACCGCGCCCTGGAACCCGTCGCTCGACTCGAATGCCGCCGAGTACGTCTCCTCGAGAAACTCGCCGTCGAGCATCTCAAAGCCCAGCTCTCGCAGGAGAACACCCACTCGGCGGACCCGTTCCTTCATCAACTTGGAGTACTTCATGCGCTGGCTCTCCTGTGATCTTACTGCATGGTCGTCGCGGAATCAATCACGGAGATTCGACCGCCTCGTCGAGGAGCTGCCGATGCGCGTCGAGGTCGGCGGCCACGCCGGGCTCGAGGATCATGCGGATCCTGCGAAGCGTGCGGGTGAAGTCCTCGATGACGTGGGGCGTGAAGACGCTACCGGCGTCCGGGTAGTCGATAATCCGGTCCCCGTCGATGACCGGGAAGCTGACCTCGAAGCTCTCCGCCTCCGGGATGTCGACGATGATGTCGAGCGGATCGATCTCGCGTCCGAGCCGCCGCGATATGAGGCGGTGGAGGCGCTTCTCGACCGCGGCGCGGTCCTCGAGATTCGCCAGGCGTGCGTGCGCGGGGTTCGTCTCGTCGAAGCCCAGATCGGCGGCGGGGACGTAGAGCTGACGGTCGTAGACGCGGCGGATGAGATCGAACGGCCGCTCCTCGTGCGAGCAGAACCCGGCGTAGAAGGTTTCGTCGTTCAGACCGTAGAGGTCACGCTCGTCGATGAACCCCTCGGTGAGGCCATGGTAGAGCCCGACCTTGATCATCGCGGTCGCGACGCGGACGGTACGGTGCCAGTAGACGGCGCGATACATGAGGTACTTGCTGAAGAGGATGTTCTCGACCGCCGAGATACCCGAACGTTCGAGCGCGATCCCGTCCGCGCCGTTCGGGCGCAACCGGCTCAGCGCGAAGTCGATGTCCTGCGTCCCGTAGGGCACGCCGCAGAAATACGCATCGCGGTTGAGGTAGTCGAGCTTGTCCGGATCGAGCGAGCCCGACAGCAGCCGGCGAAAGAGCCGCACCTCGGGTCTGCCGGCGTCGTCGAGCGACTCATCGATGATGCGCGCGACGAGATCGGGGTCGGTGCGCAGATCTTCCCGGATGCGCCGCGCGAGGTCGCCCTCGCGCACGATCTCGGCCGCAAGCGCCTCGTGGTCCGCGAGCGGAAGCTCTTTGAGGCTGTGCGTGAAGGGAAAGTGGCCCAGGTCGTGGAGCAGCGCCGCCGCGAGGTAGGCGCTCACCAGCTCACCGTCGATCGCGGGGGCCTCGTCGTAGACGAGAAGCGCTCGGATCATGCGGTAGGCAATGTGGTAGACGCCCAGGCTGTGGGCGAGTCGGGTGTGCGTCGCGCCGGGGTAGACGAGGTGGGTTGGACCGAGCTGCTTGATCCGGCTGAGCTGCTGGAATTCGACCGAGTTGACGATCGATACGAGCCCATCGCTGAGATAGATGTGGCCCCACAGCGGATCTCTGATGGGCCGAGTGTAGTCGTGATCGAGATGCCAGCGGACATGATCCTTTACACGCATTGCCGCCAATCTATAGTATGCCCCCAAGTGCGTCCACCAATCCGTCGTACGATCACCGCGCTTCTCGTGATTACCCTTCTGCTCGTGCAGGCCGGTTGCGCGCGTCGCACTCGCGACGAGGATGAGCCGGCTGCGGCGTCGACGGCGGCCGAACGCTCGGAGGGGGAAGGTCAGCCGATGCGCCTCACCGACGCCGGGCGTGGACGCCGTCCGGAGACCCCCGGCGAGGAGGCTGCCCCGGGCGTCTCCGCCTCTTCGCCCGGCGACGAGGACCGTGGGGCGGACTCGGCGCCGCGCGATGTCTCGGTCGACGCGCGCGACGAGGCGTTCGCCTCGCACCGGCTCGGCGCGGCGCCGCACTACCCGTCGGACTTCGTCATCGGCTCGCTCGCCACGAACGGCCTCTCCCGTCTCGAGCGGGCGGCACGGCAACACGCCCGCGCTTTCCTGCGAACCCTGCTCGCAGACGGGCGGCCGCCGGAGGACGCCTTCATCGAACCCGCGCCCGGCGCGCTCGCGCTGATCGACGATCTCGCTTCGACCGGTCTCGCCCCCGACGGCGTTCGGGTGGGTCGACCCGTGGCGCTTCCGGGCGGGGAGCGATCGATCGCCTACCGCGTGCTCGACGAGACGGGCGGCGCGCACGGCGAGGTCATTCTGGAAATGGCCGAGGGGCAGTGGTATACTTCGGATATTCAGGCAAGTACGTCGAGTCCGGGGACGGACGAGTTGTTCGACCCCGCCCTTGATTCTCCCCGCTTTTAATGGAGCGTCTGTGGCAAACGAGATCAAGCGGATCGAGAGAGAGTTCATCCTGAAAAACGTCCTGGAACAGCGCACGCCGCTCGAGGTGCACCTGGGTCCCGAACGCCTGCAGGCGTTCGTCGAGCGGATGGACGACGAGCGGCTGTGGATCCGTCTCGCCGAAGACATCTTCCCCGAGGATGCGGGCGAGATCACGGTCTTCTTCCGATTCCGCAACAACCCCATGACGTTCACGTCGCGAGTTCTCGAGAGCTCGGAGGACCTGGCCGAGGTAGAGCAACCGGCCGAGCTCTTTCGCGACCTCTCGCGGAGCTTTGAGCGGATCAAGGCGCCCCGCGACGTCAGCGTCTCGTTCCTGTTCAAGGGCCAGCAGGTCAAGCTCGACTACCCCGACTCCGACCAGTACGAGCCGGCCGACGATCCCGGGGTCGACCCCGGCTTCGACGCGTCGAAGATCTCCGACCTCCTGCAGGCGTTTCGCGAGCGCGCGGCCCGGTTCGCGAGCGAGAACAAGATCGTCATGTTTCGCGAGCGTCGCCCGCAGAGCTTTCAGGAGAAGCTGATCGCCAGATCGGGCAAGATTCTCGTACTCCCATTCTACGCGGCCGAGGCGCAGATCAGGTCCGCGGAGGTCCGCGAGCGGATCCTCACGCAGGACGAGATCATATCGCTGAAGGCCGAGGACGGCGAGGACATGTTCAGCGTGCTCGAGCAGATCGGGAAGATCGTGGAGGCAAACCGTCAGAGGCGCCTGTGGCACGAGCTGTACTGCCCTATCCTCTACCGGCAGTACGTCGTGGGCTACATGTACCTCATCCGCGCGGATAACGACCAGGAGCGCTTCGAGCCGGGCGTGTTCGATTTCGTGCTCCAGTTCGGGCGCGTTCTCGCCTTCTCGCTCAAGGCGAACGGCTACTTCAAGGCCGAGCCGCAGGTCGACGAGTTCGGCGCGGCCGAGCTCATCGATATTTCCGGATCAGGCCTGCTGTTCAGCTACCCGCCCGACGGGCCGGATATCCTGCTGTACACGGATCTCGATCTGAAGATCTCGCTCGGGGAGACGACGATCCCGTCGCGCGGGCGCGTCATGCGAAAGTACAGCGACTCCGGGCGAGTATACATCGCGATCCAGTTCATCCAGCTCGATCCCGACGATATGGAGACGCTGTTTCAGCACATTTACGGTTCCAGCTACCGGGGCGACGTCGACTCGGTCGGAGCCGCCGATCCGAAGAACCTCCCGATCGACGAGCTCTAAGCCGACGGTAAGCCCGCGCTTCCATTCGGGCGATAATGGAAGTGAGGGAGCTCATGTACACACTCGCGGTAGAGATTCACGGTCTACGCCAGCTCGAGCGCCTGCAGCGCGATCTCATCGCCGACGTGCGACGTCGCGTCATAGCAGTCGTGGAGGTGCAGGGTGGCGCGTTCACGCTCGAGCAGGGCAGCCTCTGGGTGTTTCGATTCGAGCGCGCGCAGCCGGACGACCGAAAGGGAGTGCTCGAGGCGCTCGAGCAAACGACCGCCCTGCTTTCGGCGCGGGAAAACGAGCTCGCGGGTTGGGGCGTCGTTCTCGATTACATCGATGCGCCGGCGCCCGAAGCGGCGGCCCGCATTCGGGCGGCGCTCCTGCCCGTCTACGAGGACGACGCCGCCTGGCTCGGCGAGGCGGCGCACCCGCTTCTCGCGCATCACCTTGACGTCGCAGCCGAGCCGGCTCCATCGACAAAGCTCTTCCGGATCAGCGGCACGAGGGGCGGTGGAGGAGAGGAGGTCGGGTCGGCCATCGAGTACGCGCGGAACACCCGCGCGGTGGACTCGCTGCTGGATGCGCTTGTGCCCGACGAGCTGGTCGGGCGTATGCTCCTCGTTGTCGGCGACGACCCGCTCGCGCTGCGCGTGAACGCGCGCGCCGCGCTCGAACAGCTCGCCGGTTCTTCGCCCGCCGTGCGGTGGCTCGAGGCCGAGGCCGATGCCGAGCACGCGTACGCCCCGCTCAGCTCCATTTTCTCCTCGCTCGACGTACACGAAACCCCCTTCTGGCTCAACGACGCCGAACGCGGATCGTGGGAAGAACGTTCGGCGCTGATCGAGGCGCTGCTCTCCTCAGGCGGGCCGGTTGTCCTGCCCGACGCGCTTGCCACCGACCTGCTGATCGCGCTCGAAGGCTACCTGCTCGCCTACGTTCGCCGCGCCGCCGAGGCGATCGTAACGCCGGTGCTGCTCTGCCATAACGTGGACCGCTGGCCGGTGCAGGCCACAGACGCCCTCGTACGCACGATCTCGCGGCTGCCGGTCCCGGAGCATCGCCCCGCGCTCATGCTCGTGGGCACGAGCTCTCGATCTCTCAGCGCCGCGGGACTCTCCGAGCTCGTCGCGCGCACGGTCCGTCTTCCGCGTCGTACCGCGAGCGAGCTGGCGGAGCTCTCGGGCGCACAGGTCAACTGGGACCGGCTGATGCGCCTTACCCGCGGCAAGGCCGCCCCCGTGGTGCACTATCTCACCTGCGCGCCGCACTGGGAGCGTCTGACCGACGGAGAGCTCGAAGACGTGGACGACGCCGATCTCGCGTGGCGCGTGGCGTCGGCGCTGGACTCCGAGGTCCAGGAGCTGCTCCTCGCCGCGTGCTACGCCGCACCCTTCGTGGCGCGCGAGCAGTACGTGGATCTTGCGGTCCGCCTCGGCACCGACCGTGTTCGCGTCCCCACCACGCTTTCGCGGCTGCGGCTGCTCGGCCTGATCGAGGACCGCGACGACGTCGTGCCGTCGTACCCGGAGCTCCAGTCGCGTCTGGAAATCGGGCTCGGTTCGGCGGCGAAGACGGTCTACGAGAGGGTGAGCCGGGGACTCGTCGAGCTCGTCGAGACGCGCGGGATCGGGGTGAGCGAGCGTCTCGTTGGCTTCCTCGGTTCCGTCGCCGGGGGTGAGCATGTCCCCCGCCTCTACCACCAGCTGCTCACGCGCGTGATGAACGAGCGCCGGCTCGACGAGGCGCAGCGGCTGCTCTACGACACGACGCCTCCGCGCGGATTGTCGCCCGCGGCGCGCGCCTGCGTGCAGGCGGTCGCCGCGACGAACCGCATTCGACTCGCGCTGCTCCAGGCGAACATGCAGGCCGCCGAACGCACGCGGGCGCAGAGCGACCGGTCGGTCGAGACCGAGCGGTGTGGAGCGGTTGCCGGCGATCTCGCGGTCCAGAAGGCCCGGCTGACCTTCCACGGCGGCCCGTCGAAGGAGACGATCGCGCTCCTCAAGCGTGCGGTGATGATCTATCAGGAGATCGACGATCAGGCCGGGCTCGCGCGGGCAAACCTGGACTTCGGCCTTGTTCTGCTCGCGCAGGAGGATCTGCTCGGGGCACGCGAGTATTTCCTGCTCGCCGCCAGGTCGGCAGCGAGCAGCGACGACACCTTCGAGCAGGTGCGCGCGCGGGCGTTGTCGCTGGTGTGCGACTACGTCTACGGCAACCTCACTCGCGCGATGAGCGAGGCGGACGAGCTCGACGCAGAGGCCGGCCGGGCCGGTATGCGCGAGGTGCAGCTGTTCGCCGAGCTCACGCGCGGGCGCGTCGCCTTCGAGCTCGGACGTTACCAGGAGGCCGGTGACACCTTCTCTCGCGGCCGCAGCCGGGCGCGTCTCTACGGCATGAGCTCTCCCGGGGCCGTCATGGAGCGTTGGCTCGCGCGCTCGCTCATCTACGACGACAGGGTGCGACGCGCGGGCGCGATCCTGCGCGATAACGCGGCCAACCCCGAGTCGTGCTTCTTCCTCGCGGAGGCGCATCTGAAGCTCGGCGAGCACGCGCAGGCGATCGCGGCGCTCGAGGAAGGGTTGTCGCTGATGCCGCAAACGCCCGGACCGGTGGAATCGGTCGCGTGGGCGAGCGGGTTCGCCGCGCTCGAGGACCGCGCGATCGGCGTGGTCGGCGGAACACAGGTGCTCACTCATCAGATGATGGCGCTCCACGGGTATGTGCTCGCCGAAAGCGGTCGAATCGCAGACGGGGTCGAGGAGCTGCACCGGCTCACCCGAGAGTTGCGCATCAGCGAAATCGATCCGTACAATCGGACGTACTTCTATCTCTACAGTCTCATCCTTCCGGACAGCGGCGAGTTGAGCGTGGAGGACGGCACGACCGTGTTGGGCAAGGCGGTGCGCTACATCCAGCAGCGCACGAGCCGGATGGACGAGTACGCGCACAAGACCGACTATCTGCGCCGTAACGAGTGGAACGCGCGGCTCATGGGTCACGCCCAGAGTCACAACCTGGTGTGAGAGAGCTTCGGGTTGACGCGCTCGGCGCCTTGGGCTATCTTCACCGAGCGTTTTTCGCACGGTGGCGTAGCTCAGTCGGTAGAGCAAGCGGCTCATATCCGCTTTGTCGGGGGTTCAAGTCCCTCCGCCACTAATTCCCCCCAAAGTGCCACGAGGCGATGGTCATCCTCCCGAAAACCGGCTATACTAGCCGTGATAAGTTCTTCGGGGGGGGAACGATGCAATTCTCAGGTGCAGATATCATCGTCATCGCGATAGTTCTCATTGTGCTTTACGTCTATCGCCAGCTCGATCGGAACAATCGTTCGCTCGAGAAGGTGAAGAAGTACGCCGATCGAGTGCATAACGAGCTCGACGCGCATGTCCGGGAGAAGGTCGTCACGATCAAGGACATGGGTATCGAGCTGGAGGTCCACCAGAAGGCGGCGAAGGAGGTGCTCAAGCGGGTCCAGGCGATCGAGAGCGGCCTCAACAGTCGTGCCGAGGAGATCGAGCGCATCGGCGCGCGCATCGGCGAGTACGACGCGGCGCTCGACGAGCTCGTCGAAATGACCGGCCGGGCGCAGGAGAACATCAACCGTGTGCGCGACGAGTCGTCGTACGTCGACACGGTCGGAAAGCGCATCAAGCAGAGCCAGGAACGCCTAGAAACCGTGGAGGAGGGACTCGACGCGATCACCGAGCGGTTCCGCGCGGAAAACGATACGCGGCTGCACGAGGTCGAAGCGGAGGTGTTCCGCGAGGCGGGTGAGCGCGTCGAATCCATGCGCGGCGAGCTGGGCGGTATGCAGGAGCGGGTGAATCAGTTCGGCGAGTACATTCGCGGCGCCGAGGAACGCGCGGAGGCGATGACCTCCCGTACGCGGGAGGAGCTCGAAGAGGTCGCGGAAACGGTCATCCACCGCGCCGAGGAAGCTTCCATCCAAGGCTCCGAGCAGCTCGGCGAGATTCGCGAGCAGCTCGAGGCGATGGAGAGCGACTACCAGAAACGCCTGCTCCAGCTCGCCGAGCGCGGCGAGCAGATGGAGACCGAGGCGCTCGCCAAGCTGCGCGAGCGGATCGACGACGCCTCGCAGGAGGTCGCGCGCGAGCTCTCCTCGCGGCTCGACCACCAGAAGCGCGCGCTCGGCGAGCGCATCGACGCCGCACTCGCCGAAGTGGATTCGGCGGAGAAGAAGCTCGCCGACCGCGACCGGCAGCTCGAGGCCTCGCGGGGGGAGATCGATCGGCGCATCGAGAGCTTTGGCAGCGAGCTCAACGATCGGGTCCAGCGGGCCGCCGACGAGCTGCAGCGATCGATCCTCGGCGAGGTCGAGGAGCAGCTCGGAGAGTACGAGTCCCAGATCAGCTACCGCTTCGAGAAGCTCGGCGACGTGGGGCAGGAGGTCGAGGAGCTCGAAGGCCGCCTCCAGGATGCGATGAACCAGGTCGCCAACCGCGTTCAGGGCGAGTTCACCGAGTTTACCGATCGTTTCCGCGAGAGCCGCGAGAAGGACCGCTCGGACGTCGAGGCCGAGATGAACGGCGTACGCGGTCAGATGGCCGAGCTCGAGAGCGGGCTGACCGACCTCAAGAACCGCGCCTACGAGAACGTGAACGAGAAGCTCCAGGTCTTCGAGGACGAGTTCTTCGCCGATCTCAAGGAACGGCAGGTCGCGATGGAGCAGCGGCTCGTCGACTGGCAGGGCGGTTTCCAGCAGGAGCTCGACGAGGTCGCGGCGAGCGCCCGGGAGGACCGGGAGCGGATCGAGGCCGAATACACGAGTCAGGTCAAGGCGCAGCTCGAGCAGCTGCAGACGTCGACCTACGGCACGTACGAGAAGATCCAGGAAGAGGCGATCGAGTTCCAGCGGGGGATCGAGCTGCGGGTGTCCGACTCGCGCGAGATGATCGCTTCGCTCGAACGCGAGATCGAGGAAGAGATCCAGCAGCTCGCCGCCGAGTCGAAGAGTGGTCTGCGGTCGCAGTTCGCGCAGCATCGCGAGCAGATGGCCGACGAGCTCGGCGAGCTCGAACGCAACGTGAAGCAGCAGATCGACGAGCTGAATAAGCAGTTCGACCGAAAGCGCGGAGAGCTCGAATCGGTCCTCGAGACGGGTCGCGACGAGGCCGCCCAATGGAAGAACCAGGTCGACCGGCAGCTCGCGAGTACGTCCGCGGAGGTGAACCAGCAGATCGCGGACTTCCGGGTCTCCATGAACGAGACGATGTCCGAGCTTCGCGACGCCTTCTCGAGCGAGCGCGACGAGGCGCTCGCCGACAACCAGGCCGAGCGCGAGCGGCTGCAGCGGCAGCTCGACGAGCTGGGCGAGCAGATGACACGCGTGTCCGACGATATGCAGTCGAGGAGCGCAGAGGTGCTCGCCGAGTTCGGGGAGCGCTACTCGCAGCTCAAGGTAGACGCAGAGAAGCAGGTTCGTTCGATGGATGGCGAGCTCGAGGCGCGTATCAAGGAATTCCGCGGGGTCGTGCAGGACAGCCGTGACCAGTTCGCGGCGAACCAGGAGCGCCTGCTCGGGAGGCTGAACGAGGAGGCGAGCACGCTCGGCTCGAATCTGCAGGAGATTCAGCGCCAGCAGAAGAGCTTCGTCGAGCAGACGAAGGTCTTCGAGCGCGCCGACGCGCTGAAGGAGCAGCTCTCCGGGGAGATCTCGGGGCTGCGCGGGGATCTCGAGCGGGTGGAGGCGCAGCGCAAGGAGCTGCGCGACATGGAGACGCAGTTCAACCGGATGCGCAAGTCGGCCGACGAGGTCGGGGAGAAGATGAACCGCTTCGTGTCCGAGAAGCGTCGCATCGACTCGCTCGAAGAGGATTACAAGAAGCTGCTCTCGATGAGCCAGGCGGTCGAGCTCAAGCTCGAGCACGTTACCGCGAGCAACGACGCGCTGCAGGCGATGCAGGCGCAGCTGCGCAATCTCGAGCAACTCGAAAAGGACGTCGAGGGAAAGTTCCAGCGGCTCGAGAAGAAACGCTCGATTCTCGACCTCACGACCGAGGGGGTGGACAAGAACTTCCAGGGTCTGCAGGAGATCGAGACGCGCCTGACCGACGTCAGGTCGCAGATCGACGTGGTCCCGGAGAAGATCGAGGAGCTTGCGACCCGGCTCAACCAGCTCGCGTCGAACAAGCGCGACGCCGACGCCGCGGTCAAGCAGCTCGCGCTGCTCGACCGCACCCTCGAGGACGTCGAGGAACGGATGGAAAGTCTCACGCAGGCGCGCGAGTGGCTCGCGCGGACCGAGACGAGGCTCGAAGAGGTGCAGCACGAGGCCGAAGAGCAGGTGAAGCTGCTCGGCGCGATCATGAAGCAGGAAGGCGGCGGCCAGAAGAACGCCGCCGGAGCGCCGCCGGTCACGACGCGCGACACGGTGATCAAGCTCGCACGGCAGAGTTGGAACGTCGACGAGATCGCGCGCGCGACGAGCCTCTCACGCGGCGAGGTGGAGCTGATCCTCGAGCTCGCGGCGAAGTAGGGCGGGCACGCCCCGCTCCCGCCGACCGCTACTGGTAGGCGCGGACGAACGCGGCGCCCTCTCCGCTCGCGTCGGCGATCCACCCGGCGAAGATCCGATCGTCCGGCGCCTCGAGCTGGAGCGACTCGAGCTCCGCGTCGGCGGTGAAGCCGTCCGGGCTCGTGACCGTCCACGTGTCCCCGGCGTCGTCGCTCGACCGAATGACCGCGGCGGACTCGCCGTCGTCGAGGTAGAGCAACCGGATCGTCCCGCCCTGCGCGGCGATCGCGATCGACGCCGGCGCGGGGATCGGCGCGCCGGCGAACCCCGCTCCCAGCGCTTCGGCCGGCGGCCCGCTCGCGTCGGCGAGGTAGACGCCGACGTCGCCGGCGACGACGAGGTGATTCGCGCCGGTACCCGCGTCGATCGTGAGGTCGAAGGCGCTCACGTCTCCGCTCGGCGTGTCGTCGAACGCCTCGGATGACCAGCCCGTCGCGGCGTTCGCGATCGTCGCGGCGGCAAGCTCGACGGTGGGGTAGGGTACGTCACCCGATCGATTCTCCACCTCGAAGGCGACGACCGCCCCCGTTTGGCTCGCCGCGAGCTCGACCCGCGGGACGAACCGACCCGACTCGTCGGTGGCGCTCCAGTCCACGCTGAGGTCCGTTGCCTCGGCGGCCGCGTCGAGCCGGTAGGTCGCGACCGCGCCGTCGCTCGCGACGTAGGCGAGCCAGAACGCCCCGCTCGACGCCGCGGTGAAGGCGAGCGAGGGTGAGCGCGAGGCGACCGCTTCGGTGGGTAGTGTCGCGGTCAGCGTGAACCCGTCGACCTGCGACGCGTACGTCCAGATCTGAACGTCCGCCGACGACGCGTCGACGAGCGCGGCGCGGAGCACCCCGTCGTGGACCGCGAGGTCGGCGACGCGAGCGTGCGACCCATCGAGCTCGCCGAACGCGTCGCCGAGCTGCGTGAGATTCCCGTCCGCCTCTACCCGACGGACCGACGCGCCGGTATCCTCGGTCGTGCCGACCGCGAGCTGGTAGACCGCCGGCGGGGTGGCGGCGTGGTCGACGGCGAGGCGGGACGTCGTGGACTCGGTCAGGAACGAGCCGACGCGCGTGGCTCCCTGCCACTCGATCGGCCCGTCGACGCTGAATCCGGTGACGACCTCGCTCGGCGGTGACTCCGCGCCGGTGCGTTCCTCTACCGCGGTGACGCGATACGAGTAGGTCCGGGCGCCGGGCATCGTGTCGGTGAAGCTCGTGAGGTTCGTCGTGGCGTAGGGAACCGGCCCGTGCGGGCCGTCCTCGGCGACGAAGGGGTCGGCCGTCTCCGAGCGGTAGAGGTAGTAGCGGGTGGCTTCGGGTACCTCGTTCCAGTCGATGTCGATGAGGTCGACCTCACCCCGGGTCGCGGCGACACCGTCGGGCGCCGGTAGGTCGGCGGGCAGGCCGAGCCCGCACGATACGAGCACTCCTGCAAGCAGCGCGAGCAGCGCCACTGACAGCGCGGCGGGGCGGATTGCCTCAGCACCGGCGGATCGTGCGAAGGCGTTGGGTGTCGGCGTGTGGCGGCGTGTCATCAGAACGAACCCCCGGGCATCGCGATGTCCAGCGTCAGGCCGAACGTCGGCGAGGCATCGCCGCCGGTGAACAGCGCGGCCGGATCGGTGTACTCGTCGTCGGCGCCTCCGAGCGTGAACCGGCCGGAGACGCCGAGCGAGAACCGGTCGAGAAAGCGATAGGTTACGGCCGGCGTGAGGATGGCGGAGAGGTCGGTGATGTTGATGAGCCCGAAGGCGGAAAGCGCGAGGTCGTCGAAGAAGAGGCTGGAGAGCGAGACCGTCGCGCCCACGTAGTGCCGTCCCCAGTTGGCAAGGTCGTCGAACGCGAGATCGGGCGGCGGCTCGTATCCTTCCGGTTGGTCAGCCTCGTTTTCGATCGCGAGCCCGTTCTCGCCCGGGTTGAGCAGAAGCCGCGCAGCGGCGGGCAAGAGCCCCTCGGTGTCTTCGTACCCTTCGCCGTTGAAGAAGTACTGACCGATGAGCGCGAGGCTGAGCCCGCCGTCCCAGTCCTTGAGGTAGCGCGCGCCCGCCGTCGCCTGGAAGAACAGCGCATCGTCGACGGTATACGTGTCGAGAACGAGATCCAGACCGTCGTCCGGATCCGCGTCCGCAGCCGACTGATCGCGGCTCGGCCGGACGAACACGCGGTCGGACCCCCAGAGCGCGACCGCCTCGCCGAAGAAATCGACCTCGCCCCAGCTCGCGGTTCCGAGCAGGACGAACCGCGGGGCGAGCGTGCGCTGGTAGTACGCGCCTACGGCCAGCTCGCCGGGGCCGAGCGCGAACTCGACCTTCGGCGCGACGGCGACGTCGAGGAGATCCGCGCCGGTATTCGTGATCGCGTAGAGATAGGCGCTCCCGGTCGTCCCGAAGGGGTAGATCGTCCGCAGAGACAGCGGGCCCTCGCGGTCGGCGGTCGGGTCCTCGGCGTCGACCGCGGTGAGGTTGAGCACGTCTGCCGGGCTGAAGAAGTAGCCCGTGCCCCACTTGATCGTGTGCTTGCCAAAGCGGAAGAACAGCTGATCGCGCCAGACGTAGTCGGCGAAGAGCTCAAAGACCGAGATGTCGAGGCCCGGCGCCGAGCCGGTCGCCGGCTCTTCGTCGGCCTCGTCGTCGGCTCCGCCGTCGAGCGTGGTCACGAGGGTGCCGTTCTCGTCGCGGATCTCCGTGTCCCCCTCATCGTTTTCCTCCGCGGTCCATCCCTCGGGCAGAGCGCCCGTATCGAGGGCGTCGGCGTCGAAGGCGCCCCCGACGTTACCGTCGTCGGTGGTCTCGATCTTGAGCTTCCCGAAGGCGCGGAACTCCGGGTCGGGACGCGCGTCGAAGGTGAGGTCGGCGCCGATCGTAGGGGTGAGCGAGTCGGAGGTGGGATCGGTGAACTCGAACTCCGACGTCCAGACGTCGTCCCAGCTCCAGTCGGCGGTGAGCGAGCCGCGGATGCGGCCACCCCACTCGACGCCCTCGGTCTCGAGGAGGTCGTCCTGCGGGTTCGCGGCCATCTGCGACTCGTCTGCCGTGTCGATCATGTCCTCGTCTTCGAAGAGCGAATCGAAGTCGTCGTCCGCGAACCCGTCGTCGCCGGAGGAGGCGTCCGAGGAGTCCTCCGACCCGAGATCCCCGCCGGTCTCGGAGCCGTCGGTGCCCGCGGCCGGGTCATCGTCGACGGCAAACGGATCTGCGAAGAAGTCGTCCTCTTCTGCGGACGGATCGTCCCCGGCGGCCGCATCGTCATCGGCCTGCGCCTCGGTCCCACCGTCGTCGGCGGTGCCGTCCTGCGCGATCAACGGCGCCGCAGCGAGCGCGAACGCCACGGTCGCGATCAGCCACCCGGGCGCGCGCACCATCAATTATTCACCCGCTCGAGGTAGGCCTTGCTGAATACCGAATCCGGGATCGTGCGCGTGGTGGCGTCGCTCATGGTGAGCTGCGTGCGCTCACCCTCGTTGAGCTCGTCGACGATGAGCACCTGTTTCGGAAGGAGCTTGTCGCCCACGCGCTCGTAGCGCGGGTAGAGGCTCGTGCGCATCAGGCGGCCGTTGACGCTGTAGTCCTCCTGCTTGAGGACGAGGATCTCGTCCTTCCGCACCCAGAGCCGCGCCTTGTCGTAGGCGACGTCCGAGTTGGTCGCTTCGAGGTCGAGGATCCACACGTCGAAGCTGCCGAGCGTCCCTTCCTGCGAGCCGACGACCTCGTAGTCGTCGCTGAAGCTGTTCTGGTCGAGGTCGGCGTTCTGCGCGTCGGAGCCCTGGATGTTCTCCCGGATCGTCGTGCGCTCGAACTTGCGGCTCTCCGGGTCGTAGAACCAGACGTTCTCGTCGACCTGGAGGTATCCCTGTCCGCGCTGAACCTCCGGCTGGAGGATGAGGATGAGAAACTGGTCGTTGACGTCGCGTCGGAAGAGGCGCGCCTGCGTGACCTCGCGTTCCTCGCCGGGGGTCTCGGAGATAATCGTGTAGACCGCGCTGAAGTCGCCGTCTGCGAACGTGGTCCGTTCGTCGAGCTCGGCGAGCATCGCGTCGAAGTCGGGGGCCTGCGCGAAGCCGACTCCGCCGAGCGTCGCGAGTCCCGTGAAAACAAGTACGATGAGGCGTCTCATGTGCCCTCCTGGATCTCCTCTCCGTCGAGCCTATACCGATCGAAGCGCGTCGACCGGCTTCATGCGCGCGGCCTTCCGGCTCGGGAAGAACGCGGCGAGGATCGTCAACGACGTGACGATCCCGGTGTTGAGCGCTACCTGCCACGGGAGCACCGTGAACGTGAAGTAGCCGTTCTTGAGCAGGATAAAGATGGGCGAGTCGAGGCCCAGGTAGATCTGCCCGAGAATCGCCATGATTGCCCCGGCAACGGCGAGACCGGCGACGACGCCGCCGAGCGCGAGGAAGAGCGCCTCGAGCAGGAAGCTGCCGAGCACGCGATCCTGCTGCATCCCGAGCGCCCGCATCGTCCCGATCTCGCGAACGCGCTCGTACATGATCATGCGGAACGTATTCGTGATGCCGACCATGATGATCACGAAGAGCACCACGAGGATGACGAGCGCGGTCTGGTTGAGCAGGTCGACGATCTGGTCGACCTCGCTGAGGATGTCGTTCAGCGTGTAGACGCGGTACCGGGTTCCCTCCCATTCCTCGTCTTCGCTTTCCTCGAAGAGCTGGGCGACCGGATTCTCTTCCTCGTCGCCTGCGTCGCTGCGCGGGAAGAGCTGGACGCGGCCTTCGAGCGCGGCGTAGTACTCGTCGACCGACGGCTCGATCTGGCCGAGGTTCTCGAGGAATATGCCGAGCGTCTGGTAGCTGCCCGGCGGCACGAGCAGGAGCTCGTTTACATAGTCGAGGTCGGCGTAGGCCGACAGCGAGCCGAACAGGCCCGGATCGTAGCTGACCGCGGCCACCGAGAACTCGCCCACGTTTTGCTGGCCGTCGAGCGTCTGGAGCCGAACGATCAGCCGGTCGTCGATGCGCACGTTGAGTCGGTTCGCGATCTCCTCGGTGAGGATGATGCCGTTCCGCTCTCCGTCCCGGTTGCGACGGAGCATATTCTCGAACGAGCCTTCGACGAGTACGAGCCGCTCGCGCAGAAACTCCTCCTCGTCCCAGTCGGCGCCCACGATGTTCTGCCGGATACTCTCGCCCTGAAAGAGGAGACCGCCGGTGAACTCGCTGCGTTTCGTGTAGGTGACGACCGGCAGGTCGAGGCCATCGAGCGTGTCGATGAGCTCCTCGTCGTCGCGGATCAGGCGGCGCTCCCGCCCGTCGGGGAGCCGTTCGCGCCCGGAGACGAAGACGTGACCGGCGAGCAGCTGCGAGAAGTTTTCGCTTACGTTCTCCACGAAGCTCCCGGCGAACCCGTTGATGAGCGTCACGATGGCCACGCCGAAGGCGATCGCACCGCCGAGCAGGTAGGTTCTGCGCTTCTGACGGTTGAGGTTGCGCAGCGCGATCATGATGGTCTTCTTCATAGTCGCTACTCCGTCTGGATGGCCTTGATCGGCTGGATCCGCAGCGCGACGGCGACCGGGTAGATGTGCGCGACAAGACCAACGATCGACACGATGACCAGTCCGCCGAAAACGCTGATCGCCGAGGCGACCGGCTTCAGCTCGGGCCCGGCGAAGAGGACGGTGAGGAACGTATTCGTCGCCGGGATGCCGACGAGGTGAAGGATGCCGATGATGGCAAGCGACAGCCCGATGCCGATCGTACCAAAGACGGTCGTGATCACGAGGATCTCGTAGGCGAACATGCGCCAGACGAAGCTCCTCTGCGCGCCGAGCGCGCGCATCGTGCCTATCTCGCTCGTCCGCTCCATCACCGATATCACGAGCGTGTTCATCATAATGATCACCGCGACGATGCCGATCACGATGATCGCCACGTTGAACACGGTCCGGATGACGTCGGCGGTCGTCGCGAAGGGGCCGGCTGCGACTTCCCAGTTGCCGGCCTTCGCGTCGATGCCGGTCTCCGCGAAGAACGCGTTCAGGTCGGCGATCGTCTCGCCGATGCGACGCGGCGAGTCGACGCGCGCGAGGATGTAGTGCCACGTCGACGACGCGAGGCGCGGGTCGTCGACGGCGCCGGGCGGGGCTTCCGGGGTCGCGTCCTCGGGCTCCGGCGGCGGCTCCGCGGTGGGGGGCTGCGAAGAGCCGCCGAGCGTGTCGAGGTTGAAGAAGTCCGCGTCGCTCTCCGCAGAACCGTCGTCGCCTCCCGCCGCGTCGAGCGAATCCTCGCCGAAGAGGTCGTCGACGTTGAACAGATCGTCTCCTGAGCCGCGGTCGAGCAGCTCCGTCTGCGACTCCTCGAGCACGACCTGCGCGTTGGAGCCGAGGTTGAGCCTGAGAATCGCGCGCAGCGTCTGGGGGTCCACGTAGCTCACGAGCTCGAACCCGACGCCCTCGCTGATACCGGTCATCTCGTAGATACCGACGATCGGCACGACCCGAATGCTCGGCAGCCCGTCGCTCGTGAGCCCGACGATCCGAACCTGGTCGCCCACGGAGATCGGGTACGAATCGGCCTCGATTTCCTGCTCCTCGAGCGCCTCGACCGCGTTCTCCTCGAGCTCCTCGAGGCGCTCGGTGCTGAGCATGAGGCCCTGCTCGCCGGGCTCGAGGTAGCGCCCTTCGACGATGCGAACGTTGTCGAAGGTCTCGTGGTAGCTTTGCGGCTCGGCGCCGAAGAGTACGGTCAGCACGCTGTTGTCGAAGCCGTCGATGCGCTCGTCTTCGGGGCGCAGCAGTCCGAAGCCGGTGATCTGGGTCGTCCACCGTTCTAAGTGAGGATGCTCCTCGACGAACTCGACGACGTCGGGATACCGAGGCAGTACCGGGGTGGGGTCGATCCTGCCGACCGATTGGACGCCGAAGAGGCTGATTGGCCCCTCCGCGGTGCCGGAGATCATCACGTCCCCGGTGTAGTTGTCGACGAAGGCGCGCGAGATCCCGTCGCGCGCGGTGTCCATGAGCGAATTACCCACGACGAGCACGACCACGCCCACCGCGACGAGAATGCCGATAATGAGCGTCTTGCCCTTGTGTTCGACGAGATTGCGCAGCGCGATGCGCAGCAGAACGGGCATCAGGCGCGGCCTCCGTTTCCGGCCCGCTCTACGCCACGGGAGACGGCGGTCCGCCGGTCCTCGATCACAAGGCCGTCCTGCAGGCGGATCACGTGGTCGGCGATGTCGACGATCGAGGCGTCGTGCGTGCTGAAGATGAACGTCGTGTCGAGATCACGGTTTATCTTCTTCATGAGCTCGATGATGGCGTTTCCGGTCTTCGAGTCGAGGTTCGCGGTGGGCTCGTCGGCGAGCACGATCTGCGGCTTGGTCACGAGCGCGCGCGCGATGGCCACGCGCTGTCGCTGCCCGCCGGAGAGCTCGTTCGGCCGGTGGTTGCTCCAGTCGGTGAGGCCGACCTCCTCGATGAGGAAATCGACGTACTCGGCCCGTTCGGCCTTCGGCGCGGTGTCCTTCCCGAGCAGGAGCGGGAATTCGATGTTCTCGTAGACGTTGAGCACCGGGATCAGGTTGAAGCTCTGAAAGATGAACCCGATGAAGCGATGGCGCAGGCTTGTGATCTCGCGGTCGGAGAGCCCGCCGGTCGGTTGGCGATCGATCAGAACCGTACCCTCGGTCGGCGTATCGATGCAGCCGATCATGTTGAGGATCGTCGATTTGCCCGAGCCCGACGGCCCGGCGATGGATATGAAGTCACCGCGTTCGATCTCGAAGGTGACGCCGTTGACGGCTTTCACCTCGGTCTGGCCGAGCGGATAGATCTTGTGAACGTCCTGCAGTGCGACTATGCTCATGAGCCCTCGCTTACCAATTCTCCCTAAAAGTAACAATAGGGACCGGGCTCCGTGTTGTTTGAATGAGGATTCGTTCACCGCGCGCTATCTTTCTGCCCGGCTTGACGTTAGCTGGGGGCGTGGGTACTTTTTGCTGCGAACGAATCACGCACAGAGGAACGCATGTCAAACGACGGAGAAGCGCGGGACGAGGCCGCGGTGCCTGAGGAGCAGGCGTCGGCGCAGGAGAGTCCGGAAGCGAACAGCGACGCGGTGCAGGTGGAGACCGACGCTCCTTCCGAACCGGAGGAGCAGGTTACGCCGGTCGATACGGTCGAGCAACTCGAGCGTGAGCTCGCCGACCTCAAAGACCAGCTCCTGCGCAAGTCGGCCGACTTCGACAACTACCGCAAGCGAATGCAGCGCGAGAAGGAGGAGTTCGCCTCGTACGCGAACCGCGAGCTGCTCCTCGACATCGTACCGATCATCGACGACTTCGAGCGTGCCATCAAATCCGGAGAGGAGTCCGAGGACTTCACGTCCTTCCACGACGGGATCGTGATGATCGAAAAGCAGTTCACGTCGATGCTCGAACGCAAGTGGAAGCTACGACGCTTCGACAGCGAGGGCGAAGAGTTCGACCCGCAGCGCCACGAAGCGATGATGACCGAGGATTCGGCAGACGTCGAGCACCCCACGGTTCGCGAGGACTTCCAGAAGGGATATCTGCTCAATGAGCGGGTTCTGCGTCCGGCGAAGGTGAAGGTCGCGATGCCGGCTGCGGGCGATTCGTCGGGCGAGCAGCCGGCCGGTGCCGAACAGCGGGGAGAAAACGACCATTCGGAGACGGGAACCTGAACGGAGACCCGGGTGCGGGCTTGCCTGCCGGGCGTATAGCGTTGATCTTTGGCGTAGAGAAGAATAGAGGGGTACCACATGGGTAGGATCATCGGCATTGATCTTGGAACAACAAACTCCTGCGTTGCGGTGATGGAAGGCGGCGAGCCGGTCGTCATCCAGAACGCGGAAGGACAGCGGACGACACCGTCCATGGTGGCCTTCACGGCCAAGGACGAGCGCCTCGTCGGGCAGCCGGCGAAGAACCAGATGGTGACAAACCCGGAGAACACGATTTTCTCGATCAAGCGGTTCATGGGGCGTCGTTACGAGGAAGTCGCCGAAGAGATCGGGATGGTCCCGTACCAAATCTCCGAGTCGAACGGACTCGCTCGCGTGAAGGTCGGCGAGAAGGTGTACTCCCCGCCGGAGATCTCCGCGGCCATTCTTCAGAAGATGAAGGAGACCGCGGAGGACTACCTGGGCGAGACGGTGAGCGAGGCGGTCATCACGGTGCCCGCGTACTTCAACGACGCTCAGCGCCAGGCGACCAAGGACGCCGGCAAGATTGCCGGCCTCGAGGTCAAGCGCATCGTCAACGAGCCCACCGCGGCGTCGCTCGCCTACGGGTTCGGCAAGGACAAGAAAGAGGAAAAGATCGCCGTCTACGACCTCGGCGGAGGAACCTTCGACATCTCCATCCTCGAGCTCGGCGATGGCGTTTTTGAGGTGAAGAGCACCAACGGCGATACACACCTCGGCGGCGACAACTTCGACCAGCGGATCATCGACTGGCTCGTAGAGAGCTTCAAGGGCGACTACGGTATAGATCTCGCTCAGGATCGCATGGCGCTGCAGCGGCTCAAGGAAGCGGCGGAGAAGGCGAAGAAGGAGCTTTCGAGCACGCAACAGACCGACATCAACCTGCCGTTCATCACGGCGGATTCGAGCGGACCCAAGCACCTTCAGTACAGCCTCACGCGCAGCAAGTTCGAGCAGATGGTCGGCGAGCTCGTCGAGAAGACGAAGGGGCCGTGCCAGCAGGCGATCAAGGACGCGGGACTGTCGGCCTCGGATATCGACGAGGTCATCCTCGTCGGCGGTTCGACGCGCATCCCGGCGGTTCAGCGCCTTGTCACCGAGCTCTTCGCGAGGGAACCGCACCGTGGCGTGAACCCGGACGAAGTGGTGGCCATGGGTGCCGCGATCCAGGGCGGTATCCTCGGAGGCGACGTCAAGGACGTCCTTCTGCTCGACGTCACCCCCCTCTCGCTCGGCATCGAGACGCTCGGCGGCGTGTTCACGAAGCTCATCGAGAAGAACACGACCATTCCCACGCGCAAGAGCCAGATCTTCAGCACCGCGGCGGACAACCAGACCGCGGTGAGCATCCACGTGCTCCAGGGCGAGCGCGAGATGGCGGCGCACAACCGGACGCTCGGCCGATTCGATCTCGTTGGCATCCCGCCCGCTCCGCGCGGCGTGCCGCAGATCGAGGTCGCCTTCGACATCGACGCGAACGGTATCGTGCACGTCTCGGCGAAGGATCTGGGTACGGGTAAGGAGCAGAAGATCCGCATCGAGAGCTCTTCGGGCCTCTCCGAGGACGAGATCGACCGGATGGTCAAGGAGGCCGAGGCGAACGCGGAGACCGACAAGCAGAGCCGCGAGGCTGCGGAGGTACGCAACGAGGCGGACAGCCTCGTCTACGGCACCGAGAAGCTTCTCCGCGAGAACGAGGACAAGATCAACGCGGACGAGAAGAGTACCGCGGAGGCGGCGATCGGTGAGCTCAAGACGGCGATCGAGAGCGGCGAGGCCGACGCGATCCGGGCGAAGATGGACGCGCTCAACCAGGCGATGCATCCGATCGCCGAGCGTATCTACTCCACGCAGCAGGCCGAACAGCAGGCCGGTGAAGGAGAGCAGCCTGGCGGCGAGCCTGGCCCGGACGAGGGCGGCAGCGAGTCGGCGGGTCAGACGGACGCGGAAGACGTCGATTACGAGGTCGTTGACGAGGACGACACGAAGAGCTGATCGTGGCGAAGCGTGACTACTACGAGGTGCTCGGCGTCGAACGCGGCGCCGGCATTGACGACATCAAGAAGGCGTATCGCAAGGTCGCCGTAGCGAATCATCCCGACCGCAACCCAGGGGACAAGGCGGCGGAAGAGCGTTTCAAGGAAGCCACCGAAGCGTACGAAGTCCTCGCGGACGAGAAGAAGCGCCAGGCGTACGATCAGTTTGGGTTCGCCGGCGTGGAAGGTATGGGCGGCGGAGGTGGCGGCGGTCCTCAGGACTTCTCGCACGCGTTTCACGATTTCGAGGACATCTTCGGCGACTTCGGAGGCATCTTCGAGCAGTTCTTCGGGGGCGGGCGGCGCCGCGGTGGGCGCAGTGCGAACGTCCGGCGCGGAAGCGATCTGCGCTACGATCTCGAGATCTCGTTCGAGGACGCGGCCTTCGGGACCAAGGCGGAGGTCGCGTACCCCAAGGAAGTGACCTGTGACCAGTGCAGCGGCAGCGGCGCGGAGCCGGGAAGCGGCAGCAAGACGTGTCCGACCTGCGGCGGCGCCGGTCAGGTGCGCCGCAGCTCGGGGTTCTTCTCGATCGCGAGTACCTGTCCCACGTGCGGCGGGGAAGGGACGATCGTCGAGAAGCCGTGTACGAAGTGCGGCGGCAACGGGCTGCTGAAGAAGAACCAGAAGATCAACGTGACGATCCCGGCCGGCGTAGACGACGGCCGCCGGATCAGAATCCCCGAACAGGGCGATTCGGGGCCGAAGGGCGGTCCCCCGGGAGACCTCTACGTCGTTCTGCGTGTCCGCCCGCACGAATACTTCGAGCGCGACGGGCAGGACGTATACTGCGTCATCCCCATTACCTACAGCCAGGCGGCGCTTGGCACTGAGCTTCACGTGCCCACCCTCGAGGGCAAGAAGGTCAAGGTGAAGATCCCCGCGGGAACCCAGAACAACAAGATTCTCCGACTGCGCAACGAGGGCATTCCGCAGGCAAACAGCGGCCGTCGCGGCGACATGTACATCAGAATCCTCGTGACCGTCCCGCAGCGGCTCTCGTCCCGGGAGAAATCGCTACTCAAGGAGCTCGCGGATCTCGAGGGCGACAACACGTCGCCGCAGCCCGTTCCCCTCGCGGACCTGAGATAGCGATGTCGCGGCGGGGGAGACGGAGACGGCGGAGGCTGCTTGCGTCGGCGCTCCAGTCCCGCCTGCTGACTCGATTCGTGGTCGCGATCGTACTCGCGGTCGTCGGTACGACGCTCGGTTTCGTCCTCCATTACTGGGTGAGCTACATCGCCGGGGATCGGCTCTACCACGAGTTCATCGTGGTCTATCGTCAGGAGGAACGGCTGGAAAGCGTCGAGGTCGACGGACGCACCATCGAGCGACGATCGTACGTCTCGGAGGCGATGCCTCAGACCACGCGTTGGGCGTTGATCCTCCCGCCGCTCATGCTCAACAACGCCATCATCGCAGCGGTGCTGCTCGCATTCGCGCTCCGATCTGCAAATCGGCTCGGTGGGCCGGCCTATCGCATGTCGACCGATATCCGACGGGCTCTCGCCGGCGAGACGGGTGTGCGGATCCAGCTGCGACGCGGCGACGAGATGCGAGAGCTTGCGCAGCGCGTCAACGGCTTGCTCGAGGCGCTCGAGGTTGCCGAGTCGCGCGCCCGCGAGCAGTAGGGTGGTAGACCGGTGCGCCGGGACGCGCGGACTCGGTGCGTGACCGGTTTCCACGTGCAGAGACCCGCGCCACCTGCCGACACTAAGAGCGTGAACGTGCGTATCGTCCTTATGATATTGAGCCTCGCCGCGGCGATCGCCGCCGGGGCCGAAGGCCTCGACTCCGAGGATCTTCCCGACCGGCGCGAGCGACGGTCGTGGCAGAGCTTTGACCCGGAGGACTATGGGGAAGGCTGGCTGACGCTCGATCGGAACGACGACGGTGTGGTCGACTACGCCGTCATGGTAAACGACAACGGGCAGAAAATGCGCGAAGCGGTCGACTTCAACCGTGACGGCGCGATGGACGACTTCTACTTCTACGAGAACGACGTTCTCGTGCGGCAGGAAATCGACACGAACTACGACCGTCGCATCGACGCGTGGGTCTACCTCCGCAGAGGGGTCTACATCACCATGTGGGAGCGCGATCGCGACTACGACGGCATCATCGACGACCGGGAGCGGTATGGCGGCGAATGAGTTCGTCACCTCGCACCGTGCGGTGCTCGAGGCGTTGCCGACCTCCGGTCCGGATGCGGTGCTCTACGTCGCCGGAGCCACCAGACGGCTCGACGAGATCGTCGAGCGCGCGCGTCGCTTCGGCGTGACGGTCCGCAGCGTCAGCCGACGCGAGCTCCTGCGGCTCGCACCCGACGCCCGGGACTGCGCGCTCGAGATCGGCCGTCACGCCGGAGCTTCGACGGCGACGCTCGAGGACATCCTCACGAACGCCGACTCCCGGCACGGGCTCGTGCTCCTGCTCGACCACGTCACCGACCCGCACAACTACGGCGCGATTCTGCGCTCGGCCGACCAGTTCGCGGCTGACGCGGTGGTCGTACCCGGTCGCCGTTCGGCCCCGCTTTCGGCCGTGGCTGTGCAGTCGAGTGCCGGCACCGCGGAGCACGTTCGCATCGTGACGGTGGCGAACCTTGCGGCAGCCATCGGGCAGATAAAAGATGCCGGTTTCTGGGTGTACGCGGCGGACATGGCGGGCGGTCCGGCGCACACGACGCGTCTCGCGGGTCGTACCGCGATCGTTCTCGGCAGCGAGGGCACGGGCGTGTCGCGACTGGTCACCGAACGCGCCGACGGGCTGGTGCGGATTCCCATGCACGGCCACGCGGACTCTTTGAACGTGTCGGTCGCCTGCGGCGTGATGCTCTACGAGGTGCGTCGTCAGCAGGGCTGGCTCGACGCGGTCTGAACGCGTCGCCTCGGCGTCTATCCGAAGATTCGTCCGCCAATGTCCGGGCGAAACCATGAGCCCGGGAACGCGACGTTCTTCGCGGCCGTGTACGCCCGCGTGCGCGCGGTCAGGATCTCCGGTCCGACGCCAACGACGGTGAAGCACCGCCCGCCGCCGGTCCTGACCTGGCCGTCACGCACGGTGGTCGAGGCGTGAAAGACGAGCGCCTCGTGCTCGGGCGGAACGGGCAAGGGGGCAACCGGAAGATCACGCGGGTAGTCGGAGGGATAGCCCGGCGCAGCGACGACGACGCCCAGCGCGGTCTGGTCCGAGACCCGGACGGGGAAGCTTCCTATCGCGTCGTGGAGAACCGCGTCGCAGAGGTTGGCGAAGTCGCTCTCGAGGAGCGGGAGAACGACCTGCGTTTCGGGGTCGCCAAAGCGGACGTTGTACTCGAGGACCATGGGCCCGGCGTCGGTGACCATGATGCCGAAGTACAGCACGCCGCGATAGGAGAGTCCGGCGTCACGAAGCCCGGCGTAGGTCGGTTCGACGATCGTCGTGCGGATCTGCTCGAGATCGTCCGGCGTGAGCCACGGTACGGGTGAGAGCGAGCCCATCCCCCCGGTGTTCGGACCCGATCCGCCGGCGCCGGCCTTCTTGTAGTCGGTCGCGGGCGGGAGCAGGACGTGGTCGGTGCCATCCGAGATTCCGAAAATCGAGACCTCAAAACCGTTGAGCCGCTCCTCGACGACGACCGAGTCGCCGTCGGCGAGAAACGCGCGGCCTGCCTCCACGAGCCGGGCCTGCTCCTCGCTCTCGACAACGCCCTTGCCGGCGGCGAGGCCGCTCTTCTTCACGACGAGACGACGATCCGAATCGTTCACGTAGCGCTCGAGCTCGTCGGCGTCGGTGAAGGTCCGGAAGGCAGCGGTGGGAATGCCGTAGGCATCCATGAACGCCTTGCTCGTCGCCTTGCTCGACTCGAGCTCGGCGGCCTTCGCCGGCGGACCGATCGCGGCGATCCCTGCCTCGGCGAGCGCGTCGACGAGGCCTGCGGCGAGCGGCGCCTCCGGGCCGACGAAGACGGCGTCGACGCGAGTGTCCGCTGCTGCGCGTGCAATTGCCTCCACGTCGGAGGGCGAAACGTCGGGAAGGTTCTCGGCGAGGCCTGCGGTCCCGGCGTTGCCGGGCGCGGCGAAGAGCCCGGAAATCCGGTTGCTGCGCGCGAACTTCCATACGAGGGCGTGCTCGCGCGCGCCGTTGCCGACGACGAGGATCTTCATCCTGCCTCCCGACGTCGGGCCTTGAGCCGTTCTATCGCGTCGAGCTGCTCTTCGATGATCTCCGGGTAGTGGCGATGCTCGAGTTCGTGGATGCGGTGCTCCATTTCTTCGAGCGACGGACAGCCGGTCCGGTCGGCGACGAAGCGCGCGAGCACCGGTCCGGTATCGACGCCGCGGTCGACGACGTGAATGGTGATACCCATCTTGCCGCCGGCGTCCGCGTACGAGCGCTCGATCGAGTGCAGACCGGGGTAGTCGGGAAGGAGCGATGGATGGATGTTCACGATCCGATCGGGGTAGGTTTCGACGATGTGCGGGGGCAGAACCTTCATGAACCCCGCGAGGACGATGAGATCCGGCTGGTACGAGTGGAGCAGCCGCGCGAGGCGCGTCTCCGCGCGTCGACGCGCGGCGCCGTAGTTGACGACGACCGAGGCAACGCCGAGCCGCTCGGATCGCACCAGCGCGTGGGCCGCCGGGTTGTCCGATACGAGCGCGAGGAGCCGGTGGGGGCCACCGGAGATCCCGCGGACGATCGCCTCGAAGTTGCTGCCCGATCCCGATGCGAGTACGACAAAGTCAGCCATGAACGAGGCTCCCAAGCGCGATCAGCGGTTCGTCGAGCGCGTGCTCGAGCGCCTGCACAGCGTCCGCGGAGACGACCATCGCGATACCGACCCCCATATTGAAGACGCGACGCATCTCTTCCGTGTCGATATTCCCGGCCGCGGCGATGCGCTCGAAAACCGGCGGGACCTTCCAGTCCCAGGCGATCTCGGCGCGCAGGCCATCCGGCAGCACGCGTTCGAGGTTTCCCACGAGCCCGCCGCCGGTGACGTGCGCGGCCGCTTTGATATGAGCCCGAGCGGCCCTCAGCTCGCGTACGTAGATTCTCGTGGGCGTCAGCAGCTCGCGGAGCGCGTCGCGGTCCTCGGACGCGGTGACCTTTCTCGCGAGGCTGAGGCCGTTGGAATGGACACCCGAGGAGGCGAGGCCCACGACCACATCCCCGGCGACGATCGTGTCCCTGCGGGGCAACTGCTCGTCGCGCTCGACGATGCCCGTGGCGAAGCCCGCGAGGTCAATGTCCTCGGGTCCGTACATGTCGGGTAGCTCTGCGGTTTCGCCGCCGCTAAGCGTACATTCGGCCTGCGCGCAGCCGGCGATGACCCCGGTGACGATCTGCCTGAGGACGGCTTCGTCTATACGACCGCAGGCGATGTAGTCGAGAAAAGACGCGGGGTCCGCGCCGCAGACGGCGAGGTCGTTGACGCACATGGCGACGAGGTCGATTCCTACGGTGTCCCAGACGCCGAGCGCGCGCGCGACGAGCAGCTTCGTGCCCACGCCGTCGGTCGTGGAGAGCAGGAGGGGGTGGCGATATCGCGAGAGGTCGACCTCGAGCCCGCCTGCGAACCCGCCGATCGAGCCGACGGCCTCGCTGTCGAGACCGGCGAGGTAGGCGGCGAACGCGTCTCCGCGGGCGACGCTGACGCCGGCGTCCTCGTAGGAGCGCGGCTTCATCGCGCGTCTCCGTGTCCGGCCGCCCCGGCGGGCTCGCGCCGCGAATCGGCCATCAGCTCTTCGGGGGTCAGCGGCACTTCCATCGGGTACCTGCCGCTGAAGCACGCGTAGCAAAAGTCGTCGGGCGGGTCGACCGCGCGACGCAGAAGGTCGAGCGAAAGGAACCGGACCGAGTCGGCGTCGATGGAACGTGCGATCTCCTCGGGGGTGAGATGGTTCGAGATGAGCTCCGACCTCGTGGGGATGTCGATCCCGAAGAAGCACGGCCATCGAATCTCGGGCGAGGAGAGCCGCAGATGCACCTCCGCGGCTCCCGCTTCCTTGATCAGCCGGACGAGAATACGCGCGGTGGTACCGCGGACGAGCGAGTCGTCGACGAGAACGATTCGCTTCCCTTCGATGACTTCCCGCACGGGATGGAGCTTCATGCGAACGGCGAGCTCTCGCTCGGAGGTCGTGGGCATGATGAAGCTGCGTCCGGCGTAGTGATTCCGCGTCAGGCCGAAGTCGAACGGCAGCCTCGATTCTTCCGCGTACCCGAGCGCCGCGCTCGTGCCCGAATCGGGGACCGGGATGACGATGTCGCCCACCGGCGCTCCGTCGGCGTGCGCGAGTGCCGCCCCCATGCGCTTGCGGGCCTCGTGAACCGAGATGTCAAAGACGTGCGAGTCGGGCCGGGCGAAGTAGATGAGCTCGAAGACGCACTGGCGACGGTGCGGCTGACGCGGGAGGAAGTCGCTGCGTTCGCCCTCGGGCCCGACGACGACGATCTCTCCGGGTTCGACGCTGCGGTACTCGCGAACCTTCAGGATGTCGAGCGCGCACGTCTCGCTCGCGACGACGGTCATGTCGTCCTTCCAGCCGATGTACAGCGGTCGAAAGCCGTACGCGTCGCGCACGGCGACGAGCGAGTCGTCGTGGAGGAGGACCATACTGAAGGCTCCCCCGACGAGCTGGAGCGTTTCGACGAGCGCGTCGTAGAAGCACGCCGCGCGGCTGCGCGAGATGAGATGGAGCAGCATCTCCGTGTCGGAGGTCGTCTGGAAGATCGAGCCCTCGTCGAAGAGCATCGTCTTCAGCGCCTGGGTGTTGGAGATGTTTCCGTTGTGGGCGAGGGCGATCTCGCCCTTGTTGCACACGACGTGCAGGGGCTGGACGTTCTCCACCTTGTTGCCGCCGTGGGTGGAGTAGCGGACGTGCCCGATGCCGGTCGTGGAACGGCGCTCGTCCTCGAGGTAGCGCGAAAGCACGCTCGAGACCATGCCAAGGTCCTTGTAGACCACGGTTCGGTCCTGCTTGCGATAGGCAATTCCTGCGCTCTCCTGACCGCGGTGCTGCAGCGAGAAGAGCGGAAAGAACAGTTTCTCAGGGATATTCGTCGGCGAACGGCTGTAGATCCCCGCCACGCCACAGTGATGGCCGAGCGATGGACCGGTCGCCGCGTGCGTCTCGCCGGGTGCCTCGTTCACCCGCAGATTCATAGCAGATGAACGGGTCCGAGGTCAACTGCCGCTCGCGCCGAGCGGTGGCCACCGGCGACGGTCGGCTGTCGGACCGGCGTACTC
>CAYWJH010000008.1:0-63672 GCA_964458555.1 uncultured Spirochaetaceae bacterium | reverse complement strand
TCGTGAGGCTGACCGGGGCGATCCCGTCTGCGGTCATGTCGATCGCCTCCGCAGCTGCACGCGAGAGGTCGATCACGCGCCCCTCGACGAAAGGGCCTCGGTCGTTGATACGTACCGCGACCTCGAGCTCGTTCCTCACGTTGGTCACGACGACGACGGTCCCGAAGGGCAGCGTCTTGTGCGCCGCGGTGAGCTCGTTCGTGTCGAAGACCTCGCCGCTCGCCGTGGTGCGGCCCTGGAACTTCCCGGCGTACCAACTCGCGTATCCTTCGAGCTCGTGGTTTTCGTCGCCGTGAGCCTGCTGCGTCCCTTCGGAGGTCGCCGCAGCCGCGACTCCGGCGATCAGCGCGAGTGCCCACGCGATCCTGAAGCTGTACCGCACACCCGCTCCGTTGCGTCTCACGCTATTCCTATCGGCACCGCTCGTCGTTGCGCTGAACCCCACCGGCTTCGCCGGCTGGACGTGATCGGGAGGCGGCCCTATCTTGCTCCGAGGAGGTGCTATGGTCCCGACGAGAGACGAGGCGTACGACCTGCTGGCGACCTATACGCAGAGCGAGAGCCTGATTCGCCACGGGCTCGCAGTTGAGGCGGTGATGCGTCACTTCGCGCGCAAGTACGGCGAAGACGAGGAAAAGTGGGGCATCATCGGGCTGGTGCACGACCTGGACTGGGAGATGTACCCGGAGCAGCACTGCGCGAAGACCCGCGAGATCCTCGAGGAGGCGGGCTGGCCGGCGGAGTATATCCGCAGCGTCATGAGCCACGCCTGGGGGTTCGTCACCGATGTAAAGCCCGAGGAGCAGATGGAGAAGGTCCTCTACGCGACCGACGAGCTCACCGGGCTGATTAACGCGACCGCGCTCATGCGCCCATCGCGCAGCGTGCTCGATATGAAGGCGAAGAGCGTGAAGAAGAAGTGGAAGGACAAGAGCTTCGCCGCCGGCGTCGATCGCGAGGTCATCGCGCGCGGCGCCGAGATGCTCGGCATGGAGACCGGAGAGCTGATCACCGAGACGATCGAGGCGATGCGAACGGTCGCCGACGAGATCGGGCTGCGGGGTGAGGTGCCGGCGGGCGAGGCGAGCTCGTAGGGCTTCCGCGAGCCGGTGCGCCCTTGACGCGCCCGGCGTGCTTTTCTATCTTCACGGCTTGCGGCCGACATCGCTACCACTGCTGCCACCTACGAGTCTTTCACCGGTGGCGTGTCGGCCGCCCTTTTTCCCTCCGGTTGAGCCTAAACCTTGCCGACGGCGTTTGATATACTGCACCCCTATGGCAGCACACGATCGAGGTAGCGGAGCGCGACGGAGCGGACCGCCGATCCATTGGGCAGACCAGATCGCCGACCGCATCGTCGCCGAACGCGGACCGCTCGGCGAGGAGAAGGAGCGCTTCACCTGCGCCTCCGGGATCACGCCCAGTGGCACGGTCCACATTGGGAACTTCCGCGAGATCATCTCGGTCGACCTCGTCGCGCGCGCGCTCGCCGACGCCGGACAGCCGGTGCGCTTCATCTACTCGTGGGACGATTTCGACGTCTTTCGCAAAGTGCCAAGAAACATGCCCGAGCAGGAGACGCTCCACTCCTACCTTCGCTGGCCCATCACCGACGTGCCCGACCCGTACGGCGAGCTCGACAGCTACGCGGCGCGTAACGAGCGCGACCTCGAGGACGTCCTGCCGGAGGTCGGGGTCTTCCCGGAGTACCTCTACCAGGCGCAGCGCTACCGCGCCGGCGAATACGCTCGCGGGATCAGAACCGCGCTCGAGCATCGGGAAACGATCCGTACGCTGCTCGATGAGCACCGCACCACGCCGCTTCCGGACGACTGGTGGCCGGTGAGCGTCTTCTCGCGGTTCAGCCACAAGGACACGACGAAGGTCACCGGCTGGGACGGTGAGTGGGGCCTGACCTACCGGTGCGAAGAGACCGGCAAGGAGGAAACCGTCGACCTTCGCGAGACCGATCTCGTCAAGCTCCTGTGGCGGATCGACTGGCCCATGCGCTGGCGGGTCGAGCAGGTCGATTTCGAGCCGGCCGGCAAGGAGCACCACTCGGCCGGGGGCAGTTTCGATACCGCGAAGACCATCGCGACCGAGATCTACGGTGCTCGTCCCCCGGTGACCTTCAAGTACGACTTCATCAGCATCAAGGGCCGCGGCGGCAAGATCAGCTCGTCGACCGGCGAGGTAATCGGCCTGCCCGAGGTACTCGAGGTCTACGAACCGGAGATCGTGCGCTACCTCTTCGCCGGCACGCGTCCGAACGCGGAGTTCGCGATCAGCTTCGACCTGGACGTCATCAAGATCTACGAGGACTACGATCGGTGCGAGCGCATCTACTTCGGGCTCGAGCAGGTCTCCGAGAAGCGCGCGGCGAAAGAGCGGCGAACGTACGAGCTCAGCCAGCTGCCCTCCACGCTCGAGAAGCTCACACGCGACCCCTCCACGCTCGTTCAGCTTCCGTTCCGTACGCTGTGCAACTACCTCATGATCACCGCCGGCGACGTGGACGCGGCGCTCGCCCGGTTCCCGGACTTCGACCCGGCGGTCCACGCCGACCAGCTCGAACGGCTCGCTCGCCGTGCGCGCTGCGCGTGGAGCTGGATCACCTCCTGCGCGCCCGAGGACTTTCGCTTCGAGCTCAGACACGG
Source organism: uncultured Spirochaetaceae bacterium (assembly GCA_964458555.1). GTDB lineage: Bacteria > Spirochaetota > Spirochaetia > DSM-27196 > SLST01 > SLST01. The sequence continues at coordinate 61,015 of CAYWJH010000008.1, read as the reverse complement.
CGACGAGGAGCTCGTGTCGCTCACCGACGAGGAGCGCGCGGCGGTGGTGGCGTTGCGCGAGGAGATTCGCGACACGCTCTGTGAGCACGACGAGAAGAGCATGCAGGAACGCGTGTACGAGATCGCCGAGGAGGCAGGAGTCGACAAGAAGCGGTTCTTCGCGGTTATGTACCAGGTGTTGATCGGCAAGGAGCGCGGGCCTCGCCTCGGCGGCTTCTTGCTCACGATCGGGCGGGAACGACTTCTGCAGATCCTCGAGCGCTACTGAGCGGCGCCGGGCGGAAGGGCGAGGGCAGATGAGCAACGACGAGACCAAGCGCGCGGCCGGCTACGCGGCGGCCGATCGCTACGTAAGCAGCAACATGAAGGTCGGCATGGGGACCGGTTCCACCGCCGTTTGGGCGATCCGTCGCATCGGCGAGCGGCTCGCCGACGGGTCGATCGACAACGTCGTGGGCGTGGCGACGAGCTCGCAGGCCGAGCTCGAGTGCCACGAGGTCGGGATTCCGCTTCGGTCGATGAACGACCCGCAGATCTGCGGGCGCCTCGACCTCGTCATCGACGGCGCGGACGAGGTCGACCCGGAACGCCGCCTCGTCAAGGGCGGGGGCGGTGCGTTGCTGGTGGAGAAGATCGTCGCCTACAACTCGGATCGCGTCGTGATCGTCGCCGACGAAAGCAAGCTCGTCGAGCACCTGGGGGTCGACTTCCCCGTACCGATCGAGGTGCTGCCCTTCGCGCGGGTCTCCGTGCTCGAGGCGCTGCGCGGGTTGGGCGGCGAGCCGGCCGTGCGCGTCGCCGAGCGCAAGATGGGCGCGGTTATCACCGACAACGGAAACCTCGTCGTGGATGTGGGCTTTTCCGAGCCGATCGATCCGGTCGCGATGGAGGCGGAGCTCGGGATGATCCCGGGGGTGCTCGGCAACGGGCTGTTCACGCGGATCGATCCGATCGTGATCGTCGGTCGGGACGACGGTTCGGTCGGCGAGCTCGGCAGCTGAGCGCTATCGCGACTGCAGAAACCCGTCTATCTCCTCGCGCCGCGGCGCTGAGGGCTGCGCGCCCATCCGACCGACGCTGATCGCCGCGCCGGCGGAGGCGAATCGAACCGATTCTTCGAGGCTCTTTCCCTCCGCGAGCGCCACCGCGAGGCAGCCGCAGTAGGTGTCTCCGGCGGCGGTCGTATCGACCGCCTCGACCGGAAACGCCTGCACGTGCGAGACACCGTCCGCGTTTACGACGAGCGAGCCGGCCGCCCCGAGCGTCACGATGACGACCTGTGCGCCTGTATCACGCAGCGCGCGCGCCGCGCGCCGCGCCTCCGTCTCGTCTCGCACCGACAGCCCCGACAGCGTCGCGGCCTCGTTCTCGTTCACAACGAGCGTGTGGACCGATGCGAGTCGCTCGCGGGGGAACTCGCGAGCAGGAGCGAAATTGAAGATGACCGGCGTGCCTTCCTCGCTCGCGACCTCGAGCACCCGCTCGACGGTGGGACGGGCGATCTCGTACTGCATGAGCACCCAGTCGCTTTTGGCGATGAGCTCGCGGTTCTCGTCGATGCGCTCGGGCGTCAGCCGGTAGTTGGCACCGGGGGCGACGCTGAGGTAGTTGTTGCCGCCCTCGCCGACCATGACGAGCGCCGCACCGCTCGAGATGCGCGCCTCGCGGTAGAGGTGGCTCGTGTCGATCCCGTCGGCATCGAAGCCGGCGACCATCCGCTCGGCGTACGGGTCGTCGCCCACGCAGTTGACGAAGGTTACCATCCCGCCTCCGCGCGCGGCCGCGACGGCCTGGTTGGCGCCCTTGCCCCCGAAGACCTGGACGAACTCCGCGTCGAGCACGGTCTCGCCCACGGCGGGCAGGTGGTCCATTTTCATCGCGAAGTCGATGTTCGAGCTGCCGATCACGGCGATGCGGTTGACCATCGGTCCTCCTGAACCGGTAGGCTACCACCGCTTTCGGCGACGCGCAACGCCGTCGGACGGCGCGAGCAACGGCCGGGTGCTACTGCACCAGCCGGCCGAGTACCCGGTCGTTCTTGCTCCAGTTGGGGTCGACCTTGACGCGGAGGTCGAGATGGATGCGATAGGGAAAGAGCGAGGCGATCTCCTTCTGAGCCGCCTGCCTGATCCGCTTGATGCCGCTGCCCTTGCGGCCCACGATCATGCCCTGCTGGCTCGACCGCTCGACGAAGATCACCGCGCGGATCCACAGCTGCTCTTCGCCCGATTCGAGGTCGTGGATCTCCATGTCGAGCACGTCGACGTAGATCGAGTGCGGAAGCTCCTCTCGCAGGCCCGCCATCGCGTGTTGGCGGATGACCTCCGAGATACGGAAGTCCGGCGGCTGATCGGTGTAGAAATCGTCGGGGTAGGCCGGTTCGCCCGCCGGTGCGCGCTCGTAGAGCGCGTCGAGCAGCGTGTCGAGTCCGTCGCCGGTCTTCGCCGAGACTTCGACGACGGGAATGTCGGGGAGGCGCTGGGAGAGCAGGAGACGAACCGCTTCGAGCCGATCCGCGCGAGCGACATCGGTCTTGTTGACCGCGACCACCCGCGGCAGCTCGGCGTGTCCGGCGACCGAACGCACGAGCTCGAGTTCCTCCTCGCCGGGCTGCCGCGCTGCGTCGACCACGTAGAGAATCTCCTCGGCGTCGCGGATCGTCTCCTCGATGAGGCCGCGCATATGTCGATTGAAGGTGCGCGACGAAGTGTGGTAACCCGGCGTATCGATGAACACGAGCTGCCCGCGTTCGCGGTTGACGATGCCGCGGATCCGGTTGCGCGTGGTCTGGGGAACCGGCGCGACGATTGCGACCTTGTGGCCGCAGAGCGCGTTGAGGATCGTCGACTTGCCCGCCGACGGTCGGCCGATGATGGCCACGAAGGCAGACTTCGTGGGGACGGTAGACTTCTCGTCGGGCGTTTCGGGCCCATCGGCCTTTGATACCGGTTCGCTCATGCTAGTATATTAACCGTCATACATCGCATACGACCAGAAGGGGTCATCATGAACGAGTTCAGACTGAACAGGGACGATCAGGCGCGCATTCGGTTCGACGGCGACGACGACGAGGAGGAGGAGAACGGGGAGGAGCACAAGAGCGGCGAGCAGCAACCGTTCATGGAGAAGATGCTCCGTACGCGAACCATCCTCTTGTCGGGTGAGGTCGACAAGCCGCTCGCCGAGCGCGTGGTGCGTCAGCTCGTCCTGCTCGAGGATGCCGGCGACGAACCGATCAAGGTGTTCATCGACTCGCCGGGAGGCGACGTGGACGCCGGATACGCGATCCTGGACATGATGCGGTTCGTGAAGCCGGATGTGTACACGATCGGCATGGGACTCGTGGCGAGCGCCGGCGCGCTCATCCTGCTCGCGTCGCCGAAGGATCACAGGTTCGGCCTTTCCAACAGCCACTACCTCATCCATCAGCCGTTGTCCGGCATGCGCGGCGTGGCGACCGACATTGAGATTCACGCGCGCGAGATCGAGCGCATGCGCGAGCGGATCAACAGGTTGATCTCCGAAGAAACCGGCCAGTCGTACGAGCGGGTCGAGAAGGATACCGACCGCGACTTCTGGATGAACTCCGACGAGGCGAAGGAGTACGGGCTGATCTCCCGGATCGTCACGAATCGCTCAGAGTTGGAGTAGATGGTCGATCCGCAGAGCCAGGAATGCTTCAGCGGCTACTCGGACCTCGAGGTGCCTGCGCCCATGACGTTCTCGCAGGGGAAGGTGCGGGACGTCTTCTACCTCGACGACGAGCTGGTGATTTCGACCTCCGACAGGATATCGGCCTTCGACCGGATCCTCGGTGAGGTGCCGCTCAAGGGCGAGGTGCTCAACCGGCTCAGCGTTTTCTGGTTCGAGAAGACCGAGGACATCGTTCCAAACCACTATCTCGCGACGGTTTCGCCGCGGGCGATGCTCGCGAAGAAGGCGCACGTAATCCCGGTGGAAGTCGTCGTGCGCGGCTATCTCACCGGTAGCGCCTGGCGCGACTATCGAGCCGACCGTCCGGTCTCCGGGATCGACCTCCCGCCGGGCATGCGGTTCAACGAGCGATTCGATACGCCGCTCATCACGCCGTCGACCAAGGAGGCCGACGGCCTGCACGATCGGCCGTGTAGCCGCGAGGAGGTCCTCGAGGCGGGCGTGGTGGACGAGACGGTCTGGAACCTGATCGAAGAAAAGGCGCTCGCGCTCTACGAACGCGGCCGGGAGATCGTCGCCGCGCAGGGGCTCATTCTCGTGGACACGAAATACGAGTTCGGTCTCGTCGACGACGAGCTCCACCTCGTCGACGAGCTGCACACCCCCGACTCGTCGCGCTTCTGGTACGCCGATACGTACGCCGAGCTCTTCGAGGCCGGCGAGAAGCAGCGCAAGCTCGACAAGGAGTACCTGCGCCAGTGGCTCATGGAGCAGGGCTACCAGGGCGACGGCCGACCACCGAAGATTCCCGAGTCGGTCTTCTTCGAGGTTTCGCGCCGCTATCAGCAGGCGTTCGAGGCGATCACCGGCGCCGAGTTCCGCACGCAGACCACGAGTTCCGAAGCAGAAAAGCAAAAAGTGCTGTCGTTCCTTGCGGAGCGACAGGATGACGCGTAGACACCTCTCCCTGAAGGCGGCGGCGGGCGTAGCTCTGGCCGCAGCGACCGTGACCGCCGTGCTGGCCGTCCGGTGGGGCGGCCTTGTCCCCGGGCGGAAACCCGACGGACGCGTGTTCGCCCGCATCATCGCCTACAACGTGCAGAACCTCTTCGACGGCACCGACCACGGGCTCGAGTACGCGGAGTTCCGGGCGAGCTCGGGCTGGGACCGCGGCGATTACTACGATCGGCTCGAGCGGGCGAGCGAGGCGATCCGACGGACCGCAGGCGGGCGGCTCCCGGACATCGTCGTGCTCAGCGAGGTCGAGTCGGCGTGGGTCGCAGCCGACCTCGCGCGCGACTTCCTGCGCCCGTACCGATGGGTGAGCGGCGCGCCGGAGCCGTGGCGCGCCGCGGTACACGACGCGCCGGCCCACCCGCCTTCCCCGACGCGCGTCGTCGCTCTCTCGCGCCGTCGCCCGGAGGTGCGCACGCACCGCGCCGTGCAGGTCGATCTCGTGCCCGGCGCGGGCGTTCGCGTCCGCTGGCGGGGCCGCGAGGCGCTGGAGCTACGGTTCGCGTCTCGCGGACTGCGGCTGATCGCCGCGCACTGGAAGTCGCAGTCCGGCGGTGAGCGGGCGACCGAACCGCTGCGGATCCTCGAGGCGTCGCTCGTTCACGATCTGCTCGAGGCCACCGCCGACGCAGGTGCCGACTACCCCGCGACGCTCCTGGTTGGCGATCTGAACGAGGGCCTCGACGAAGAGCGGCAGCACGGCGGCGCGTGGCCGACCGCGCTCGCGCCGTGGAGGGCGAGCGAAGCCGTGCCGGTCGGGGCGGCGGCGCCCCGGGCTGCAGGCGCCGCCGAACCCGGCCACGCCGCACCCGGCCCTGCAGCGAGGATCTGGTTCGTGGAGGCCGACGCCCCGGTAGCGGTCGGTGCGACACGAGCCGCGCCGCTCGGCCCGGTCTTTCGGACGTTGTGGGATCGAACGAGCTTCCCCGGTACCTACTGGTACCGCGGCGAGTGGGAGCGGCTCGATCACGCCTTCCTGCTCGCGCCGGAGGAGTACGACGGGCGAATCGAGGTCGGTTCGTGGGACGCGCTCTTCAATCCGGACGGGACCCCCGCGCGCTACGATTCGAGGCGGGGCCGCGGATACTCCGACCACCTGCCCATCCTCGTGACGCTCACCAGACGCCCAGCTCCTTGAGCTGTCGCGTCACCGTCCCGGTCCAGTCGCGGTTCGCCGCCGGGCTCGCAGGACTGGGGTGCAGGATCGAGCCGATGCGAGGCGGCTCCTCCAGCGGGCCGCAGGCGACGTTCGCGCGTTGCTCGGCGAACTTGCCCACGCCCACGAGGTACTCGGCGTCGAGGGTCTCGACGAGCGCCCGGAGGAAGTCGTCGCACGCGCGGAAGAGCGGCGAGCGCTCGTCGGCTGGAAGCTTGTCCGGCGTGATGTTGCGTCCCGAATCGGCCATGAATACGAGCGGGCAGTAGTTTGCGACGAAGTGGTCGGCGAAGAAGCGATCGGCCGACTCGAAGCGCTCGGCCATCAGTCCCCACAGCCGCCGCCCGCTGACCTCGCTGCGATCGCAGTCGAAGCCTTCGACCGGGCGCTTCGGGTGCTCGTTCTCCGGTTGCTCGACGGTGCCGGAGAGGCCCATCCAGTCGCGAACCGCCGCGATCTCGCCGAACGGTACGCCGGTCTGCGCCATGCCCCACGGTCCGGGATTCATCCCCAGGAGGATGACGCGCTTCTTCCCCTCGGCGAAGCGTTCGAGGTAGCGGTGCCACACGTCGTGAGCGTAGCGAAGCGGGTTGTAGACGGCGGCGACCGGCGGTGCGAAATCGAGCCGGCCGACGCGCTCGACCAGCGTGTCGACGGCGCCATCGATGCGATCGGTGTTGCTGTTCACGAAGACTCTCCAAAGAGCGAGAGTTGCTGCGACGGGTCGAAGAGCTCCTCGCTCTCGATCCCCAGGATCTCGCAGAACGGCTCGGCGATGGGACGCAGCTGGCGCTGCAGGTAGTGGTCGTGGTCGATGGGCGCGCTGCGGCGCGACGGCGGCTGCGGCCCTTCGACGGTTATGAGGTAGTCGATCATGCCCTCGCGCTCCGGCGGCGGAAGCAGCGCCGCGGCCTGGACGTGCGGTGGCTTCGAGGCGGTATAGGCGGAGACCGTTTTTCGCAGGCGGCGGGTGTAGACGAGCTTCTCGTCGAGCGCACCGTCGCGCAGGCGGTCGATCGCCGAACGGATGTGGTCGGCGATCTCCTTCGCGTCGGCGTCGGCGAAGAGTAGCGCGAGCAGCTCGCGCTGGAAGTCCGCGGCGGCGACGGTCCAGTCGCTGCGGATCGCCTCCATCCCCTTGATCTGCACCTCGTCGTCGGCTCCGTCGCGCCGCGCGGCGAGTCCCGCGTAGCCCTTCGCCCTGCCGCGGATCTCGTCGCCGCCCGATGCACCGGCGGCGTGGCGGATACGCGGCAGGTAGAACCTGCGAAAGAGCGTCTCGAACTCGAGCTCGAGACGCGACTCGACGTCCCAGCCTGCCCGCACGAACTCGGCGAGCCTGCCGGTGAGCCAGCAGGCGAGCTCGTCGCCCGCGGCGAAGAGCTCGTCGACCGGGGCGTCCTGCGGACCGAGCACGAAGAGCGAGTCGGTGTCGCCGTAAAGCACGCGAAGCCCGCGCTCGGTGAACCGATCTCGAGCCCAGTGCAGGATGTACTGCCCGAAGCCGGTGATCGCGCCGGCGAGCGCAGCGCCGGCAAATCGGCACCCCGGAGAGCCCAGCACGCCGTAGAACGAGTTCATGATGATCTTGTAGACGTAGCTCGCGACGTCGTCCCCGCGGCGTTTGGCCTCGTCCCGGTTCTCCCAGAAGCGGTCGAGCAGGTGCGGGAGGATCGATTCCGCGCGCGAGAATCTCGCGCCGTTGGGCGCGGTGATCGACCGAGGATCGGGAGGCGGCGGGTCCGCGCCCTCCGGGTAGCCCTCCTCGGTGTCGATATAGCCCACCGGGTCGATGCCGAAGGTGCGCATGATCGACGGGTAGAGGCTCTTGAAGTCGAAGACCAGTACGTTCGCGAACAGCCCCGGCTGCGGCTTGATGATCGCACCGCCGGGTGCCTCGCCCTGCGGCAGGCGGTCGACCCCCAGCGACGGCGCGACGAGGCCGCGGTCGTGCATCCACTCGATGTAGAGGAACTCGAAGGCGGGAATGCTCGTCCACGCCCGGTTGAGCCCGATGCCGATGAGCCTGCACCGCTTGAGCGTGAGCTCGAGCAGGCCGGTCGCGTCGAGGATACGCAGCACGAGCTCGGCGTCGGCGCGGCAGTAGTCGCAGAAGGCCACAGGGTCGTCGCGATAGAGCGCGAGCAGCGTGCTGATCTTCTCCGCGCTCGTCTCCGCTTCCACGGTCTTCGTCTCGCCGAGTACCGCCTGCGCGACGCTGCCGAGCTTGCGGTCGTCAAAGCGCTGCGGTCCGTAGCGGACGAGGCGCAGCGCATCGATCACCTGGCGCCCCGGGCAGCTTACCGCCGCGTTCTGCCGACGCCCGCCGTTGTCCTGCGTCGCCGGGAGGAACTGCGCGGCCTCGTTGGACCGTGCGATCGCGAATCGGATCCCGTGATGCGCGAGCCTGCGCGAGATGACGGCGAGGTCGAAGTCGATCACGTTCCACCCGGTGATGATATCCGGGTCGATCTCCGCGATCCGCCGTACGACCCCAGCGAGGAGCTCGGCCTCGTGGCGGTACGCGACGATCCCCCCTCGCCCCGGGTCGCTGCCGTTGAAGTGCACCTCGTCGACCGGATCGGTCCACGGTCCGCGCGCGACGAAACCGACCGCGAGGATCTCCTCGCTGCGGGGGTCGGTCTCTATGTCGAGCGAAAGCGTGGTGAGCGCCGGATCCCACTCGGCCGGTCCGATCTCCGGGTTGACGAAGACGAGATCCACGTGGTGGCCGGCGGTCGGCGTACCGGTGATCGCGACGCTCCCGTGTACGTGGCGATCGAGTAAGGGCGGGTCGGCGGCGTTGACGTCGGCCTCGTAGGTCCGCACGCCGGCGCGACGGAGCCCCGCGTCGGCGCTACGCAGTTCGCGGACCGAACCGAAGGACACGCTGACCACCTCTTCGCCGTCGATCGTCGTCCGGTCGGTCGCAGAGACCTCGCTCCCGCTCGTCGCGAGTCGAGCCCGGTCGCAGGCGCGGACGAAGAACGCCGGACGGTACGGCTCGAGCACGGCGGCGAAGGTTCGCCCGTCGTCGAGCCGTCCGAGGAGCGCGAGCCGTGAGGCGCTCCCGCGCCCCGCCGCGCCGCCGGTCGCCTGCACGAAGGCGTGGACCACGAAGCCGGTGACCCGCTGCGTCTCGTCAGCCATCGGGGCGGTCCTCGTCGAGCCGGTCGACGCGCCGGGTCACCCGCTCGAGCTTGCCGCCGGCGTCGTCGAAGGCGCGCCCGAGATTGCGCAGATGACCGCCGGCGAGCTCGAAGCTGCGCGAGAACGCGTCAAGATCGGTACGCAGCGCCGCGAGCGATTCGAGCAGCCGCTGCGTCCGCTCGGGGATCGCGAGCCCACGCAGCCCGTACGCGACGGTCTGCAGGTAGAGGAAGAGCGTCGCCGGGCTCACCGGGACGACGTTGCGCTCGAGCGCCTGCCGCATGAGCGCATCGGCCCCGGAGGCGAAGAGCTCGACGTAGACGCGCTCGGAGGGGATGTACATGAGCGCGAAGCTCATGGTGCCCTCTGTCGGGCGGATGTAGCGCTCGGCGATGTCGGCGATGTGCTTCGCGAACGCCCTGCGGACGTCGACCGGGATATGCTGCGCTTCCGCGCTGTCGGACGCCGAAACAGCCTCAACCGGCGCGCGGCGCATCGCCTCGAGCGGGAACTTGCTGTCCACTGGGACGAGCTTCGCACCGAGCCTGACGACCGCGTCGACGCGGGCGCCGTTCGCGAACCCGTACTGCAGCTCGTACGCGCTTTCCGGCAGCCACGAGGCGAGCAGCTCGTTCAGCAGCGTCTCGCCTACCGCGCCCCGTCGCTGGGGCACGAGAAAGAGGTCTGAGAGGTCGCGCAGCTCCCCGCGCACGGTATCGATCTGCTGGAGGATCGCGGGGCCCTCCGGCGGGCGATCGCGCCGGCGCGACGCCACGACCATGGCGACGCTTGCGACCACCACGGCGACGAGCGCGAGCGCGATCGAGGCGAAGACGACCGGAGTCATGCGGGGAGGGTAGTGCCGAGCGGACGTCGTGTCAAACCGCGGCCGCCGCGTGCCGATACTCGAAAACGATGGCAACCGCAACGCTTCGGACGCGCAGTATGGACGCGGTGCAGATCCGGCTCGAGGCGCTCCGCGAGCACTTCGACCGCTACTTCGACCGGGGCTGGCTCGCGATGATCATCGACGACCTTCCCATCGACTCGTCGGTCGTGCGGCAGATCCGCGCGATGCTCGCGCTTCCGGTCGTTTACGCCGAGGACCTGCCGGAGATCCGCTACGGGGTCGACACGCTTCGCGTCTTCGCCACCGAGCTGCGCCGGCACCTGCTCCCGGTGCTTCGCGACCGCCTCGGCGTCAGCGGGTTCGGAGGGCTTCGTTCGTCGTGTGCCACCGACGAACGCGTCCATCGGCAGTTCCTCTGTATGACCTTTCCGCACAATCTGCGACGTCTCGAGGAAATGGTGCGCGACCTCGACGAGGCGGCTCGCCGCGCCGCAGCCGCCGAACAGTCGTAGACCTTGTCGCCGGGCGGGCGGTATAGTGGAGGCAGCCCTGCCGTAAGGAGAACCCGTGCGGATACTGGTTGCCGAAGACGAGCGAATCAATCAGCTCTACATGTCCCACTTCCTCACGCGAGCCGGTCACGAGGTCGTGATCGCGGCGGACGGCCGTGAGGCGATCGAGCAGCTCGTCGCGCAGCCGTGCGACGTGATCCTCATGGACCTTCGCATGCCGGACGTCGACGGAGTAGAGGCAACGCGGCGCATCAGGGCGGGCGAGGCGGGCGATGACCGGGCGAACGTGCCCATCATCGCGCTGACCGCCTACGCCTCGAACGACGACCAGCGACTGCAGGCGGCGGCGGGTATCGACCGCTCGGTAACCAAACCGGTCGACGAGCAGGAGTTGCTCGCGCTGCTCGAAGAAGTCGTCACCCGGGGGTGAGTATGAGACGCATCTTTCCTGTGGTTCTGCTTGCAGCGAGCTTCGCGCTGCTCTCCGGCTGCGAGACGCTTCGCAGCCTGATCCCCTCGGTCGAACGACCGACCGCGCGCGTGGAGTCGGCGTCACTGACGCGGCTCACGTTCACCGACGCGGAGATCACGACGAGGATCGTCGTTGAGAATCCGAACGCCGTTTCGGTCAGGCTCACGGGGTTCGCGTACGCGCTCGACGTGGAGGGGGTGGAGTTTCTCTCCGGTCGTCAGAGCGAGGGGCTCCAGATCGAGGCGTTCGGCACGAGCAGGATCGATCTGCCGTTGGAGGTAGGCTTCCGTAATCTGCGCGACACCCTCGAGGCGGTGCGCGGCCGGGACGAGGCGTCCTACGCGGTAGAAGTCGACCTGCAGTTCGAGCTGCCCGCGCTCGGGGCGGTCACGATCCCGGTTCGGCGCGAAGGGACGCTTCCTGTCGTACGGCCGCCTTCGGTTCGGGTCGTCGAGCTCGAGCTCGATTCGATCGGCATCACCGGCGCCGAGCTGTCGCTCACCGTGGGAATCGAGAACCCGAACGTCTTCGCCTTCACGCTGGAATCGCTCGATTACGCCTTCGCCGTCGACGGCAGGCTCTGGGTCGACGGGGCGACCGACCGACCACGACGCGTGCCGGCGGGAGGGAGCGGAAACGTGACCGTCGACGTCCGGATTGGCTTTGCCGCGTTCGGCCGCACGGTCCGCGACCTCCTGCTCGGCGACGAGGATATTCCCTACTCGTTCGTCTCGCGCGCGCGGATCGACCCTGAGATCGATCTGATGCCCACGGTGAGCTTCCCGTTCGAGCGCGAGGGGACGATTCCGTTGCGGAGGCCGTGATGCAGGGCGATTTCTCGGGCCCGCTCGGGCGCTCGGACGCGGCGTCCTCCGTCAGAGGCCGCGCCGGGTGCCGACGCCGCGAACGCCGGTTGCGGCGAGCGCGACGAGCGCGATCTTGAGCGCGTCGCCGAGGAGGAAGGGCGCCACCCCGACGGCGACGATGCGGTCCCAGCCGACGAATCGCGAGAGCCAGAGGCTGCCGCTCGTGTAGACGACGATCGAGGCGGCGGCGAGGACGCCGGTGGTGAGCGCGGCATCGGCTCCGGGCAGCCTCGTTGCCGTGGGCCTGCCCGCCGCACGGTGCTCGAACCACGCGCCTACGAGTACCGCGGCGGGGACGAATCCGAGGAGGTAGCCTCCCGTCGGACCCACGAGGACGGCCGGGCCTGCGGTTCCACCCGCGAAGACCGGCATGCCTGCGACGCCTTGGGCAAGGTAGGCGAGCACGGCGAGCGAGCCCCTGCGCGCGCCGAGCGCGGCCGCCACGGCGAGGACGCCGAGCGTCTGACCGGTGACGGGAACCGGCCACAGCGGCACGGAGACCTGCGCGAGCACGCCGATCGCGAGGCTGCCCAGCAGGGCGAGCAGGAGATCGGCCGAACGGGTATGGGGGACGGGGATCGCGCGCGCGATCGGTGCTGCGACGGTATTCATGCCCGCATCGTATCCGAACGCCCGAAACGTGTCATGCGTCCGCTCGAGTGCCCTTGACGAGGTTGCAGGACCGGCGTAACTTCGTATTGTACTAACTGTTTAGTACAATACGAGAGGGCGGGGCAAATGGCGGCGGAGAAGAAACGCGAGGAGCTCAGCTTCGTGCTCGACCCGACTGGTGGTGTGCCCTTCTACCGCCAGATCATTCAGCAGGTGGAGATGGCGATCGCCGACGGCCGCCTCACGGCCGGAACCCAGCTGCCCACCGTACGACGGCTCGCCGTCGACCTGGAGATCAACCCGAATACGGTCGCCCGCGCGTACAGCGAGCTCGAGATCAGGGGAGTGGTTACCACGCAGCAGGGCACCGGCACCTTCATAAGCGATCAGGAGATCGACGTAACCGACGAGGAACGGAAGCAGATTCTCATGCGCCTCGTCCAGTCGTTCCTCGCGTCGGCGAGCGGGTACGGCTTCTCGATCGACGAGCTGATCGCCTTCCTCGAGCACCTCAAGGAGGAGACCCATGAGTGAGACAGGAGCACGGTCCGGGCTCGTCTCGCGGTTGCTCGGTCGGCACGACGAGGCCGGCACGACGAGGCCGCCCGCACGGCGCCACCGCGGTGACTTCCGGTTCAACACGCTGAGCGCGATCGCGCTCGTCGCCTTTCTCGGGCTCGGGTTCGGGCTGCAGATGGGCGTCGGAGAGGTGCCGGCCAACGAGGATATCGCGCTCGTCGCGGCGGGCGTGCTCGTCGTCGTAGGCATGCTCTTCGTGCTGCCCTCCTGGGCGTTCGTGGTGATCGCCGTGGGCGCGGTATGGGCGACGCTGCCGGTGGTGTTCGAGACCGACCTGTCGATCGCCGGGGCTGCGATCAGCCTGGGACTCATCATCGCGCCGGGGATCGAGGTCGTGAGCCAGTGGGACAAGATCGTCGTCCTACGGCTCGGGAAGTTCCACCGTGTGCGTGGCCCGGGGCCGCTGCTGCTCCTGCCGCTGCTCGACTCGATCGCCGGCTACGTCGACACACGGATTCGCGTCACCGACTTCTCGGCGGAGAAGAGCCTCACGCGCGACACGGTGCCGGTGCACGTCGACGCCCTCGCGTTCTGGATGATCTGGGATCCCCACCGTGCGGTGCTCGAGGTGCAGGACTTCGAACAGGCTGTGATTCTGAGCGCGCAGACCGCGTTGCGCGCGAGCATCGGTGCGAACGAGCTGTCCACGCTGCTCGGCGAGCGCGATCGGCTCTCGCACGAGATCCAGCAGATCGTCGACGCGAAGACGAACCCCTGGGGAATCACGATTCTCTCGGTGGAGTTCAAGGAGATCCTCATCCCCAAGGAGCTCGAGGACGCGCTCTCCCGTCAGGCGCAGGCGTCGCGCGAGCGTCAGGCGCGCGTCATCCTTGGCGGTACCGAGGCGGAGATCGCCGCGAGCTACGAGAAGGCCGCGCGCACCTACCACGACGACCCGGTGGCGCTGCAGCTGCGCGCGATGAGCATGATCTACGAGAGCATTCGCAACAAGGGTGGGCTCGTGCTCGTCCCGTCGGACGCGCTGCGGACGATGAACCTGGGTACCGTGCTCGGCGCGAAGGCCTACCAGGCCGGCGGCTTCGATCCGGCGACAACCGCCGAGCAGCCCGGCGGCGCGCCGGAGGGCGAAGACGGATAGGGCCTGCGACCGTCGGCTTGCCCGCGTCCGGCCGCTTCGGTACGCTGAACGTGGAGGCACGATGAACTACAGGGTATTCGGCAGAACCGGCTGGAAGGTATCGGAGATCGGCTTCGGCGCGTGGGCGATCGGCGGCGCGTGGGGCGATGTGCCCGAGGAGGATGCGGTCGCGGCGCTCCACACGGCGATCGACAACGGGGTGAGCTTCATCGACACCGCCGACGTCTACGGTGACGGCAGGAGCGAGCGGATCATCGCCCGCGTGCTCGAGGACCGATCCGAGGAGGTCCACGTCGCGACCAAGGCCGGGCGCCGGTTGAACCCGCACGTCGCCGACGGGTACAACCGGGAGAACCTGACCTCGTTCGTCGACCGGAGCCTGAAGAACCTGGAGGTCGACGCGCTCGACCTGGTCCAGTTGCACTGTCCACCGACCGATGTCTACTACCGGCCGGAGGTGTTCGGCGTGCTCGACGATCTCGTGGCCGCCGGCAAGATCCGCTATTACGGGGTGAGCGTGGAGAAGGTCGAGGAGGCGATCAAGGCGATCGAGCACCCGAACATCGCGAGCGTGCAGATCATCTTCAACGTGTTCCGGCAGCGGCCGGCCGACCTCTTCTTCAAGCTCGCGAAGGACGCGAACGTGGCGATCCTCGCCCGGGTGCCGCTCGCGAGCGGGCTACTGACCGGGAAGATGAGCCGCGAATCGACCTTTGCCTCGGACGACCATCGAAACTTCAACCGCGAAGGCCAGGCGTTCGATCGGGGCGAGACCTTTGCGGGCGTCGACTTCGAGACCGGTCTTCGAGCCGTCGAGGAGCTGCGGAAGCTCAAGCCCGCCGACGCGACGATGGCGCAGTTCGCGCTCCGGTGGATCCTCCAGTTCGACGCGGTCTCGCTCGCGATCCCCGGCGCGAAGAACCCCGAGCAGGCGAAGGCGAACGCCGCGGCGAGCGCGCTCGCCTCGCTCGACTGGGACACGCTCGAGAAGGTGCGACGCGTGTACGAGGAGCACATCAAGCCGCAGGTGCACCAGCTATGGTGAGATCCATGCGATTCTTCAGGACCGGTGGACCGGTGGGCCCGGGGTTGCGGCGCGGCGTGCTCGTCGTGCTGCTGCTCGTCAGCCTGGGCGGCGTCGCATTTGGCCAGATGGACATGCTGCCCCAGATCTTCCGCGATCTGCCCCCCGAGTTGCGGCAAGGGCTGCCCGAACAGATGTCGTTTGCCGAGTATCGCGCGCTCAATCGGAACATCGACTTCTTCACCATGTTCATGTCGATGTTCGTTCCCGGCTACGGTCTCTTCCAGGTCGAGCGCCCCGAGCTCGCCTGGTCGATGGTGGGCGCGCGCGCTGCCGGCTACGGGCTGATCGCGACCGGGGTCGCGCTCCAGTGGAACCATTTCTACTCGCTCGTCGAAGAACCGATCCCGTCGTCGGAGGACTTCCAGCGACTGCTCGCCAACGGGCTCATCGCCGGCAGCGGCCTGGTTCTCGCGGGTATGACCTGGGCCGCCGACGTCGTGCTCGCCTACCAGTTCGCGAAGAACGACAAGAACCTCGTCCAGTACACCTACGGCATCCGCTCGTCCATCTACGGCAGCGGCCGGGGAGGCGCGGACGCCGCCTCCGACGAAGCGTTTCTGCGTCGGCTTCTCTCGCAGGAGGGAGACCGGCGGTTGGAGGACCAGCTGCTCGCAGACCTGCCCGAGTACGCCCGGCGCTACCCGGAGGCGGAGTTCTCAGGCGAGGCGCTCTACTTCGCGGCGATGCTCCACGCGGAGCGCGGCGATGATCCCGACGCCCTGCGCTTCGCGGTCCGCTCGGCGTACCTCTATCCGCGCGGTGAGCGAACCGACGACGCGCTCCGCCTTGCCGCGCGACTGGTCGAGCGAAATCGCCGCTGGGACCTCTCGTACGACGACGCGGTCGAGGTGAGCAAGGTGCCCGTCGCTGAGGAGCCGGATGCTCGGTTCCTCGCCGGGATTCTCAGCCTGTCTCGGCTCGACGAGCGGGAGCTCACCGAAGCGGCCGTCAGGGAGGTTCGTACGTTCCTCTCCGAGTACGGGTCGGGCCCGTACCTCGCGGATGGTCTCTCGCTGGCCGCGGATCTCCTGCTTGATCTCGGACGCGTGGAGGAAGCTGCCGGGTACTTCGCCGCGCTTGCCGTCAACGCACCGCAGAGCGACGAGTGGCCGGCCGCGGTTCTGCAGCTGGCGAAGCTCTACCTGGGGCCGCTGGGAGACCGCGGACGCGCAGAGATTCTTCTCGAGGCGCTGGTGGAGCACCGCCCGGGTTCTCCCGAGGCGAGCGAAGCCGGGAACCTCATGAACGTCGAGTAGGATCGAGCCGCGCCCACGGGGCGGATTCCTTCGGGGAGTTCGCGAAGCTACACTTCGCGAACGTCCAATGCAGGACCACGGGTCCTGCCGGAGTTCGCGAAGCTACACTTCGCGAACGTCCATGACTTCCACCACAAGCGGTTCGAGCAGCTCGAGGAGGTGACCGCTCCCGATCCCCTCGACCTTGAGCGTCATGACGGCGTTCGTCATGTCGTTGCCGCTGAAGGTTCCGATCGAAATGACGTTGCCGCCGGCCTCGGCGACGACGCGCGTCATGTCGGCGAGCTCGCCGGGCCGCTCGGGAACACGCAGAGTCGCGCGCACGCCCTTCTTGCGCGTCCCGAAGAGGTCGATCAGCAGGCGGAAGAGGTCGCTCTCGGTGACGATCCCCACGAGCTTGCCGTCGTCGACGACCGGCAGGCCGCCTATGTTGTTGTCGACGAGAATCCGCGCGGCGTCCTCCACGAGCGTATTCGATGAGACGGTGATGACCTTGCGAGTCATCACCGTCTCGACCTTGAGCTTCGAGAGGAGGTTGCTCATCTCGTAGACGTTGAGCGTCGTGGCCGGCGACGGGGTCGCGTAGAGCAGATCCTTCTCGCTGACGATGCCGATGAGCTTCTTCGCGTTGTTCACGACCGGCAGACGGTGGATCTTCTCGCGACGCATGAGCGTCTGCGCGTCGGTGACCGGATCGTGCTCGGCCACCGTATACGGGTTTTCCGTCATCACGCTGTGTACTGTCACTTCACACCCCCAGGTAGGCGCGACGAACGTCCTCGTTGGCGAGAAGCTCGGCCGCGGTGTCTGTCATCGTAATCGTACCTGTCTCCATCACGTAGCCGCGGTGGGCGACCTTGAGCGCGAGGTTCGCGTTCTGCTCGACGAGGAAAATCGTCGTCTTGTCCCGCTCGTTGATGAGCTGGATGATCTCGAAGATCTGCTGGACGATGAGCGGCGCGAGCCCCAGGCTCGGCTCGTCGAGAAGCAGGAGGCGGGGGCGGCCCATGAGCGCGCGTGAGATTGCGAGCATCTGCTGCTCGCCGCCGGAGAGCGTCCCCCCGGCCTGGTTGCGGCGGTCTTTGAGGATGGGGAACAGGCCGTAGACGTACTCGAAGTCTTTGGCGATCGCCGCTGTATCGTTTCGCAGCAGTGCACCCATGTCCAGATTCTCCTGGACCGTGAGCCCAGGAAAGATGTGCCGTCCTTCGGGGACCTGGATGACGCCCCGCTTGACTATCTGGTCGGGCGCGACGCCGGTGATCGACTTCCCGTGAAAGAGAACCTCGCCGTGCCTCGGCGGCACGATGCCGGAGATGGACATGAGCGTCGTGCTCTTTCCGGCTCCGTTCGCTCCGATTAGGCAGATGATCTCGCCTTCCTGGACCTCGAGATCGATCGACTTCAACGCCTGGATGTTCCCGTAGTACGTGCTGACGTTCTCGAGCTTAAGCACTGACGTCCTCCCCCAGGTACGCCTTGATGACGACCGGATCGCTCTTGATCTCCTGCGGCGACCCGTGCGCGATCAGTCGTCCGTAGTCCATGACGTAGATCCGTTCGGACAGGCGCATGACGAGGCTCATGTCGTGCTCGATGAGAAAGATCGTGAGCTGCTCGCTCTCGCGGAGCCGCAGGATGAGCTCGTCGAGCGCGCGCGTCTCATTCGGGTTCATCCCCGCCGCCGGCTCGTCGAGGAGGAGGAGAAACGGCTCGGTCGCGAGCGCGCGCGCGATCTCGAGGCGCCGCTGCGCGCCGTACGGCAGGTTCTTCGCGAGGTCGTTTGCATGCCGTTCGATCCCGATCTTGCGCAGGACCTCGTAGCTGTCGTGGATGATCCGCTCTTCCTCCTCGCGCTGGCCGGGCGTGCGCAGCACCGCTCCGAGTATGCCCGAGCGCAGTCGGCAGTCCCGTCCGATCATGACGTTCTCGAGGACGGTCATGTTCGGGAAGAGGCGGATATTCTGGAAGGTGCGCGCGAGCCCGCGCTCGGCGATCTTGTCGGGCTTCAGCCCGGTGATCTTCTGCCGATCGCCTCCGGGGGGCGCGATGTGCACCTCGCCTTCGGTGGGAAGGTACATCCCCGTCACGCAGTTGAAGAAGGTCGTCTTCCCGGCGCCGTTCGGTCCGATGAGCGCGACGATCTCTCCCTGCTCGATCGTGATGTCCACCCGGTCGACCGCCCGCAGCCCGCCGAAGTCCATGCTGAGTCCGTTCGCCTCGAGGATCATTGCGCGCCCCCGGGGCGGTCGCCTCCCGCGTCGTCGGACGCCGTGTCGCCCGCGGCGGGACTCGCCGCGAGCGTGTCGGGTCTGATCTTGTAGTGTCGCCTGCGCTTGGGGATCAGGCCGGCGGGCTTGAACACCATCATGATGACGAGAAGCGCGCCGAAAACCAGCAGCCGGTACTCGCTGAACGCGCGGAGGTATTCGGGCAGCAGGATGAGCAGGAGCGCACCCACGATGACCCCCGGGATCGACCCCATGCCGCCGAGTACGACCATGCTCAAAATGAGAACCGATTCCCACACCTTGAAGCTGTCCGGGTTGATGAACGTCGTCTTCGCCGCGAAGATCACGCCGGCGAGACCGGCCCAGAGCGCGCCCATCGCGAAGGCGGTCATCTTCGCCTTCACGGTGTTCACGCCCATCGCGCGCGCGGCCACGTCGTCCTCGCCCATCGCGACCCACTGTCGTCCGATGCGCGAGTTTTCGAGCCGGTTCACGATGAAGATCGTGAGCAACACCAGGAAGATGCAGATGAAGTACATGAAGTTCATCGCCTGCGAGAGCGAGAAGTCGACCCCGAAGAAGCCGGGCCGCGCGATGTTCTTCACGCCGCTCGGCCCGCCGGTGAGCGAGCTCCAGTTCGTCGCGACGATGCGCATGATCTCGCCGAATCCGAGCGTGACGATTGCGAGGTAGTCGCCGCGGAGTCTGAGGACCGGGATAGCGAGCAGGATGCCGAAGAGCGCGCTCAGACCGGCACCCAGGGGAAGGGCAAGCCAGAAGCTGAGTCCGAAGTGGTGGTTCAGCAGCCCGTAGGTGTACGCTCCGACCAGATAGAACGCCGCGTACCCGAGGTGCAGCATTCCACCGAGGCCGATGACGATGTTGAGCCCGAGCGCGAGAATCACGTAGATCAGCGCCGAGATCATGATGTTCGTCTGGTAGAGCGAAGTGACCAGTGGGTACGCGATCGCGATCCCGAGCAGCACCAGCCCCAGTGGCACCGCTACCTTCGGCTGGCGGAACGTGTCGCGCGTCCAGCCGAAGCGACCGAGCAGCCGGTCGAACCAGCTCTGCGCGAGCGCCGGCGGGTTCATCGGGGCGGTGCCGGCCGGAGCCTCGGTCGCCGCCGCCGCGTCGGGCGCTGCGCCGACTTGGGCCTGCGCCGGACGCTGGGCGCGCTGCGACTTGCGCGCCTGGAAGTAGTTCCAGACGAACGATCCCACGAAGCCGCCCACGGCGATCAGGATCAGTCGGTCCCACCTCCACTCGATCGTGTCGGTGATCGTGTTCACGCGGATGACCATGATGGGGAAGGTGAGGACCACGAACCAGAACGCGAGGAGCAGCGATCGCCGCAATTCCCTGACGATGTTCATAGCCTACACCTTTTGACTTGCGCCCTTGCCGAGCAGCCCGGAGGGACGGAAGATGAGGATCACGACGAGGAAGATGAACGCGAAGACGTCCTCGTAGTCGCTCGAGATGTACCCGGCGCCGTAGCTCTCGGTGAGACCGAGCACGAAGCTGCCGAGCACCGCCCCGGGGATGCTGCCGATACCGCCGAGCACCGCGGCGACGAACGCCTTGATGCCGGCGAGGAAGCCAATGTAGAAGTTGATCTGACCGATGTGCGAGCTGATCAGCACGCCCCCGATCGCCGCGGTCGCGGATCCGATCACGAAGGTGATGCCGATCACCCGGTTGACGTTGACGCCGGTGAGCATCGCCATCATCCGATCCTGAGCCGCCGCGCGCATCGATTTTCCCATGCGCGTGAACTTGATGAGGATCGTGAGGATGACCATGACCACGGCCGTCGTGACGAAGATCACGAATTGCGACGAGCTGAGCCCGGAGACTCCGTCGAGAAAGTGGAGCGTCGGGATGAGCCTGGGGAAGGGCAGGAAGTCGCTGGTCTGCGCGAGACGCACGTAGTTCTGGAGGAACAGCGACATGCCGATCGCGCTGATCAGCGCCGACAGGCGCGGGGCGTTTCGCACCGGCTTGTACGCGACCTTGTCGAGCGTGTACCCGTACATCGCGGACCAGACCATCGCGATGAGGAGCGCAAGCGCGATGATCGCCGCAACCGGCAGGCCCAGAATCGTGAAGATGCTCGTCATGATCAGCGCGGTGAAGGCTCCGATCATGTAGATCTCGCCGTGGGCGAAGTTGATGAGCTCGATGATTCCGTAGACCATCGTGTACCCGAGCGCCAACAGCGCGTAGATACTGCCGCGCGTCAGGCCACTGAACAGCAGATTGACAAATAGTTCCATGGGTTCTCGCTACTGATTCGTGTACAAAAGACGGATGGCGGGGTGTGCCGCCATCCGTCCGTGAGAACGAGTAGGAAACCTACTCTCCAACCTGCACGTATGCGCCGTCCTGTACCTGGTAGATGGCGAACCCGACGCCTATCGCGTTCCCATCCTCGTCGAAGCTGATGTTGCCGACGGGGGTATCGACGTACTCGCTCTGCAGCGCGTCGATGATCGCCTGGTATTCGGTCGATTCCGCAGCGTCGATGGCGTTCAGCAGCGCGATCGCCGCCGACACGCCTTCCTGGAAGAACGGTCCCGGCTCGGAGTCGTACTTCTCGATGTGGTTCTCGGTGTATTCCTCGGCGAGCGTGTTGCCTTCGGTGCTCTTCGCGCTCGTCGCGTAGACGCCCTCGGCCGCTTCGCCGGCGACGTTCACGAAGGTCTCGTCCATGATGCCGTCGCCGCCGATGAACAGCGTGTCCATGCCGCGGCTGCGCATCTGGTCGACGAGCTTCGATGCCTCGGGGTGGTAGCCGCCCCAGATGACGATCTCCGCGCCTTCGGCGTCGATGCGGTTGATGATCGCCGAGTAGTCGACCGCGCCGACGGTCACGCCCTCGTAGAGGAGCACCTCCACGCCGTCCTTCTCCTCGAGGTAGCCGAGGGCGAAGTCGGCGAGACCCTTGCCGTAGTCGCCCTTGTCGTGGAGCACCGCTACCTGCGTGAGCCCGAGCTCCTCGACGACGAACTCGACCTGCAGCGCGCTCTGCGCGTCGTCGGGTGCGATCGTGCGGAAGAAGTTCTCGAATTCGGCAAGGCCGGGGTTGGTGGCCGACGGCGAGATCGCGACGAGCTCTTCTTCGCGGTAGATAGGCAGCGCCGTATTCGTCGCACCCGAGCAGATGTGCCCGATTACCGCCACGACCTCTTCGCTGACCAGCTTCGCAGCGGTGTTCGCCGCGACCTCGGGCAGACACTGATCGTCCTCGATGACGAGCTCCACCGTCTTTCCGTCGATGCCGCCGTTCGCGTTGATCTCCTCGACGACGAGCTCGGCGGCGTTGACCGTCGGCAGCCCGTACGACGCGAGGTCGCCGCTGTGCGCCCCGGCGACACCGATCTTGATCGCGTCAGCCTCGCCGCCGCCGCACGAAATCAGGGCAAAGCTCGCGACGACCCCGATGATCCCGAGCGCGAGTATCGATCGCATTCTCATACGTAGTCCTCCTTGGTTCTATGTCGATGAGATCCCTGACTATCGCGAACAGATGCAAATATGTCAAGGACTCCTGCATAAATATGCGGACCGTCGACGGCGAGCCTACGCGTTCTGCGTCTCGGGCATCTCGTATTCGGTCAGGAATCGATCCATCTCGCCGAGCGTTCGAATGGTGAGGATCTCGGACGCGAACGCCTCGCTCGTCACCGCGTCGTATCGGGCGATGGTGTCGCGGACCGAGCGCAGCGCGCGAGGGGCGACGCTGAGCGACGTGATCCCGATGCCGAGAAAGAACGGCACCATGTACGGGTCGGCGGCGCTCTCCCCGCAGACGCTCAGGCGATCGATCCGGTCGCCCACGCGGCGTGCTATGTCGGCGAGCGTCCGCAGCACGACCGGGTGGTGGCTGCGGTAGAGCTCGGAGAGGCGTTCGTTCGTCCGGTCGACGGCGAGCAGGTACATGATGAGGTCGTTCGTGCCGATCGACAGGAAATCGGTGCGCTCGGCGAGCTCCTCGATCGTGACGACCGCGCTCGGCAGCTCGACCATCGCGCCGATCTGCGGCTCGGTGTGGTGTTCCACGCCGGCTCGCTCGAGCTCGTCTGCGCACAGCTCGACCTCTGCGCGCGCCTCGCCGATCTCCTCGGCG
This sequence comes from uncultured Spirochaetaceae bacterium, assembly GCA_964458555.1. GTDB lineage: Bacteria > Spirochaetota > Spirochaetia > DSM-27196 > SLST01 > SLST01. The sequence continues at coordinate 38,345 of CAYWJH010000008.1, read as the reverse complement.
CTCGAGACCATGGGGAACATGATGCGCAGGTCGGCTCCGTGACCAGCGCGGAGCATCGCGCGTAGCTGCTCGCGGAAGAGAGCCCGGTTGGCGAGCGAGAACCGGATTCCGCGTACGCCGAGGAAGGGGTTACGTTCCTCTTCTCGTCCGGCGAGCAGCTTGTCCCCGCCGATGTCGGCGGTGCGCAGAACGATCGGGCGGTCGGGCATGCTCTGCACGATCGTACGGTAGACGCGGTACTGCTCCTCCTCGCTTATATAGTCGTTGCGAACGATGAAGGGAAACTCGCTGCGGTACAGGCCGATGCCGTGCGCCTCCGCCGCGGCCGCCCGCCGAGCGTCGCTCAGGAGGTTGACGTTGGCGTAGAGGCGGACGCCGGCTGCCTGCTCTGGTCTCCACGGCGCCTGCGCGTCGGCCGGCTCCCCGGAGAATACGCGGCCGGCGGCGGACGCCGGCGCGGCGCCGATACCGTGGTCCAGCAGCTGCTCGGCGGTCGGCGAGATGAGCAGCTTTCCATTGTCCGCGTCGAGCAACAGCGGCGTACGCGTCGCGATCTCGAGCACGGTCCGATCTCCGGTCATGAGCACCGGCAGCCCCAGCGACTGCGCGAGAATCGCGATGTGCGCGGTGACCGTCGTTCCCAGAATGACGACGCCGGAGGAGTGCCCCATCGCGAGGCGGACGAGATCGCTCGGCAGCACGTCCTGCACGACGGCGATGTGCCCGGCGAGCTCCTCGTGCGTGTGGTCATCCGGCGCGAGGTTGTCGAGCAGGCGCTGCCCGATGTCGCGTACGTCCTGCGCCTTCTCCGCGAGGCGGGTCTCGCGCAGACCGCGGAACGTGCGGACGAAGGAGGCTACGACCGACTGGACCGCGTCCTCCGGGGTCTGTCCCGCCTCGACGAGGCTGCGGATGGGGCCGGAGAAGGCGTCGTCGGTGAGCATGAGCAGATGCGTGGAGAAGATGAGCGAAACGACGTCGTAGAGCTCGTTCGTCGAGTCGGCGAGCAGCGCCTCCATGTCGGCTCGCGTCTTCTCGACGGCGTCGTCGAGCCGCTCGAGCGCCTGCGCGCGGTCTTCTTCGACCTTTTCCGACGGACCTCCCCGCTCGATACCCGAACGGAACCGAAGCGCCGGTCCCACGGCGACGCCCTCACCGGCACCGTGGCCGAAGATCGCGTCCGACGGGAGCTCGAGCGATTCCTCGCTCTCCTCGATCCGGGCGTTGCCGATAGGCATCGCCGCCTCGGCGAGGACCGCGGCGAGCTGCGCCGCGGCGTCGTGGAGCACTGTGGGCGCTTCGTCGGCGAACGGTTCGTCCGCGAGCGCGACGACCGCGCCGATCCAGCGCTCCCCGTCGTGGATCGGGCTCGCGATGCGCTCGCCCCGCGGCGCGGCGTGCATGTAATCGCGCAGCGTCCCGGCGTTCAGGTCGTCGCCGTCGATGCCGCGCCGCAGCAGATCCGCCGGAGCGCGGTCGGCGTCCCAGACGGCCGTGCGGGTTCGGTCGGCCCACGCGTGCAGCGACAGACGGCTCGTCGATGGGTCGAGCAGGTAGACGCCCACGATCGTCGCCGAAACGTGCCCGCGGATCGCGTCGGCCACCTCACCGAGGTAGCCGTCGAGCTCGCGCGGTCGCTCGAGCGAGACCTCCGACGGCGCCGGCAGCTCGAGCGGCAGCGCTGTGCCGTCCGGCGCAGGCTCGGGTGCCGAGCCGTCGCGAGTCCCTCGTCGTGTCCCACTCACACGCAGAAGCTATGCCGGGCATGGATGCCGGTCAAGCGGGCCCGCGACGTCAGCCGACCGCGGTGAGCGCCGCGTCGATCTCGTTGGCGATCGCCTCGGCGTCGGCGAGCCCCTCCTTCAGATCGTCGGGTACCGAATCGGACGCCGCGCCGACGATCATCCCGAGGACCATGCCCCGGTGCACGTTGTCGCCGCCGGCGTTGGCGTTGGCGAGCAGCGAAGCGCGCATCGACCCGTCGTGCTTTCGCGCGAAGGAGAGCGCGAGCGGCAGGCCGTGCTCAGGGTAGCACGCGGTCGCGAAGACGCCCATGACCGCCTCCGACTCGGGGACCCGCTCTACGAACGACTCGAGGTCGAACGGCTCGCGCCGCAGCTCGGTGTGCAGGCGCCACATCTCGGCGTCGGGGATGTTGCCGGGGCCGTTGTGTTCGCGGTATGCGCGAAAGAGCTCGCGGCCGGTCGCCACCGGCTGCCGCAGTCCCCGCGCGTGGGCTGCGAGCGCGGCGGCAGGATCGGCGCCCGCCACGAGGTCGTGTACGAGCGGAACCGCGACGGTGAGCGCGCCGCTCACCGTCTCCGAACGGTGCGTGAGCCGCTGGTGCTCGAGCGCCATGCCCGTGGCCAGGTAGCCGTCGCCGGGATAGAAGAGCGAGAGCGTCATGGGTCTGATCATGCCGCCGTGCGACCCGATCGACCAGACGCGGCGCTGGCTCTCGGCGCAGTCGAAGATGCCCGTCCCGCGCGTGTACGCCTCAAACCAGGACCGGATGTAGATCTCGGTATACGGGTCGCGGTTGAGCCCGGGGGTCGCGAGATGGTGGACGAAGGCGTCGATGAAAGCCCGCGGATCGTACTCGCCGGTCGACGCGAGAGAGCGCAGGAGCACGCGAACGAGATGCGCGCCGAGCGTGTTCTCCCCGGCTCGAAGACCGTGGTGATAATGATAGCGTTCGTCGATCGCGGGAACGGCGTTGCCGTGCTGGCCCTCGCGCTCGCCGCGATCGATCTCGAGCGCACTGTACGAGGTGTCGTAGAACCGGACGTGCTCGTGGAGGATGTCGTAGGGGCGGCCGAGCTCGCGCGCTCGCTCGACGTCGGGCCGGTATCCCATGCCGACCATGAAGCTCTCCGGGTGCGGGTGGTGCGGTGCCTCGTACCCGGCAATTCCGCCGTCGTACTCGCGTTCGATATTCTGCCGGTCGTAGTACCAGTGGACGGGCATCGACAGCGCGTCGCCTATGAAGAGTCCCCACAGCGCGTTCTCGACGCGCCGGGCGGTCGCGGTGGGCATGGTTCCCCCTCGGCGCCGGGCGCCTGCGCCGGCCTCGTGCCACGCGCGGAACCGCGCGAGCTCGTCGAGAAAGTTGGGCGTGAAGATCTCTGGATCGGCTGCGTCGATTTCCTCGAGCGTCCAGAATCGGCCCTCGCTGACCTCGCTCGGGTCGGGTTCGATCGGACCGTCCCAGGTCACGCGGTAGGTGGTCACCATCTCCGACTCGTAGTCGTTCTCGTGCCGATACCGGTAGAGCCGCTCCAGCGGCGGCCCGACGATCCCGAGCTCCTCGCGCATCTCGCGGGAGGCGGCCGCCTCGTACGCTTCGCCCGCGTCGACGTGTCCGCCGACCGAGGTGTCCCACTTGTCCGGCTGCACGTCCTTGTCCGCCGCGCGACGCTGGAGATAGAGTCTGCCGTCCGCGTTGAACACGAGCACGTGCGCGACTCGGTGAGTGAGCGAGGGATTGCCGTGGACCTCGTCGCGTCGCGCGCGACCGACGACTTCATCGTGTTCGTCGACGACGTCGAACACCTCCGCCATCAGCGTTCGCCCTCTCGTTCGCGCTCGTCGACCTGCACGCCCACCGTTTCGTCGCAGGTCCAGTCGATCGGTCGAGTCGCCATGCGCCGAAGATAGCTGTGGGGTGCAGGACGGTCAAACGACCGTGCTTCCCACGGGTCGGCATGCCGGATAATCTGTGGCCATGTGGCTCTCGCGGGCGATTCGCTCGACCAAGCTCTTTCTCTACGCGTACTTCGCGCTGCTCATGCTCTCGGGCGGCTTTGTCCTCTGGCTCCTGCCCACGTGGGCCGCCGAGGGCGAGCTGGGGTTTCTCGACGCGCTGTTCACCTCGGTCTCCGCCGTCGCGGTGACCGGCCTTATCACGGTCAATACGGCCTCCTATACGCTGACCGGGCAGACGATCGTCCTCGCGCTCATTCAACTCGGGGGGCTCGGCATCATCGCGTTCACTACGATGCAGCTCACGCGCTCGGGGCGCAGAATCAGCCTTCGGCGCCGCGCGGTCATCAAGGAGTACTACGTGGGGAGCGTCGAGCACGATCCCCGCAGGATCCTCCGCAACATCATCCTCTCCACCTTCGCGATCGAGGCGGTGCTGGTCGCCGCGCTCCTTCCCGCCTTCGTCGGGCGCGGGGTCGAACGGCCGGTGTTCACCGCGGTCTTCCACGCGGTGAGCGCGTTCTGCAACGCCGGGTTCTCCACCTTTGCCGACAGTCTCGAGGGATTTGCCGGCGAGGCGGCGATCACCGTGCCCATCATGGCCGGCCTGGTCCTTGGCGGGCTCGGCTTCGTCGTCTATCAGGACCTCGCGCATCGCCTCACGAGGCGACGGCACGTGCTGTCGCTGCACACGAAGGTGGTCCTTACGTCGACCGCCGGACTCATCGGGCTCGGGTTCGTCGTGTTCTTTCTCGTAGAGGGTGGGAGCGCGTTCGCCGACATGCCGATGCACGATCGCGCGCTCGCGGCGCTCTTTCAGTCGGTGACGCCACGCACCGCCGGGTTCAACACCGTGGCGCAGGCATCGCTCTCCGAGCCGGGGATCGTGCTCACGATGGTTTTCATGTTCGTGGGTGGGGCGCCGGGCTCGATCGCCGGCGGCGTCAAGGTTACGACGATCTTCATCATCGTGTGGGCCGCCCTGGGCGGCACCGACGACTCCGGCGACGCGCGCGTCTTCCACCGCAAAGTCTCCTCGCCCTTGGTCGCGCGCGCGACCATGTTCTTCGTTCGCGCGCTCATGATCCTCGCGGTCGGTCTCTTCGCGCTCGCGCTGACGGAGGTCGTCATCGCCGACAAGGCGTTCAGCTTCCGCGACCTCTCCTTCGAGACGTTTTCCGCGTTCGGAACCGTGGGGCTGAGCACGGGCATCACCGGCAACCTGAGCCCGGCCGGTAAACTGGTGATCATCGCGACGATGTTCGCGGGGCGCGTCGGCTTGATCTCGCTCGCGGTGCCGTCGACAGGCAAGCGCTGGCGCAGTCTCATCGACTACCCGACGGGGGAGGTACTCATAGGATGAAACAGTTCGCGATCATCGGCCTCGACAGCTTCGGCGTCTGGGTGCTCGAGGAGCTGCTCGAGGTCAACGTGGAGGTGCTGATCGTCGACAAGGACGAGGCGGTCATCTCGCAGTACAAGAATCAGGTCCAAGCCGCCTACGTCGCCGACGCGATCAAGGAGGATACGATCCGCAAGATCGTGCCCGCGGATATCGACGCCGCGATTATCGATCTCGGCGACCGTACCGAGGTCTCCATCCTCGTCGCCAACTACCTCAAGAAAATGGGCGTTCGCCGTATCATCGCGAAGGCGGAGACCGACGAGCACGGCGAGATTCTCAGGCTCGTCGGCGCGACTCAGGTCGTTTTTCCGAACCGGGAGGCGGCCAAGCGCATCCTTCCGCCGCTCTTGTCGGACACGATGTTCACCTACATGCCCATCAGCGAGCGACTCGTTCTCGCGGAGGTGCGCTTTCCCGACCGATTCGAGGGCAAGACCCTCGTGGAGGCGAACATTCGCAACGAACACGGGCTCAACGTGGTCGCTATCAAGCCGGGTGGCGCCGGAGAGTTCGTCTTCGTTTCGCCCGACTATCCCATTTCGACCGACGACACCTATCTCGTCGTCGGCAGCCAGGACGATATAGGCAGGTTCGGCGAGTGGACCGAGGCTGCGACCGGCGGCGCGGGGCTCTTCCGGCGCTTCTTTCGGCGGCCATCCGCCGCGGAGCCCGCCTCGCCGTCTGCGGACGATAGCACCAAGGAGGAAGACGAATGAGCGCAGACCGACCGAATATCCTGCTGATTACAACCGACCAGCAGCGGTTCGACACGATCACCTCGCACGGCAACCCGTACATCGACATACCTCACCTCGACTGGCTCTCCGACGAGGGGATCAGCTACCGCCGCGCGAGCGGGGGCGGCGCGGGGGATCGCCGCGGTCGCAAGCCGCTTTGCGCGGCTTGGGCTATCGGTCTTCGCCCCCGCCGCCCATGGTCAGCGCGTGGATCGTTCCCTGCAACTCGCGGATCTGCTGCTTCTGCGCGGAGATGAGCCGGATGAACTCTTCCGCCGTCGCGTCGTCGGCCGCCTCCTCGGCGCGGGTGTGCGGGTGGGGGTTGATGGAGGCGTAGTCGTCTGTAGCTTCGATCGTCGCGAGCCCGAAGCTGTCCTCGTACTCGTCGAGGTCGAGCGGCATCTCCGGGAAGCGCTCGGAATGGACGATCTTCTGTGCGATCCGATCGATCTCGCTGAGAATGAGCGAGTCGCGCCCGACGAGCGCGAGCGGCACGGTGTCGCTCACCGCCTCGCGGACGATGTAGTCGTAGTAGAGGAACCCGAGGCAGATCGGATCGACCGTGAGGCGCTGCTCGATCAGCGTCCGCAGGCTCTGGACGATTTCCATGTCTTCCGGCCGGTCGCCCATGCTCACGATGATGCTCGGTCGAAGCCTCGCGATCTCTTCGCGCGCGGTTGCCGCCGCTTTCCTGCTGATTTTCTCGATTCCCTCGATGATCTGCACGATGCTCGGCGTCGTGTTCGGCCGCTTCTCCCTGACGATATCGCCGAGCAGTCGCGTCACGCCTTTGTGAGACGAGAAGGTCTGCTGCAGCAGCCTGAAGATCGCGTTCTTGAGAAACCCGTACGCGTTGAGGATCGACGGGGCCTGCGGGGTCGTCACGAGGAACCCGGAGTTCGACATGAGGAAGAAGTCGAGTGTGTTGAAGTGGCTGCCCGAACCGAGATCGAGGAGGATGTAGTCCGCGTCGAGTTTCTCGATGTTCGAGATGATGCTGCGCTTCTGCCCGTAGGTGAGATTCGCGGCGCCGGTGACCAGGACGTCGCCGGGGATGAAGTCGAGGTTGGGGTACGGCGAGCGCACGCGGATGTCGTTGAAGCCGACCGACTTGTCGGCGATGAAATTGCCCAGACCGAGGTTGCGGTTCTTCATGCCCAGGTACGTGTGCAGGTTCGACCCGCCCAGATCGAGATCGACCAACACCGTTCGCTGGCCAAAGGAGGCGAGGGAGATGCCCAGGTTGGCGACCAGCACGCTCTTGCCCACGCCACCCTTGCCGGACGCGACCGGAAGGATCTTGCGTCGGACCTCTTCGTTGATGATCATGCCCATTCCCCTCTTCCGTAGTATAGTCGGTGTAATAGTTTGCGAAAAGGCGGGGCTTGCATTATAGTATCGAAGCAGCGGGGGTGGGATGCTGGAAATCTTCAATCAAAATCCTCAGAGCCGGGTGTTTCACGTCGACCGGGAATGCTACATCGTTTACCTCGGCTCGCACTGGGAGGACTACAAGCCCTTCCTCCGGCTCGGCACTTCGACCAACCTCCCGGCTGAGCTGCCGCCCATCGTCTCCACCATCGTCGTCCCGGATGCGCTGACCGGGAACCCGCTCGACGAGGCCGCATGTCTCGCCGGTGACGCGACGCCCGATACCCACTACGTGGGCGACGTCGAGACGGTCGAACACATGAAGCGCTTCGTCGGTCAGGAGACCATTCGCGTCGAAGCGATCGAGGAGATCGATCACGAGGAGGACGACGGCAAGCACGTCCTCGTCTACTACTACCGTGACGGCAACCTCAAGATCAAGTATCGAAAGAACGAGGTCTTCGACCTGCGCCGACGCGAGAAACTCGATGGGCACTTCGTCGCCCGGGCGCAGGAGGCGAAGAACGAGTACGGACGCGGGCCGTTCAAGCTGCCCGGCGACTCGTACCAGCGACCCGGCTTTGTCGTGGTCGAGGGCAGCCCCTACCTCGTTTCCCGCGGGGAGCTCGCCGCGCTGCGGCTGACCGAAGACTACTTCTTCGAGCTGTCCGCTGCCGGAATCGATGCCGATCGGATCTCCACGGTTCAGGCCGAAGACGCCGACACGGCGCTCATCCGCTTTTTCAAACGAAGCCGCACGCGCAACCGCCCGGTGCGCGTGTCGACGCCGCGGCGCGAGCGCGTGGAGCAGGCGATCGACCTCTTCCCGGAGAACTCGCTGCCGCCGCTCAGGGCGCACGTCGTCGAGGGGCAGGGCGGCGCCTTCGAGTTCCACAGGTACGCCGTCACGCAAGCTCCGGGGCGCTTCGAGGCGATGCTCGAGGAGCTCGGCGGGCCCGTCGTGTTCGGGTCGGCGGCGAAGAAGCCGGACGCGCCCCTCACCGTCGATCCCACCGCCGGGACGATCACCCTCGGCGCGTCGAAGACGACGCACCCCTTGCTCGAGGGCGCGCTCTATCAGGTCGGTGGCGAGGCGCTGAGCCGGACCGCGATCGCCGAGCGATTCCTTCCGGAGAAGAACTATCCGTACCGCGACCTGCTGTCGCAGGCGGAGAACACGCTGCTCGGCCAGCTCGAGTACTTCTTCAACGAGCTGTACGCCGGGCGCGACATTGGCAAGGTGGTGCGCACCCTCAAGGGCCTCGACCCGGTGAAGGCGATCGGTCGGGCCGACGGGTCGATTCACCCGATCGCGCAGGTGCTCCTGCACAACTACGCGCAGTACGCCGATTTCGTGCGGGTGCACGAGCCGGAGGCCGCGAAGGGTGCTGACGCGCTCTCGAATCTGCTCGCGCGCCACCGCGTCACCCGCGCCGAGGTCCCGGCGATGATTCCGCTCATCGGCGAGATTCACCGCGACGGCGACGACGAGTATCTCTTCTACCGCATCCCCCAGCGCATTACGAGCGACCGCTTCGCGCACGCCGAGCGCGTCGTCGAGAACGTGCACGCCGCGCCGGTCATCGACCACGAGGCCGAGCGCAGGCGTCTCGACGATCTGATTGCCGGACTGGCAACACCGGAGCAGATGGACGAGGCGCGCATGCGGCGCATCGCAGAGGCGAAGAAGCAGCAGAAGCAGTCGAAGCCGGCTGCCGAGCAGACCGTGTCCGGGGAGCCAGGGGCGGGCGAGGGCGACAGCGACGAGGTCGGCGCCGCAGCGGGCGCCGGACGACGCGGCGGTGCGGCGGATCGCCGGCGAGCGGGCGCCGGCGGCCGCGGACGATCTCAACGTCGACGCGGCGGTTGGGTCCTGCCCGCGGCCGCTGCCGTGCTGCTGATCGCGGCGTTGATCGCGCTGCTGCTGACCGGTACCATCCCGAACCCGTGGTTCGGCGACGAGACCGGGATCGTGCAGGCGGACAACGGTGATACGGTCGCTGCGGGAGACGCCGCGACGAGCGACGACGAGGCTGCAGCCGAGGGCGACGGCGAGCCAACGGACGCCGACGGTAGCGCGGCGGGCGATGGAGCCTCCGACGGCGAGGGAACCGCTGCGGGCGACGGGGACACGACCGGCATCGACGGAGCCGGCGCCGAGGACGGCGATGGCGACGAGGACACGACCGGCGACGAGGACACGACCGGCGCCGAGGACACGACCGGTGCCGAGGACGGCGCCGCAGACGACGATGCCGCGATCACCACCGACGCGGGCACGCCGCTTCCGGAGGGTTGGCCTCCCGATTCGCTGCCCGCGCTCGAAGCGCTCGAGGGCACGCCCGGCGTGACCATCACTCGCGATCGCGTCATTGGTCCGGGCGGTATCGAGATCACGCTGAACGACATCATCCGTCTCGTGAACGAGGTGGCCACCGACAACGGGTACGCACCCATGGGTGTGGTCGATCCGGATCGGCCCGATCCGGACTGGATCTATCCCGGAAATGTTTTTGTACTCCCGAACGACACGCGCTACACTGTAGTGGAGGGCGACACGCTCTGGGAGATCACCGTGCGCTACATGGTGGCTCGGCTTCGGCAGGACTACGAGCGGTATACGCGGCTGGTAGCGGAGCACGAAGCGGTCGACACGAGCGATACGCGTCGGCGGGAGATTGCGCAGCGGCTCGCGGAGATCGGAGAGACGTCGCATACCGAGAATTTCTCCCGGATGGTCGACGAGAAGCTTGACCAATGGGGAGAATGAGCCGAAGGAGGGTGATGAGAGGTTTGAGTTGTTAACGCAGCGCAGTGTATTATATTTGGGTCGAGAATAGGTGCGGGTACACCTGAGAGGCCCACAAACCACCACCAGGAAGGAGTTAGTATGTCTGATATCCCACGGAGTCCAAACGTATTTCATCCCCGGAAGCCGTCCGCGGTCGGTTCGCGCAATAGCCTTGCGCAGGAAGGACGCAGCCAGAAGGACGAGTACAAGCAGCTCGTATCCGAAGAGGTCGAGAACATCCTCAAGGACATTCAGGTCAAGTTGCCGAACGAAGTCCTCGAGCAACTCGACGTCATGGGCGGGCTGAAAGAGAAGCTCTACAACTACTACAACCAGAATTACCAGAACATGTTCAACCGGTACATCGTTACCGCTGAAGATGAGATGGTGAAGAAGGTTCGCAATTTCATCGACAAGGAAGAGTCCAAGGCTCTCGCCCGCTACTCCCCCAAGGAGATTGCGGAGATGCTCGATCAGATCGGCGGTGCTGACAAGTTCAACACCGGCGAGATCGAGAAGTCGATGGTCAACATGTACGGCCACCTGCAGGGCCACATCCAGCGCGGCATGAACGAGATGGAGAACGAGACCAACTCGCTGCTCCGTCAGAAAACCGACGTCGGCGCGTTCATCCGCGGCGAGAACGCCTATTCGATCGTTAAGTGCGCGTTCAAGGACAACCTGCAGAAGCCGAAGAACGTCAACGACGTGAAGCTCTCCGTCAACATCCTCGACTCAGAGCTCATCAGCCCGATCTTCCAGTATCAGGTCACCGTCGAGTTCCTCATCAAGGACCAGATCGCCAAGACGATCACGAACCTGATCGAGCAGGAAGTCGAACGCTACCAGGACGAGCTCGTCGACGAGGGCAAGGACGAGCTCTCCGACAGCGAGATGATCTTCGAGAAGATCAAGCGCGTCCCGAACTACACCGACGACGACGCCGAGGACGAGAGCTCGAAGCGCTACACGTTCATGGCGAAGGAGCTCGTCGAGAAGATCGAGGGACTGCGCGCCGAGATCGACCCGAAGGAGTTCGACCCGCTCAACATCCGCGAGAACATCAAGAAGATCATCGACGCGGAGAACATCCGCAACCGCGGCTTCAACACCGCCGTCAACTCGCTGACTTCGATCCTCGACACCTCGAAGATGGGGTACCAGTACATCGAGAACCTCAAGAACGCCCGCGAGCTTGTCGTTCGCGAGTACGAGGAGCTCGACACCGACAATCTGCCCGACGAACGCTACCAGATGCGCCTGAAGTACTTCGACCAGGAGCAGCTGCTGAAGGAACGCGACGCGTACGACAAGCAGATGGAGGCGTTCAAGAACGAGATCCAGCACGCTTGGGACGTTGTCCAGGGGCTCTACGAGAGCAACAAGAGCGGCATGAAGGTCAACGACTTCGAAGACGTCGCGAAGCGTATGCGCGGCCGCATCCGCCGCATGAAGCAGGAGTCGGGCGAACCTCTGTACGAGGAGATCGAGAAGACCTGGAACGAGATCATGCGCATCAAGCAGGAGGACACCGACGTCGAGCGACTGAACAACACGTACCTCTACGAGAAGTCGATGCTCAAGAAGATGCTCAACAAGGCTCAGGAGACCGTCTCCACCGTGTACGGTCACCTGAATCCCAAGGAGCGGGTCGAGGTCGACAAGCGGATCAACTTCCTGAGGCGCGAGTTCGAGGAGTTCGACTACCTCATCAACCCGTACCACATCCAGCCGGGCCTGATCCTCGACGTGGACATCACGAGCATCAAGCGCAAGAAGTTCACGCTCAACGGTATGGCCAACGTGCTCAACGAGTTCCTCCACGGCGTGTCGAAGGGCTTCCAGGACGCCGCCTTCGCGACGTTCAAGCGCCGACGAAGCACCGTGCGCGAGGACCTCAATCAGAGTTTCGGTTCTACGACCGACGAGGACATCGTAGCTCGCGATCCGGAGGTCCAACAGTTCAGCGCAGCCGACGAAGAAGAGTCGAGCGACGCCGGAGTGAAGGGTAAGGCAGACGTGACGCCCTCGCGGCGCCGCAAGAAGTCGGCAGATGACCTCCAAGAACTCTAGGGTATGGAAAACACACTGAATCTTCTTTCGCGTAGGGCGGGTTTCAACACCGCCCTGCGCCACTTCAAGACGGTAAACGCGTTCGCCGCGGACGTCAGCGAGGGGCATAACCTCGCTGACGTCATCAATGAGGCGCTCGAGGACGGATCGCTCGAACGGTACCAGATCCGTTCCATCGTCAGCGCGTTGCTCGTCGACAAGCTCGGTTACGAAACCGTCTCGCACAATCTCGAGAAGACGGTGGACGACGCAGACGGCATCATCGAGGTGACGCAGAGGTGGGGCAAAGTGCACCTCATCCTCTGCTACTACCACCCGCAGGCGGGGCTGTTCGTCATCAACCCGGCGAATCCGGCGCATTGGGACGGAGTCCTGCCGCTCGTACAGGACGAGTACTTCCTTCTGCTCGTGGGTTCTGCGGCGCGCGACGTCGACCAGAAGACGCTTCGCAACGCGGCGAAGGACTTCATGAAGGTGCTCTACGGCCGTAAGGTCAAGGACGACTCCGCGTACGAGGGGAAACGCAAGGTGCTGAACCCGGCCGCGGCGGTGCCCAGCTTCGAGGAGTCGCAGCCCGCTCCGCAACCCGTTGCCGGGCCCGGTCCGGCGGCAGAGGCTCCGGCCCAGCCGAGCGCGCAACGCGGCGGAAGCAGGAAGCGGATCACGCCCAAGTACTCGGTGGTCGTCACCAACGAGCTCTTTCATAACGGGAACGTCGAAGCCTGGAAGAAGGTCATCCAGAGCTACAAGGCGAAGTACCCCGGGCTCGACGTGCTGGTCTGGTACGAGAGCGAACGCATCAACGACATCAACTCGCTGTTCAAGTGGGGCAAGGTCAAGCACGGCGTTCCCATCATGTTCAGCGTGGCCGGCGACGAGATCAAGGACGTCCGGAAGCTGCAGCGTTACCTTTACGAGGGCGCGAGCCCGCGATTCGAGGCGTTTTTGAAGGGCGGCTACGACCAGGTGCTCGATCTGTTCTAGACCTCAGGCCTCAGCCCGCGCAACCGACCGCCGCCGACCGTCCATAGGAGAGAGGGCATGCAAGAGTATTACTCGTTTTCCAGTACCGAATACCTGAGCGATCCGGAGATCCTCGAAGTCGTGGGAAGCCGTGGCCAGCGCGTGATGGAGCTCGCCTCGCTCGGCGCTCCCATCTCGCCGGGATTCATCGTCACGAACGACGCGCTGAACATGATCGCCGGGGACGAGGCGGGCGTCTTCGACATGCTCAAGGATCCGCTTTCGGATATGGAGACGATCTTCGGGAAGGAGTTCAACTCCAGCGAGAACCCTCTCCTCATCAAGGTCGTAGAGAGTCCCATGCTCAACATGGTGAACACATTCTCGACGATCCACAACATCGGCCTGTCGACGCACACGGTCGAAGGATTCGCGGCGTACGTCGGCGAGCAGTTCGCCTACCACGAGTTCGGGAACGTCTTCGCGCACCTTGCGGAAATGGAGCTGCTGACCGAAGACGTTCCGGCGAAGCGCAAGACCGCGCTCGAGAAGGCGAGGAAGGATTTCCACGAGGCGGCCGAGAAGTCGGACAGCAAGACCGCGGTGCTGGCGGCGATCGATAAGCACGGTACACTCTTCCCGGACGAAGTGTTCACCGACTGTTTCGAGCAGCTTCGCTACGTCCTCAAGACCTATCACCGGCTCTTCCAGATCAACCAGAGCTCGACCGACTCGGCCATTCTGATCCAGACGATGGTCTTCGGGAACTTTGGTAAGGACAGCCTTGCCGGCCTCTTCTTTACGCGAGACATTATCACCGGCGAGGGCGGTATCACCGGAGAGTTTTTCGAGGGTTCGTTCGACGACACGGAGAGCCCGGGAAAGCCAATCGACAAGATCGCGAAGAAGGTGAAGGCCACGCTCGACAGCATCGGCGAGGAGCTCGAGGCGCACTTCAAGGAGATCCGCCGCGTCCGATTCACGATCGAGCAGGGCAAGCTCTGGGTGATCGACCAGATCGAGGTGCTCAATAGGAGCGCGCAGGCGGAGCTGAAAACGCTGCTCGATCTGCACAAGAAGAAGGTGATCGACGACAAGTACATCATCGAGAAGATCAAGCCGGGCCGGCTGAGCGAGATCCTGCATCCCGCGCTGGACGTGCGGAGCGTGGAGAGCGCCGGGAGCCAGACCGGTGGTATCGCGGGTTCGGTAGGAGCCGCGATCGGCCGGGTCTACTTCGATACCGAAGAACTGCTGAAGGCGTACCGGATGGCGGTACAGAAGGACGAAGAGGCGAATTTCATTCTCGCCATGCCGTCCACCTTCGCCGAAGACGTCAAGGCGATTGAGGTCGCCACGGGCGTTCTGGCGAGCGAGGGCGGTTACGCGAGTCACGCCCCGGTCGTCGCGAGGAGCCTGGGCAAGGTCGCGCTCGTCTACCCTGAGATCAAGTGGGGCGACAGGCAGATGAAGATCGGTCGGAAGACGATCAAGCAGGGCGACTACATCACGGTGAACGTGCCGTATTACGAGAAGCCTACGATCTACTTCGGCAAGGGCGAGCTCACCAAGCCCAGCCCGGAGGGCAGCGGCCTGCTCGAGTTCCTCGATATCTGCGAGAAACACATTGGCGACGACTTCGACGTGCACTGCAACGGTGACCAGCCCAAGGACGCGGAGCTCGCGAAGAAGTTCCACGCGCACGGCATAGGCCTGTGCCGGACCGAACACATGTTCTTCGCCGCCGACCGCATCCTCAAGTTCCGTACGATGATCATCGCGAACAGCCAGGAGGACCGCAAGAAGGCGCTTGTGGACCTGAAGAAGTACCAGGTCAAGGACTTCTACGAGCTGCTCAAGATCATGGACGGCCTGCCGGTCACGATCCGGCTGCTCGACGCGCCGCTGCACGAGTTCCTGCCGCACACGCGGGATAGCATGGACGAGTTCATCAAGCACTTCCGCAAGCAGTATCCGAACGTCACCGAGAGCGAGATCCGAGCGCGCTGCGATCTGCTCAAGGAGTTCAACCCCATGCTCGGCCACCGCGGCATCCGGGTCGCGATCAGCTACCCGGAGATCTACAACATGCAGGTGGAGGCGATCTTCGAAGCGGCGTACAAGCTCAAGAGCGAGAAGATGAACCCGAAACCGGAGATCATGATCCCGCTCATCATGAGCGCGAACGAGATGAAGACGATCCGCAACGGCAAGCGCATCGAAGGCAAGGCGATCGTCGGCATCAAGGAGATCGAGGAGAAGGTCAAGAAGAAGTACAAGGGTGGATCCATCGACTACAAGGTCGGTACGATGATCGAGCTCCCGGCGGCGGCGCTGAACTCGGACAACATCGCCCAGTATGCCGAGTTCTTCAGCTTCGGCACGAACGACCTCACGCAGACGACGAGCGGTCTCTCTCGCGACGATTTCAACAGCTTCTTCAGCGACTACAACGAGTTTGACCTGCTCGAGGCGAATCCGTTCAAAGTACTCGGTGAGCAGGTCAAGGAGCTCATCACCATCGCGCACGAGCGCGGGCGCCTGACGCGCCCGGATATCATGATGGGTCTCTGCGGTGAGCACGGGGCGGAGCCCGAGAACATCGCCTTCGTACGAGGAGTCGGGCTCGACTACACGAGCTGCTCGCCGTACGGCATCCCCATCGCGAAGCACGCGGTGGCCAAGATGAACGTGGCGGCAGAAGCAGAGGCGAGAGCCGCGGCGGCCGACTGACCACGCCGCCGCCGGGTAGAGCGACGATAAGCCGACGGTCCGGGCCGCCTTCGGGCGGCCCTTGTCGTCGAGGGGCGCGCCAAGCGACGGCGAGGAGTGCTACTCCAACCCGAGGTCTGTGAGACGCTCCGATATCTCGAGCAGCGACCGGAATGAGTCGAGCAGCGAGAGCTTCATCGCGGACTCGGTGATCCAGGTCGTGTCGTGGTGCTTCGTGACGACCGCCATGAACTCGTTCATGCTCACGGCGAGGCTCTGCGGCGAGGCCAGCTCGCGGTAGGTGGAGAGCTCGTGCCGGAAGAACGCGCGCCGGATCGCCGCGTCGAGCGCACGGCTGCCCTCGTGGTAGCGGCGGTACGCCTTGTGCTCGGCCTGCGAGCTCGTGGGGACGAAGGTTCGATCGACCTGCATGCATTCGAAGAACGCGCGCGCGAAGGCCCGGAACGTCGTGAGTGTCTCCTCATCGATCGGGTTCGGGACCTGAAGCTGCTCGAGCTGGGCAAGCGCCTGTGAGATGGTCCGTACGGCGCGCCGGTAGCGGATTCGCGGGGTGCCCGAGCGCCGCTGGTGGGGGTTTTCGAGCCCGTACTGGTAGTAGGTGAACACGCCGTCGAGCACGCGATTGGCAATGTTCAGGAACACCGCGGTGAACTCGTCGTGAGCCCGGATCTCCTGGTCGAGGTGGCGCTGGACCTGCTCGTATTGCAGGTTCGCGAGGTGCTCGAGCGCGACGTCGTAGGCGGCGTTGATCTTGAGCATCGCGTTGTGCGCCCACTCCGCGCGCGCCGGGTTGTGGTCCGGGTGGTACGTGCGGACCGCTCGTCGGTAGGCGGCGTTGAGGTCGCGCAGCGACGCGGAGGATGAAATCCTGAAGAACTGCAGTGCCTTCTCAGGGGTGATGGAGGCGTGGGCGGAACGCGGCGCCATGTGCAGCCATTGTAGCCGCCGTGTCTACCTTTCTCAACTGAGATCGAAGATAATTTTGACGCGCTCAGCCGTGCGGCATATAATGGAGGTATTCGAGCGGACAATCGGAGGAGTGGATGGCAGAGATCAAGGACCTCTTCAAGGCGTACATGGCGAACGAGTTGCCCACCGAGGGCGGGCTCATCGTCACGTCGTTGTTCGACGAGGAGACGACGTACACGAAGTACGAGATAACCTCGTACAACAATGTGAAGGATATCTACCGCAACGACGAAGGGATCGTCTTCCAGGCCGACGGCTACAAGCAGTTCGTCATCGTCGAGCCGGCGAGTTACAACAAGAAGCACATGGAGCCGGCCATGCGCGACGGCGGCCACGCGATCCCCTACCGGTTCAAGGAGGTCGATACCTACGTCACTCGCCGCCAGGACAAGATCATGGTCGGCAAGGAGCCGGTCGTAACGTACACGAGCTTCACGATTCTCCAACCCAGGGGCGAGAACTTTGCCTATATCGTGTTCCGTACCGACGATCTGCTCCAAGCGGTCGAAGCGTTCTTCGCCAAGAGTATGTGGCAGGACGCGCGCGTACCCAAGATCGACGCCGAGAAGGTCGGTAAGGCGATCGCCCAGACGCTGAAGAAAATCGTGGAACCGGCGGAGAATTGAACGCCGTGGATCATCACGAGACCGACGTCGTGGTCGCCGGGGGCGGAACCGCCGGTGTCATCGCAGCGGTTGCGTCCGCACGCGCCGGCGCGCGGACTACGCTCGTGGAGGCGAAAGGTTATCCCGGCGGCATCGCCGTGGAGGGTGGCACCGCACTCCACAGTTTCTACAACCTCTGGAAGGCTTTTCCCGGTGTGGAGAAGCGGCAGGTCGTACGAGGAATCCCGGCCGAGCTCGTAGACCGCCTCGACGCGGTGGGAGGAACGAGCGGTCACGCGGAAGCGGAGATCGGCTACGACTACGATTCGGTGTGCACCGCGATCGATACCGAGCTCTACAAGCTCGTCGCGCTCGAGATGCTCGAGGAGGCCGGCGTCGATCTGTGGCTCAACACCTTCATCACCGGCGCTTCACGCGAGGGCGACACGATCGTCTCGGTGGGCACGGCCGGTCGCACGCCGTCGGAGGCGATCAGCGCCCGGCAGTTCATTGACACAACCGGATTCGGCGATCTCGCTGCGTACGCGGGCGCCTCCTTCACCGAGCCCAACGACTACCCGGTCGCGAACTCGATGGGCGTGGGCGGCGTGGACGTCGAGGCGTACCAGCGCTGGCTCGCCGACCAGGGCGCGCTCTCGCAGTACGTGGAGGGCACGCGCGACGGCGAGGCGGGGAAGATCGTGCGGCTCGACGCGATCCGGGACCGGCTCCCCGCCGAGCTCGTCGAGGCCGCTCGCGAGATCGGGATGGCCTTCGTCGTTACGACCGTCCACGACGACTACTTCATGTTTGTGAAGCTGAACGTGCGCACGCCGGAGAGCCCCACGAGACGCGAGGTCCTCGCCGCGGCGGAGCTGGAGCTCCGCCGGCGACAACACCGGGCGATCGAGCTGATCCGCCGTTGGATACCCGGGGCGGAGCGTGCGTTCATCGCGAGGACGAGCCCGTCGGTATGCATCCGTCGCGGCCGCTGCATCGAGTGCGATTACGACATTACCGCAACCGACGTCACGTCGGGGCGGCACTTCGAAGACGACGTAGCTGCCTACGGCTTCCACGACTTCGCGCCGCGTATCCAGATCGAGAACGGCGGGACGTACGGGATCCCCTACGGGGCGCTGCGGCCCAAGGGGCTCGGAAACCTGCTCGTCGCCGGGATGATGATAACGAGCGACCACGAGGCGCACATGTCCACGCGCAACACGGTTTCCTGCATGGCGCAGGGACAGGCGGTCGGCACCGCGGCTGCGCTCTGCGCGAGGCGCGAATGCGCGACGCGGGATCTCGAGTTCGCCGACCTGCGAGAGGCGCTCGTCGCCGACGGTGTCTACCTCGAGTAGCGACGATCGGCTTCGGGCGACCGTATCCGGGCGCGAGGGGCGGATGCTCGACTACGCGTCGCCGCCCCCGGGTGACTGGTCGAGGACCGCGACCGAGTCGCGCACGATCAGCGTCATGGGCTCGCGAATGTGCTGGTCCGGGTCCACCGCAGCAGACGGATGGACGAAGTCCATGAGCAGGTCGACCGCACGCCCCCCCATTCGGTGCAAGTGCTGGCGGAACGTGGTAATCGGGGGGCTCATCAGCTCCGAAAGACGAGTGTCGTCGAACGAGACGATGGACACGTCTTCGGGAATGCGGATTTCCCGTGCCTTGAATACGCGGTAGACGCCGAGTGCGACCGACTCGCTGACGGTGATGAGCGCGGTCGGCAGATTGCGCCGTCCGAGCAGGCGGTAGGATCCCTCGATCGCGTTCTGTTCATCGACGCCGGTGAGGTCGTCGATAACCCAGTCGCGGTCCACCTCGAGGCCGAACTCGGCCATGTGCTGGAGGTAGCCCTTGTAGCGGTCTTCCATGTTGGCGATGTCGAGCGCGCCGCCGACGAAACCGATCTTGCTGTGCCCCATCCCAACGAGATACTCGACGGACTGACGGATTGCGGTGTAGTTGTCGCTCTCCACCAACGGTGCCGTCACGCCGTGCTTGAGGTTATTGATGACGACGTATGGTATGCCACGGCTCTGCAGGAACGCTGCGTACGGCTGCTCGAAGACGGGCATTGACCAGACCACCCCGGCGAGCTGTTCGATGACGCCGTACCGGCCGGGCCACCGCATCTCCTTCTGGATCGCGTCCGAGTCGACCATGACGAGATTGTAGGCGTGATTCGACGAGCGTTCCTGGCACCCGACGAGAAGACTGGCGACGTAGTCGCTGGACGCGGGGTACTGACGGTAGTTGTTTACGAACCCGATGAGCTGTAATCCGTCGCCGGCCGCGCCTCCGCGAAACTCGTAGTGATGTCGTTCGAGTTCTTCGAGTACGCGTTCGCGGGTTTCGCTGCCGACGTCCGGTTTGTTGTTGATCACTCGCGAGACGGTGGCAATCGACACTCCCGCGGCTTCGGCGATCTCTTTCATGCTTTGACGTTTTGCCATCGTCGCTCCTGTCGGAAACCTAGTATATGCCCACGCGCGGGGGAAGCGGATCGGCGGTGCCCGCCATCCGGTCGGTCAGCGTCTTCATCAGCTCCAGCTTTACCGTCGTGCTCCCCGGATCGTCCCAGAGGTTTGACAGCTCGCGCGGATCGTCGTCGAGATCGTAGAGCTCGCCCGTCTCCTGGCCGTGAAATGCGACGAGCTTGTGCTTGTGCGTACGTACCATCGTGCAGAACTGTTTCGGCTCGTTCGGGTTCGAATTGTAGTACTCGCAGTAGACGTTGTCGCGGTGCTCGCTTCGTCCCCCGGTGAGCACCGGCCAGAGGCTCTGTGTCTGCATCCCGGGCTCGCGCGGGATTCCTGCCGCTTCGAGCAGCGTGGGCGCGAGGTCGGCGAGCTCGACCATCGTGTCGCGGCGCTCACCGGGGGGGACGACACCGGGCCACGATACGACGAGCGGCACCCGGATCGCGGGGTCGTAGAGGAACGGTCCCTTGATGTAGATCCCGTGGTCGCCGAGCATTTCTCCGTGGTCGCTCGTGAAGATCACGATCGTGTTCTCCTTCTCGCCGCTCGCCTCGAGGGCGGCGAGCAACCTGCCCACCTGCGTGTCTATGTGGTCGCACATCGCCCAGTAGGCGGCACGGCAGAGCCGGTGGTCGTCCTCGCTCATCTCGAGTCGGTTGAACTTCCCGTGCTCGGAGAACTGCTTCTGGTACGGCGGTTTCTCGTCGAGCTCGCCTTCCTCGTAGTCGGGAAGAGGAATCTCGTCGAGACGGTCGAGGTAGCGCTCGAGGTAGTCCTCCGGGGGGTCGAGGACGAAGTGCGGGTCGAAGATGTTCACCGAGAAGAGCCACGGGTAGTCGCGAGCGGAGTGCGCGCGAATGAAGTCGATCGCCTTTTCGACGCAGAACGTCGCCTGGTGGAGCTCGCTCGGCATACCGGTCTTCACGTGCGGAGAATCGCGAAACGGCTTCGAGTCGACGGTCGCGCCGCGCTCGGCGAGCCAGCGCGTGTACGAGCTCGACGGCAGTCTCCCCGACGGGGCGTGGTCCCAGAAGAACTCGGTGTCGGTGTAGCCGTCGTTGATCCGTCGCTCGATGCCGTCGAGCACCTGGTTGCCGCGCTCGGGCGTTGGTTTCGGCCAGCCCGACGGGTCGCGGCCGTACTCTTCTATGCGGCGGTCGCACGCGCTGAGGTGGAGCTTCCCCGACAGCCCGCAGAGGTATCCTTCCTCGGCGAGGCGTGTCGTCACGAGCCGCTCGTTGGCGGGAATGTCCTGCCCGTTCTGCCGGAGTCCCGTCGTGACCGGGTAGCGGCCGGTCAGAAAGGCGCCCCTGCTGGGCGTACAGAGCGGATTCTGCGCGTAGCAGTTGGTAAAGAGCATACCTTCTGCGGCGAGCCGGTCGATGTTGGGCGTGCGGACCCACTCGTTGCCGTAGCAGCCGAGCGTATCCCAGCGCTGCGAGTCGGTGCAGATCCAGAGGATGTTGGGACGAGGCATACCGGTATTGTACGCCCGTTCCGAAGATCTCGCAAGGTTACCGGAAACCTATCAACACAGATCGGTAGCGGGTTGACCACTTTTCGATGCGTGCCATACAATCGGCTCAGCGTCGCTTCGCACAGCAAGGAGCTCATCGATGATCCTCAACATCCTCCATCGGCCCGACGAGCCCGCGCGCCGTCACCTCTTCGAGCTCGAGCAGCGCTACGCCCACGACAACGGTATACGCACCACTATCCTGATGACCGCGCAAGCGCTGGCCGACCCGGAGCAGGTCGATCTCGCGAAGCGGGAGGCCGCAGAGCACGGAGACGAGATCGGCCTGTCGTTCCACGGCCTGACGCATCCGACGATCACGGCGCTGACCGGCTACGGGCAGGAGGCGCTGTGGCTCTTCAGTCTCGAGCACAAGCGTGCGATCGTCGGTTTTCTTGCGAAGCGCTTTGCCGAGGAGTTCAAAGCGCCTCCGACGAGCGTCGCCGCGTATCACCTCGACTCGTCGACGATGGAGATCGTGCGCGAGCTGATCCCGAGCGTTCGCGCGGCGGTCGCCGGTTGCTTCGAGGAGGGCGTCCGCGTCTTCCACGGGTGCAACCACAGCTGGTACCTCTTCAACGAAGGAATGCCGTGGGGGCCGTGGTATCCTTCGAAGACGCACACGCTTCGTCCGGCGCGCGACGAAGGCGACTGGTGCGGGATCGTCGCGGTTCCCCACCTGATGCGCGACATGGTGCTCTCGTACGAGGGCCGCAACGACTTCTGGGCGAGCCATCCTCCGAACGTCATGCGCGGCATGGGGTACGAGGGCGAGGATTGCCCGTACGACCGCAACCTGATCGACATGTTCCGCTGGCAGGAACGCTTCAACGGCGGGTATTCGTACTACAACTCGTTCGTGAGCACGGCGTGGCTCGCCGAGCACCACGCGATCGACGATCGTCCTGAGGTTGCGCAGAGTCTCTACCGGCAGCAGCTCGAGTACCTCGGGGAGCTCGCCCGCGAGGGAGCGGTGCAGGAGATGACGCTCACCGAGTTCGCCGACTGGTTCCGCGCGAACCGCAGCTTCGGAGAGCCGGAGGTCTATTTCGCGAAGGAGCTCCTCTACGGCAGCGGCAAGCACTACGTCTGGTACCTCGACCCCGACCAGCGCGTCTTGGTTGACGCGACGCAGGGAGGCAGCATCGGCGATCTGCGGCCGTACGCCGGAGAGGTCGAGGTTCGAACCGGTCCTGAGCGTCCGGAGCTCGCCTTCGGCAGCTACCCGTACCTGATCCAGAGCCAGCACCGTACGGGTATGCAGAACCATTTCCAGGACGGCTCCCGCTCGACGGCGTTGCTCGGCGCCGACGACGAGGTCGTCGACCTCGCCTCCGTCCCCACGCGCGTGGCTTCGCTCCAGCGCGGGGCGGGTTCGGGGGGCGGCGCCTCATCCGTCGACGGAACCGTCGTCGAGCTCGAGCCGGTGACGGTGCGGCTCGCCGGTTCGGATCTCCGGATCACGACGTCGATGAGCTTCCGCCGCGGCGGCGTGACTGCCGTCCGCCGCGCGTTCGATCTCCCGGATGAGATCGTCGGGAGGCTCACGCTCACCGAACGGGTGAAACTCGCGCCGGGAGTCACCGAGTACCCGCAGTCAATGCACGGCGTAACCGCTCGCGTGCGAACGGCGCGCGACGAGACGCTCGACTACGCGTACAACGGTAGACGGCTCGTACAGGAGGCGGCGAGGTCGGCGGAAGCCGACCTACCCTCCGTATCCACGCGAGCGCGGCTCGTGCCGGCCGATGGCGCGAGGTGGACGGGCGCCGTCGAGGAGGGGCATCTGTTCTCACCGTTCATCACGATCGCGCTGAGCCGCCCGGTCGGCGCCGGAGAGGAGACCGAGGTATGGCTGGAAGTCACGAGGCTGTAGCGCAGATGCGCTGCCCGGTGTGTTTCGGGCGCGAGATCGACGTGCTCCTGCTGCACGACGGGAACGAGTACTACTGCGTGAAGTGCAGCTATCGCGGGAGCCCGGACGCCGTCCGGGCCGCGTATCGGTCGTTGAAGAGCAAATACGTCAACCGCACGACGCGAATCGACCTCGACCGGATCGAGCGGCTGTAGCGGCGCGCCGGCGCCTACGCCTGCCGCACCTCCATCCAGAACCCGAACTCGTAGCGGCCGGGCGCGATGCAGTACGGTCCGCGCGTCTGCGGGCCGCAGCTGCCGGTGCCCACCCCGCGCTGGCGGTGGTCAATGGACACGACGGTCTGCGGCCGAAGGCGGTCTTCCACCTCGTTCGCGTGCCTGCACGCGAAGAGGTCCGCGGGCGTGAAGTGGTGCGCGGAAAACTCGAAAAACGGGTCGGCGACGAAGCGGAGCACGTGCGTGCCGTTGGAGAGCTCGAACCAGCGGACCTCGCACTTGCTCCCGTTCTCCTGCGGCATGATGTACGGGACGTACTGTTCGGCGACCGAGCCCCGATAGCGGCCGACCGGGTATCCCTCTTTCCGGTCGATGTGGTTCTCCCACGGCCCGCGGCCGAACCACTCGAGCCGCTCGAAACCGGGCACGGTCTCGAGGATCACGCCGATGCGCGGCAGCGACGGCAGGCTCGAAGGCGCGTCCACGGCGACGTCGAACCGCAGGAGCGCCGGCCCGGCCCGCCGTATGGTCTGCTCGCACGAGATCACCGCGTTCTCGTCGCTGCCGACGTACTTCGTCCGCTCGACGAAGAGCGGCGGGGTGCCCCCGTCGGTCCGCGTGCCGCCCCCCGCGCCCGCAGGCCGTTCGACGTCGCGCTCGACGAGGCGCAAGGCGTCGAGGCCCGCGGCGAGCCACTGGCCCATCGGCTTGTCCTCTTGGCCGGCCCAGCCGCGAATCCCGTCGTTGTCGGTCGTCGCGCGGAAGAGGTTGAGCGAGGGTCCGCGCTCGACGAGCGTGGTCGATTCGATCGCGATGGCGAGCTCCGGCTCGTCGGCGACGGTAATCGTCGACGGGCCCGCCTGCGAGCCGGCGCCCGCGCTCGCGAGGGGCGAGCCGAAGGCGCCGTCCCCGCGCTCCACCGGTGAGGGCAACCGCAGGTCGTTCGCGCGGAACTGCTCCCACCCGACCTCGTGGCCGGCGTCGCACCAGCTCGTCGCCTCGCGCGCCGTGAACGTGAAGCGCAGGTACGCCTCCGGTCGCTCGAGCGCCTCGGGGTCGCGGTAGTCGATCTTCACCACGAGCTCGCCGGCCGGCGGAACCTCGAGCGGCGGAAGCTCGCCGCCGTCGACCGGCTCGCCCTCGACCTCGAGTTGCCACCTGCCCTCGAGCCAGTCGAGGCTCGTGAAATCCTGCTTGCTCACGACCACGAATCGGCCTTCCCCAACCGAGAGCGCGCGCACGGCGAGCGGCTGCGCGAGCTTTCGGAACTCGTGCATCGCCGGGTGGGGCGTGCGGTCGGGCCAGACCAGGCCGTCGGCGACGAAGTTCGAGTCGTGGATCTCCTCGCCGAAGTCGCCGCCGTACGCCCAGTATTCGCGTCCCTTCTCGTCGGTCTGCTTGATGCCGTGGTCGACCCACTCCCAGATGAACCCACCCTGCAGCCCGTGGAAGCGCTCGAAGGCGTCCCAGTACTCGGCGAGGCTGCCGTTGCTGTTGCCCATCGCGTGCGAGTACTCGCAGAGGATGACCGGCCGGGGATCTCGCGACTCGACCGCGTGCTCGACGATCGACTCGATGGTCGGGTACATGGGGTTGATGAGGTCGTTCGATCGGTTGCGCCCGCCGTTATACTCGTTGCCGCGCTGGTGCCACCAGCGCTTGACTTCGCCCTCGTGGTGGATGGGACGCGACGGGTCGTACGCGCGGATGCGCTCGATCGCGCGCACGTGGTTCTCGCCGTGGCCGGTCTCGTTGCCCGCGCTCCACGCGATGACCGAGGGGTGGTTGCGATCGCGGACGACCATCCGCATCATGCGCTCCTCGAACGCGCGCGCCCAGCGCGGGTCGCGGCAGATCGAGTGGTAGTTTGCGTGCGCCTCGATGTTCGCCTCGTCGACGAGATAGATCCCGTACTCGTCGCACAGGTCGTACCACTCCATCGTGTCGGGGTAATGGCTCGTGCGGACGGCGTTGAAGTTGAATCGCTTGAGCGTCGTGATGTCGCGCAGCATGAGCTCGCGCGTCATCACCTTGCCGCGCTGGTCGTCGTGCTCGTGCCGATTGACGCCGCGGATGAGCACGGGTCGGCCGTTGATGAGCAGCTCGCGGTCGCCGAGCTCGACCCGGCGGAAGCCGACGCGGATACATCGGCTCTCGACCGGCGACCCGTCCGGCGCGACGAGCGTGAGCACGAGACGGTAGAGCGAGGGGCTCTCGCTCGACCACGGTCGCACGCCGGGAAGCGTCGCATCGAGCTTTACGTCGTACTCGCCGACGCGGAACGACGGATCGATCCGCGCCGAAGCCGACCAGACCGTCGTTTCGTTGGGGTCGATCAGCGTGCCCTCGATCGTGAACGCGTCGGTCGGGCCGCTTCGCGCCCACGGGTCGTCGTCCGTCACCGGGACGTAGGCGAAGTGCGCGTCGACGGCCAGGAGCCCCTTTCTCGCGCGGTAGTCGTAGTCGGCGCGGGCGCCGGCGTCGGCGAGGTACGCGGGTGCGGTGGAGTAGAGGTAGACGTCGCGGTAGATGCCGGCCATCCACCACTGGTCCTGGTCCTCGATGTAGCTCGAGTCGCTCCAACGGACGACCTTCACGGCGAGCGTGTTCTCTCCTTCGGCGAGCAGGCGCGTGATGTCGAACTCGCTCGGCAGCCGCGTGTCCTTCGCCATGCCGGCGAAACGCCCGTTGACGTAGAGCTCGTAGTAGCTCTCAACGCCTCCAAAATGGACGACGGTTCGGCGGCCGTTCCATCCCTTCGGGAGCGCGAACGTCGTGCGGTAGACGCCCGTCGGGTTCGCTTCGGGCACGTGCGGTGGGGTGTTCTCGAACGGCATCTTCACGTTCGTGTAGATGGGCCGATCGCCGGTATCCTCGAGCGTCCAGTTCGAGGGGACGGGCATCGAACGGAACCCGGACTCGTCGGCCTGTGGCTCGAGAACCGCCGCGGGTACCTCGTCCGGACGGGTATAGAGCCGGAACGACCAGGTGCCGTTGAGCGACGCGTACCAGTCGGAGCGCGTCCGGTCGTACGTGGCGGCGGCGGCCGGATCCGGGTAGGGGATCAGGCACGAGCCGGCCGGAAGCCGGTTGATGTTCGTGAGCTCGGGGGTTTCCCAGGGGAGCGTCGGTGCGGTGTACGCCATGCTATCCTCGTTGCGGCTGTCTCGCCGAATTGCCGGTGGCCGTGCGCGCCACCGTAGCCAGAATCACACAAGTGAACAATATCATCGGGGGTCTTCCGTATCATCGGGGGTCTTCCGTATCATCGGGGGTCTTCCGTGCCGCCGGCTCAACCGGGCGGAGGCTCGGGGAACGATCCCGAGGGGAACGGGTCGTTGGTGCGCGCCATCCACGCGTCGAGCGCCGAGGAGAGCTCGGAGACGATCGCGTCGTAGCGCGAATCCCCGATCCGGTTGCACGCCTCCTGAGGATCGAGATAGAGGTCGTAGAGCTCCTCGGTGGCGTCGCTGCGCTCGTACCAGCCTATCCCTTCGAGCAGCGGCGTCGTGGGTCCGTCGTGCCTCATGATCGGCGCGGGGGTCGTGGTGCGGCGCACGAGCTTGTATCGCTGTGATCGGACCGCCCGCAGGGGCTCCGCGCCTCCGTGATAGGTCTGCTCGGTGAACACGTAGTCGTGGAGCCGCTCGGCCTCGCCGCGAACGAGCGGAAGCATACTCGTGCCTTCCATCCACGGCCTGGGATTCGCCCCGATGAGCTCGAGGATCGTGGGATAGAGGTCCACCTGTTCGACGATGGGCTCGATCACGCGACCGCCGTCGAAGCCCCCGGGACCGCGGATCAACAGGAAGACGCCGGTGCCAAGGTCGCTCAGCGTCTTCTTTCCGCCGGCGAACTCGATACCGTGATCCGTGGTGACGATCACGAGCGTCGTGTCGCGAAGGCCGTGCTGATCGATCGCGTCGATGATGCGGCCCATGTACTCGTCCATGATCCGCACGCCTTCGCGCAGGCTCTCCACGTCGCGTCGGATCTCCGGCAGGTCGGGCAGGTTGGGAAGCGGGGCCGTGTAGCGCGCGTCGAGCTTGTCCGGGTCGTAGTAGCGGGTCTTGCTGAAGCGGGCCGATTCGCCGCCGATGCCGAGCTCGGGGCGGGCGATGTTGTTGCGGTGCGGTTCGTCGATTCCGACCGAGAGGAAGAACGGCTCGCTTCCCGCGGTGCGCCCGGTGGCGCGCCGGGCGATGAACTCCTCAGCGCGCTCGAGCGATTCCTGGTGGAACTCGCCCTGATCGTCGGGGTCGAGGATCTCGTGGTAGCCGAGCGGCGAGAGGTCGTCGTGCCCCGTCTCGTGCTGACACCCGGCGAGGGCGGTATGGTAGCCTTCCTCGCCGAGTACCCGGACGAGGTGGCGCCCGTAGTCGTGAAACCGCCATCCCTGGCCCGTCAGTCCGAACATGCCGCACTGGTGGGGGTACTGCCCCGACAGGAGCGCGGAGCGGCTCGGCGTGCAGGTGGGAGCCGCCGCGAAGGCCTTCCTGAAGAGCACCCCCTCCCTCGCGAAGCGCAGGAGCGCCGGCGTTTCCACCGGAAGTCCGTACGGCTCGATGAATCGGCCGGCATCGTGGGAGTGGAGGTAGACGACGTTTGGTCTCATGGGTCCAGTATACGGGTCGAGTCCGCAGATCACAATGCGCGCCCGGGTAAGCTTTACTCAGGGGCTCCGCTGGCACAGGCTTTGCATTCCTCTTCGTGGAGGCCCTATGCCAGAACTCGGACCAACATTGCTTACACGACTCTCTCAACAGGCGGGGTTCCCCCGGGTCACCATCCACACGCCAATGGTTCGCGCCGGAGCCCAGGTGCGGCAGAATCGGATCCACCTGACGAACGCTGTGTCCACAGCGGTAGAGCGACTCGTCGACGCGGGCATGGAGGAACGCGATGCGCAGGCGCTCCTGCAACCGGTCGTCGATCTCGCGCAGAACGACGCGGAGATGGAGCGGCAGCTCGACGGAACGAGCGTATTCGTCGACGAGACGGGCTACGAGACGCTGACCGTCCCGTTCCCGCTCGCCGAGCAGGTGGAGGTCGGCTCGCGCTACTCGATTACCCAGCTCGTCGAGCCGGCCGTGGAGAACGAGGAGTACGCGATACTCGCGCTCTCGCTCGGCGGTGTCGGTCTCTATCGGGCGAGCCGATTCGCCGCGGAGTACGTCGAGTTCGACGGACTCCCCGAAGACCTATGCCACGTGCTCCGGTTCGACCAGTTCGAGAAATCATCCGGACACACGCATACCACATCGGCACGCGGAGACTCGATGCACCACGGCCACGGCGCCGGCAAGGACGAGCACGACGCGTTCGTCAAGCGCTTCGTCGACGCGGTTCGTCCGGTGGTCACCGACTGGCTGCGCGGCGAGCGGATCCCGCTCGTCGTCGTCGGCCTCGAGGACGCCGTCGGTCTCTTCCTCAAGGAGAACGATTATCGCGATACCGCCGCCGAGCATCGGTTCATCGACCCACACGCGCTTTCGATAGACGACGTAATCCGGCTCGGCTGGGAGTGCATGGCTCCCCGGTTCGAGCAGCGGCGACGCGAGGCGATCGATCGCTTCCACGCCGCGGAGAACCGAGCGGTCGACGTGTACGGGGTGTTGGAGGCGCTTCTCGAGGGTCGCGTGGCGACGCTTCTGGTCAACCCGACCCGGGAGATCCGCGGGACCTTCGACGAGTCGACCGGCGGCGTTCACGTCGACACAGACCCGGAGCACGCCACCGAGAACCTCGTCGACACGGCCGTTGCGCGAGCGCTCGAGACCGATACCGAGATCATCGTCGTCGACGACGAAATCGAGACTCCGGCTGCCATTCTGTACTGAGATCTGATAGAGTCTCTACATGTCGACCCTCTTCGCCGCGCTCTCGGCACTTGCCTACGGCGCGGCCGATTTTTCGGGCGGGCGGGCGACCCGGGCGCACAACGTGCTCGGCGTGCTCGTGCTCTCGCAGACGATCGGTCTCGGCGGTATTGTCGCGATAGCCGTCGCGCTGCGTCACCCGCTTCCGACCGCGGTCGACACGCTGTGGGGCGTGGCCGCCGGGCTGTCCGGCGTGTTCGGGCTCAGCTTCCTCTACCGGGGGCTCGCATCCGGCTCTGCCGCGATCGTGTCGCCAACTGCGGCGCTCGTGGGGACCGGAGCTCCGATCGTCGCAGGCGTCCTGCTCGGAGAATCACCGGCGCTTGTCGCGTGGGTCGGGGTGGGAGTGGCGGTACCGGCGATCCTGCTGCTGTCGCTTTCGCGGGAGTCTACACGCCGATTCGATTCGTCGTCGCTCGGCTTGGGCATCGCCGCCGGGTTGGGCTTCGGCGGCTACTTCATTCTCATCGACCGCACCTCGGCCGCGTCGGGCTTCTGGCCGTTGGCGAGCGCCCGATTGGCGTCGATTGCGGTTGTCGCGATCGTCGCCGGCTTCTCGCGCCGCAGCCTCCTCGTCGCACGACGGGCGCGCGGTGCCGCATCGCTCGCCGGCGCGCTCGATATGGCCGCAAACGCGTTCTTCCTCCTCGCCGTGCGCGCGGGGCTGCTCGTTACGAGCTCCGTCGTCTCTTCGCTCTACCCCGCTCCCACGGTCGTGCTCGCGCGCCTGATCGATGGAGAACGACTCGGGCCACGCCGCGCGGCCGGCCTGGTCGCCGCGCTCGTAGGGGTCGCTCTGATGGCTCTCTAGGAGGCCGCTGTGACCAGAGTAGCATGGTGGATCGTCGTCGGGCTTCTGGTTCCGCTCGCGGCCGCCGCTGAGGGCCCCTGGGAGCTTCCCGCGGACCTCATTGTCGAACGAAGCATCGCCGAAGGAGGGGTCACGCTGCGGGTGCGTCTCGTGAGGCCGGCCGCTGAGGACCGGAGAGACCGCGCGGCCGATCTCCTTCCGCTTGTCGTGGTGCCGGCACCGCCGCGGGCGGGCGTACCGGGTGCGAACGCGTGGGCGACCTTCTCGACGAGCGTGCTCGTCTCCGTCGACGCGCGTCTACGGTACCCGGCTTTTGTGGCGGAGCTCTCGTTCGTCGGCGACGAGGACGGCAGCTTGCGGGGAGGCGGAGCGCTGTCCGGTGACGAGCGCCGCGTTGCGGCGCTGGCAGCGGCGGCGGATGCGCTGGTCGAGGAATACGCCGTCGATCCCGATCGTGTCTTCCTGGTGGGAGAAGGCGAGGGGGCCGATCTCGCGTGGCGCCTCCTCGCCGGCACGCCGGACCGCTACGCAGCCGGCGTGTTCATCGGTGGTCGGCTCGACACGCAGCTCGCCGCGCGAGTGGTCGCGACGCCGCTCTGGATCTTCTCCGACGCCGTCGAGGAACGCGCCCCGGTCGAACGGACGCGCTCCGTAGTGAGCTCTATCTGGGCTGCCGGCGGGACACGCGCTCGCTACACGGAGACCCGAGATTCCGGGCCGGTATGGAGCGCCGCGTGGCGCGAAGACAGGCTCCTGCCGTGGCTCTTTAGTCAGAGCCGAGAGTAAGGTAGAGTCAGGTGATGGCACGTGTTACCGATCGGCTCCGCTCCCGCGTCGTCGCCGTGGGTTCCGGCAAGGGAGGAGTGGGGAAGTCGACGACCAGCGTCAACCTGGCGGTCACCGCGGCGCGGACCGGACGGCGCGTCGGTATCGTCGACCTCGACCCGCTTTCCAATATCGCCACGATCCTCGACGTGCGCGACGCGGACCTCGAACGCGTCCGGGAGCGTGTCACGCGCGGCGAGCGATCGCTCGACGAGCAGACCGTCCGGCTCTTTCACAACGTAGACCTGCTCTTCCCCCGTCCGAAGCTTGATCGGGGTGCGAGCGCCCGGCTGCGCTCGGCGCTCTTCGGCGACGCCGCCGAAGAGCTGTGCGATCGGTACGATCTCGTGATCTGCGACATGCCGGCGGGCATCGGCCGGGACGAGAACCTCGCCTTCCTGCCGTACGTGGGGTTGCTCATCATCGTGACGAATCCGGAGCCGACTTCGCACGTCTCGGCCGGCGGGTACATCCGCGTCGCGCTCGAGATCCGCCCCGACCTGCCGGTCGCGTTCTGGCACAATCGCCACCGCGAGATTCTTCCAGGCGGCTTCCACCCGACGGACGTGATCGCCAACTACAACCGCTACGTGGACGACGAGCTGCGCATAGATCCGAAGGCGAGCGCGCGGTTTGCGAACGTCGCGATCATCCCGGACGACCCCTCGCTCAACCTGCTCCAGCAGACGCTCTCGTTCGAGGCGCACGTTTTGGGGAAGGTGCTCGACGCGGTGCAGATGCTTCACAAGGCGGTCATCGCGAGCATCCAGGCAGCAGGCGTAATCGGAGGCGAGGCCGCGAACGAGCTGCGCTTCTACCTCAGCAGCCACTCCGGCACGCTCACCCCCGAGGAGCTCTCCGACGAGGCGGCCGAGCACCTCCTCTCGGCGCGAGCGACGGAGCAACCCACCGGGAGCGGGCACGCGCGGATCGACGCAGCGGGCGTTGATACCTTCATCCACCGCTACGCCGATCATCCGCTGACGGCCCCGCTGCGCGAGGCGATCGTGGCGATCGAGCGCGCCGCCGAGCACGTGGTCGACCAGCAACGGCTCTTCGCCGCAGGAAGGGGAGACCGCCGCCCGATTCTGCAGGCGGCGTCGGCGACTCGTCGGCTCCTCGATCGGGTCAATCGGCACGCGACCTCGTCGTTCGAGCGCAACGTTGGCGGTGTTCTGCTCTGCTACCTGGCGACGCTCCTGATCTGCGGCTCTCCGCGCGTCCGCGAGATCATTACCGGCGTCATCCCTCGGCGGTCGGAGGACGGGCGGATCGTGCGGGACCGGCGCACGCAGATCCACAACCTCATCGAGCGAAACGACGCGTACCACCGCCGTTACTTTGCGCTTGTACGGAGGCTCTTTCCGGTGCTGGTCCATCAGATCAACCGGCTCGTCGATCAGGCCGGCTGGCACGCGCTGCTGCTGCGCTCGCCCGACGGCTCGGTCAGCAAGAACGCGTACCTCAAGCTGCTGACCCACCTCCTCCACGACACGCTGCACGCGGGACTCGGCGTGTACGTGGGGTTCCGGTACAACCACGCCGGGCGCGCGATCGAGGAGGGCGCGAAGAAGGTGCTCGCCGGAATCGGGCCGCGCTGAGGTACCGGGCGATGGCCGGGCGGTCTCAGTAGCTCTGCGGCTGCCAGGTGCCTTCGACCCACGCCTTCCACGAGTGCGGCGCCTTGCCCACGTATTCGTAGCGGTCGAAGCGGTCGCCTTCGCCGTACATCTGTGGGTCACCCTGACCGCGCAGATACCCGCGCAACTCGTTCCAGAGGTCGCGACGGACACCGTCGTACGTCGGGTCGCCCGCGAGGTTCTTCATGCACTCAGGGTCGCGTGCGATCGCGTAGAGTTCCTCCGCCGGCCGCTTCCCGAAGGCGAGGTCGAAGTACCGTTCCTCGCCGCGCTCGTGCTGTTCGAGAATGAGCCTCTTCGTGGGCGAGCTGTCGCAGCCGGTGAAGCCTGTCTCGGGGTTGCCGGCGGGCCAACGGTCGGGCTCGAGGTTGCGGACGTAGAGGTATTCGTCGGTGCGCAGACAGCGGACCGGGTAGCCGACGTCGCCCTCGCGTCCAAGGTCGTGGCGTTCCCGACCCATAACCGCACGATCGCGGGTGCGGTCGTGTCTCCCGGACGCCTGCGCGCGCAGCAGCCCCAGGAAGCTGCGACCACTCATCTCCGGCCGCGTGTCGATCCCCGCCGCCTCGAGGAAGCTCGGGGCGATGTCGGTGAACGAGACCATGTCGGTGAGTACCCGTCCGCCGGTGGCGCTCCGGCCGGTCCCCGGGATCTCGAGGCGATCGGGCGCCTGAGACTCGGTCCGTCCGGTGTGCGCGCGCCACATGGCCGCCATGGGCAGGTTGAAGTCGTAGTCGTACATGTTGCCCTTGACGCGGGGAAACGGCATCCCGTTGTCGGAGGTGACGACAACGAGCGTGTCGTCGAGTACCCCGCGCCGGTCGAGCTCGTCGAGCATCCGGCCCAGGTGCGCGTCGAACCACTCGACCTCGAACGCGTAGTCGGCGAGGTCCTCCTGGACCGTCGCGACCCGCGGGAGATACGAAGGGATGTCGTCGCTCCTGACTCCGACGCCGTGCGCGGCTCCTTCTCCGGGATCGTACGGTCGGTGCGGCTCGTGAGCGCCGTACCAGAAGCAGAACGGGGCACCGTCCGGTCTCGCGTCCAGGAAACCGGCGAAGTTCGCCGCGTAGTCCTTGCTGCTGACCGTGGTACTCGGCGGTGCGAGCGTACCGTCGGAATACTCGGGGCCCGCCGGGTTCGTCGTGCGCCCCCGACGTCGCCAGTCTCCGGGGGCCCAGCCCTTTCCGGTGTAGCCGACGTGGTAGCCCGCTTCGACGAGGATGTCGGGATAGACGGGAAACTTGGCCGGCCAGACGTTCCAGTGGTCGCACGCCTCCTCGAGTTGCCAGGTATGGCGACCGGTGAGGATGCTCGCGCGGCTCGGCGCGCACTTCGGGTTCGTCGTGAAGGCGTTCGTGAAGAGAACGCCCTCCCGCGCGACGCGGTCGAAGGCCGGCGTTCGCACGATTCGGTGCCCGTAGGCGCTCATGTGCGACGCGTCGTCGGCGATGGCGAAGAGGATGTTCGGGCGGTCGGCCATGGTTCAGGACCGCTCGCTGAACAGCTCGACCGGTTCTCCGTCCGGGCCCTTCACGAAGGCGATGCGGATGGGGTAGGGCTCCTCTGCCGCGACGTCCACGTCGCGCGGCGTCGTCTGCTCGGCGGCGCCTTCGGCGAGCGCGTGCTCGTACGCCGCGTCCACGTCGTCGGTCTTCAGCGCGAAGTGGATCAACGCGCCCTGTTGTCCGGCCGCCTCCGGCTTTTCGAACATCTCGAGGATCGCACCGTCTCCCATGTCGAGCATAGCCGCACGAGGGTCGTCGCCCCAGCGGCGGACGACGCTCATGCCGAAGGCTCGGCTGTAGAAATCGACCGATCGATCGAGGTCGGCGACGTTGAGCGCTACGTGGTGCAGTCCGGCAGTGTGTTTCATGAAACCTCCTCTGCCATGATAGTTCGGCGGCCGACGGGGGGCAAGCGCCGGGTGTGCCGTTACAGCCCGAGTGCCGCTCGCTGCGCGGCGTAGATCTCCGTGATCCCCTCGTCCGCGGTGTCCATGAGCCGGTTGAGCTCCTCACGCGTGAAGACGCCCCGCTCGCCGGTGCCCTGGACCTCGACGAGATCGTCGTCGCGCTTGACGACGTTCATGTCCACCTCTGCCTGCGAGTCGTGCTCGTAGTCGAGGTCGCAGACGATCCGGCCACCCACGACCCCTACGCTCACCGCCGCCACTTGCCCGAGGAGATAGTAATCGGCGCCGGAGAGACCGGAGTCGGCGGCGAGCGTCGTGAGCGCGTCGTAGAGCGCTACCCAGCCGCCGGAAATGGCAGCGGTGCGCGTGCCCCCGTCCGCCTCGACGACGTCGCAGTCGATCGTGATGGAGACCTCGCCCAGCTTCGTCATGTCCACCGCGGCGCGGAGGCTGCGCCCCACGAGCCGTTGGATTTCGGTGCTGCGACCGTCGCGCTTGCCAATCTCACGCCGTTTTCTGCCGCCGGGCGTGCTGCCTGGCAGCATCGCGTACTCGGCGGTGATCCAGCCGTTGCCGGTGTCGCGCAGGAACGGCGGGACCGATCGGTCGACGCTCGCCGAACACATGACCTGTGTGTCGCCGAAATTGACAAGGCACGAACCGGCAGGGTTTCGAAGCGCGTTTCGTTTGAACCCGAGCTCTCTCATGAGTCGACTACCACTCCCTTCGTGAGGATGACGTTCGCGTAGAGCGCGCTCTCCCCGGTGGCGACGATCGCGTACGCCCGCTTCGCCCGCTCGTAGAACGCGAACCGTTCGACGAGGTCGATGCCCGTGGCGTCGGGGGACCGTCGGTCTACGATGTCGCGATACGTCTGCCAGATAGGCGGCTCGTCGCCGCCTCCACCCACGACGGCCATGAGCGCGACCGGCGAATCGACGAAGGTGTCGAGCGGGAAGAGTCCGAGCACCGCGTCCAACAGCGGCGGCACCGGGTGTCCGTCGCAGCGGACGAGACGTTGCGCCGTCGACGCGGCGGGGAAGTTCCCGTCGCCGATTACGAGCTCGTCGCCGTGTCCCATCTCCATGAGGATCTTCAGGAGATCCGGGGGGAGGATCGATGGTATTCCCTTGAGCATTGCGCCCTCCTTTCGGCGGTCCGCCCGCGGCGCGCTCTGAGCACCGCGGGCGAATCCAGCGTAGCCGCGTCTGTGCGCGCCGTCAATCGGCGTGCGCGGTCAGCCGCCCCGCACGGGCGCCGCCCGGTTAATCGGCGTGAAAGACCTCTTCGAGCGGTGTGACGATCGGAGAGTTATCCGGGTTGACCTCCATGAGGCCGGCCATGGAGTCCCACCACTTCCGCATGATCGCGGTCTCCGGAAGACCGTCGACCTCGTTCGGCTCGGTGACCTTCTGCACCGCAAACAGGGTGAGCGTCGCACGGTCGAGAAAGATCGTGTAGTCGCGCACCCCACGAGCGGCGAGCTCCCGGGAGAGCTCGGGCCAGATCTCGTCGTGACGACGCTTGTATTCGGCCTCGTTACCGGGCTTGAGCTTCATCGTGAACCCTCGGCGTTCCATACGACCTCCGTCCTACGCCTTGTCGCGCTTCGAGAGCACCTGCTGCTCGTAGCTCGCCACGTCCCGCATCCAGTCTGCTCCGGCGGGGACGTCCTGCCTGCGGCAGAACTCGTTCCAGACCGCGCCGAACGGCATCGTCTTCGCCTCTTCCTGGAGCGCGAGCCGGTCGCCGAGCCTCAACTCCTGTTCGGCCTTTCTCACCCGCTCGATCGGTTCGAGCAGCGAGAAGAGCGCGCCCTTCAGCGCGGCACGCGTTCCGATCACCCACGCTTCGATCCGGTTGATGCTCGCGTCGAAGAAGTCGAGCGCGACGAACACGCGATCCCACGCGCTCGCTCGGGTGATTTCGCGCATGATCGCGCGAGTCTCGTCGTCGAAGAGGACGACGTGATCGGAGTCCCAGCGTACGGGGCGGGAGACGTGCAGCAGCAGCTGCGGGAAGAACGGCAGGAGCGCGCTGACCTTCTCGGCGATCGACTCGGTCGGATGGTAGTGACCAGCGTCCATGCAGAGCAGCGTCTTTCTCGACTGCGCGTAGGCGAGGTAGAATTCGTGCGAGCCGACGACGTAGCTCTCGCTCGCGATACCGAAGAGCTTGCTCTCCACCGCGTCGAGCGTGTGCCCCGGGTCGAGCTTCTCGGCGAAGACCGCGTCGAGCGCCTCCACGAGGAGCTCCCGGTGGAGGAGCCGATCCGCCGGCTGGTCCTTCCAGCCGTCGGGGATCCAGAAGTTGTCGATGCTCGGCGTGCCGAGTCGGCGGCCCATCTCTGCGGATATCAGCCGTGATCGGCGGCCGTGCTCGATCCAGAACTCGCGGATCGACCGGTCGCGGTGGGCGAGCGTGAACCCGTCGTCCGATTTCGGATGCGAAAAGAACGTCGGGTTGAAGTCGAGCGCGAGCCCCATCTGCTTCGCCCAATCGATCCAGCCGCTGAAGTGCGCCGGCTCGATCTCGTCCCGGTCTATCTGCTTCCCACCGTTCTCGAGATAGATCGCGTGCAGGTTGAAGCGGTGCGAGCCCGGGATGAGACTGTACGCCTTTTCGAAGTCGGCGCGCAGCTCGTCCGGGGTTCGGGCCTTCCCGGGGTAGTTTCCGGTCGCGAGGATGCCGCCGGTGAGCGGACCGGTGCTCTCGAAGCCGGTGACGTCGTCGCCCTGCCAGCAGTGGATGGATATTCCGATCTTTGCGAGCTCCTCGAGCGCCCGCTCCGTGTCGACGCCGAGCTCTGCGTACGTCTCGCGCGCGGACTCGTATCTTGCCTGAATTCCTTCGTCGTTCATGCAGCCTCCGCGTTTCATTGTCGCCGGCTTCCGGCCGCATGTGAATAGACAGATCGATCCGGCGGATGTAGATTTCGGTCATGGGTGTCCCGGCGGATCCTCCCGGCTTCGCACAGAACGGGAACCGAATTCACTACCTCACCCCGCCCGAACGGGTGCGGGCCTTCGGGACGTGGTGCGTCACGGTGGGCGAGGCACGCACCCTTCCCGGCGACGAGTACCCTCCCGACGGCATGCGTCACCCTCACCGCTACCGCGCCGTCAGCGCCGAGGGGCGCGTGCTCGACGAGCTCCAGCTCGTCTTCATCGCCGAGGGCCGCGGCGTCTTCGAGGACGCCGCGGGGGCGGCTCGCCGCGTGGAGGCCGGCTCCTGCTTCGTCCTCGCACCGGGGCTCTGGCACCGGTACCACCCGTACCCTGCAACCGGTTGGCGCGAGTACTGGGTCGGTGTGCGTGGTCCGCTCGCCGGTCGCGCGATCGACTTACTCCGCGTGGGCGCGAAGGGCCCGGTCATCAGGCCGGGCA
Organism: uncultured Spirochaetaceae bacterium; assembly: GCA_964458555.1. GTDB lineage: Bacteria > Spirochaetota > Spirochaetia > DSM-27196 > SLST01 > SLST01. The sequence goes on along the minus strand of CAYWJH010000008.1, from coordinate 444 downwards.
ACGACGAGGAGATCGCCGCGCTCTACGAGCGGCTGCTCCGGCTCGCCGCCATCCACGACACGGTCGCCCACGTCGAGATGGCCGCGGAGGTGCTGAAGCTCGTCGCGTTCGTCGCGCGCGGCGGGCGCGACGGAGATCGACAGACACCGGATGAGGCGGTGGAGCACGCGATACGCCGGATGCGCGCGTCGGTTGCCGGGCGAATCAACGTGGCCGCGCTCGCCCGGGACTGCGGCGTCAGCGAATCGACCTTCCGTCGTTCGTTCCGCCGCCGGACCGGCTCGTCACCGTACCGGTACTACATGGCGCTCAAGGTGAACGCGGCCAAGCGCGAGCTCGCCCACTCGGCGCTGCCGGTCAAGGTAGTCGCCGAGGCTCTCGGCTTCACCGACCAGTACCACCTCTCGCGCGTGTTCAAGGAGTACACCGGGGTCTCACCTTCGG
>CAYWJH010000007.1:65064-70409 GCA_964458555.1 uncultured Spirochaetaceae bacterium | reverse complement strand
CGTCGAACCCGTAGTACAATCGACGTGATGCGCTATTCGCGGCTCGTCAGTAAGACCACGCGCGACTGTCCGCGGTCGGTGCGTACTACCGGGAACGCGCTCCTGCAGCGCGCCGGGTTCATCCGGCCGTTGTCGCAGGGGCTCTACTCGTTTCTGCCGCTCGGGTGGCGCGTGGTGCGCAAGCTCACCGCGCTCATCCGAAGCGAGATGGAGAAGCTCGACGGGCAGGAGGTACAGGTCCCGCTCGTCAACCCGCTGTCGCTCTGGAAGCAGAGCGGACGCGCCGGGCTCGTGGGCGACGACATGATTCGCTTCCGCGACCGGACCGGCAAGCAGATGGTGCTCGCGCCCACCCACGAGGAGGCGATGGTCGACCTCGTGAAGTCCGTCGTGAGCTCCTACCGCCAGTTGCCCGTCTTTCTCTACCAGTTTCAGACCAAGTTCCGCAACGAGAGCCGACCCCGAGCCGGGCTCATCCGCACGCGCGAGTTCGTCATGAAGGACGGCTACTCGTTCCACCGATCCGGGACCGATCTCAACAACTTCTTTCCCAGGGTCTTCGGCGCCTACGAGCGCATCTTCGCCGCGTGCTCCGTGCCCGTCATTACCGCGGAGGCCTCCGTGGGGATGATGCTCGGCGATCGGTCGTTCGAGTTCCTCATGCCCAGCGAGGCGGGCGACGACAAAGTCGTGTGCTGCCCCTCGTGCTCGTACGCGGCGAATACCGAAGTGGCGGTCGGCGCGCTCGAGCGCGCCAGCGAAGCGCCGCTGCCGCTGCAGACCGTCGAGACCGGCGCCGCGACGAAGATGTCCGAGCTCGCGCGGACGACCGGCCGCGGACGCGACCGGCTCGCGAAGACCATGGTCTACTCCGACGGTTCCGAGCTCGTCTTCGCCGTCGTGCGCGGCGACCAGGAGGTCAGTCCCGAGAAGCTCGCGCGCTCGCTCGACGCCGGCTCGCTTCACCTCGCCGACCGGCAGGAGCTCGAGTTCTTCGGCCTCGACCCCGCGTCGATCGGTCCCATCGACGTGCCGCTCGACGTCCTCGAGCTCGATGTGAACGTCCGCGTGATCGTCGACGAGGTCGTGGCGAACACGCCGAACCTCGTGGTCGCCTCCAACGAGCCCGGTCGCCACTTCGCGAACGTGAACTTCGGGCGCGACTTCGAGAGCGAGCTCGTGAAGGACATCTCGCGCGTGCTGCCCGGGGCGCGTTGCCTCCAGTGCGGCGGCGAGCTCGTCGAGCAGACCGTGGTCGAGCTCGGGAACGTCTTCAAGCTCGGCGAGTACTACTCCCGGCGGCTGCGCCTCGCGCTCACCGACAGTCGAGGCCGGCGATTCTACCCGTCGATCGGGGCGTACGGGATCGGCATAGGCCGACTCCTCGCGGCGATCGCCGAGTCGAACAACGACAAGCGCGGGCTCAAGTGGCCGGCGAACCTCGCGCCCTACCGGTTCTTCCTCATGGGTATAGGCCGGTCGCCGAAGGTGGCGCGCGCGCTCGAATCCCTTCACGACGAGCTCGGCGATGCGATACTCTTCGACGACAGGAGGGAGTCGATCAGTACGAAGTTCAGCGATGCAGATCTGATCGGCATCCCGTACCGGATCATCGTCAGCGCCCGCACGCTCGAATCCGGGCAGGTGGAGCTGCTCGAGCGCGGGTCCACCTCGATCAGGCGGATCGGTCTCGAGCACGTCGCCGACTTCGTGCGCGAGCAGGGGGGAGGAGCCGAATGAACGAGTCGCTGCATCTCACCCGAGAGATCGTCGACCAGATCATCTTCGGCATGGAGAACCAGGAACGCGAGTTCGTGCTCGACACCGAAGACGGCACGGTCATCCCCGCCGACGACGCGGGCCCGGAGGAGGATCGGTACCTCGACCTGCCCGAGTGGCGCAGCGTCGACGGCTACAACCTCATGGAACAGTTCGTCGCGACGCTGCACAACCCCATCTACCGCGAGCGGCTGCGGTCGATCCTTGCCTCCGGCCGAGGCGTCTTCCGGCAGTTCAAGGACACCGTGCGCGAGCGGCGCGAGATCGAGCGGATGTGGTTCGCGTTCAAGGACCGCCGCATACGCGAGCTCGTAACCGAGTGGTTCAACGAGATGCGCGAGCGCGAAGGGCTCGAGCGCCTCGAGGCCACGCTCACCGAGACCGAGACCCGTCAGCTGCTCGAAGACGACTTCGTCTTTCGTCCGGCCGCGGCGACGGACATAGAACGCATCCACGAGCTCGACGAGGCGGCCTTCGAAGAAGTCTTCCCGGATACCGATGCGCGCAGCGTAGCGATCTACCGCGAGGAGGCGAGGGCGGGCACGCCAGACCCCGGCGACCGCCGAAGCCGCGTGCTCGTCACCGAGACGCAGGGTGGCGACTTCGCCGGCTTCCTCTGGGCCGTCGTGCGCCGCCGCGACGACGTCTCCGTCGCCTTCGTCCAGCAGATCTACACCGTGCCCGAGTTCCGGGGCTTCGGACTCGCGCGCGAGCTCTTCGAGACCTTCTGTCACCGGGCCCACGACGAGCGCGTGAGCGAGATCCAGCTCGCGCTCTACGGCGCCTCACTCGACTTGGAGCCGAGCTTCACCGGCTACGGACTGGAACGGTCGAGTACCGTCCTCCGGCTCGATGTGGACAAGTGGCACCGCGCTGAGGTGGGGTAGGGGGGCTGGCGCCGCGCGCCGCGGCGAGACGCCGCCGGTAGCCGCGTCAGTCCTCGCTGAGCCGGCGCTCGCGCTCGCGCTCGGTTTCTTCGTGCACCTTCGCGAGGTCTTCCATCACGCGGTCCGCGGCGTACTGCTTGGGGTCCACGTCCTTCGGCGTATTCGCGCGGGCGGTCTCGCGGAACTCCCGGCAGCTGAACGGCTGCGACACGTTCAGGAGGACGAGGTCGCGCGTGACGAGGTCCTTGCTCATGTCGCCGCTCGGGTGGATTCGCAGCACGTTGCCGGCGATGCCCACGAGCACCGCGTAGTCGAAGAGCTTGAGGTACGAGTCGACTTCCTTGACGCCGCGTTTCGTGTCCGGCTGTCCCTCGCGGTACCTTGTCCCGGACGGAAAGACGAGGACGAGCCGACCCTCGTGCTTGAGGCGGATCATCTGCCTCGTCGCGGCCATGTTGATATGCGAGCTGCGCGAGCGCTCCTGCACGATCCGTTCCTCGTCGGTGTGCCTGAGCAGGCTGCGCGAGGGGTAGATCACGAGGCGCGTGTACGCCTCCGCGAACGCGTTCACGAACTCGCTCTCCTCGTTGAGCTTCATCCCGGCGATCGCGACGATCCGGTCGGCGATGTGCTTGAGCCCCGCCTGTTCGAGCAGGTAGTAGAACGCCGGGATGTCGAAGTTCGAGTAGTGCTCCATGAGGATGAGGCACGACTGGCCGTTCTGCGAGCGCTCGGCGAGCTCGATCACGTGCTCCTGCTGGAGGACGCCGCTTCCGGGAAGGACGAGCGTGTCGAGGATGTCGTTGATGAGCTGCCGATTGGCCTCGTTCGCCTCCTGGTAGACGTTGTCCGGCGTGATCGTACGCGGCTGCTTCGAGTGCGCCCGCATCGCCAACGCGTGCTCGCCGAACTGCTCGCGAATGGGTCCAAGTACTTCTGGTTTCATCCTCTGCTCCTGCTGGGGTAGATGATGGGCACCAGATCCCGCAGCGCCTCGATCGAGGGGATCTCCGCGTCAGATGCGCCCGAAGCCGTCACGTGGACGACGTTACCACCGAGATCTCGAAACGGTAGCAGGTATTCTACCATGTCGTCCACAAAGAGTGTCGTATTCGCCCGGATCTCCAGTTCGTCCAGCGCACGCTGGTAGACCGACGGGGCCGGCTTGCCCACGAAGCCGTTGCCGCGCAGGTAGTCGATCATCTCGGCGCTTCCGGAGCGTAGACGAGCGCCGCGGCGCCCGTGTCGCCGCCGGGCTGGACCGGCAGCGTCGCCGTGTCGACGTAGCAGACCTCCTTCACGTCCGATTTGCAGAATCCGAGCATGAGCTCGATCGTGGCGGCGGGCGCGCCGGCGGAGGGCCGCTCGAGGCGGAAGGCGCGATCGAGGCCGCTCTGCGTATCGGTGTGCTCGCCGTCGGCAGAGCGGAGCGTCGCGCGCTGCACGAAGTCGTCTGCCGCCTCGTAGCCGGGTGGGAGCTCGACGTTGACGCTGATCGCGCCTGTGCCGGCGTCAAGCTCGAGCGAGGAGACGCGGGCGCCGCTCTCCGGGTCGCTCCAGCCGAGCGTGCGGGTGTCCGTGCAGCTGGTGAGCGCGAGGCCGGCGAGTGCGGCGAGGAGCGCCGCCGTGCTCAGTCGAGCGAGACGACGCTTACGACGAGACCGCTCGAGTGCCATCGTCGTCGCTCGTTCTTCGGGTCGGGAACTCTGAGTCCATCTACTACATAATAGTAAAGATGTTCGCCTGTTCCGAGACGTAGGCGGCGAGAGAAGCGACCGGGGCTCGCTTCTCGAAGCGGTGTCATGAACGGATCCCACCCGTTGAAGCTGCCGACGACCGAGACGCTGCTCCCCGGCGGGGCGGTGACCACGAACTCGACGGTGCCGTCCGGGTAGGTGATCGGCGCGCGCGTGGCCGTCCGTTCGACGCGCGGGACGACGGTTCGCGAGAGCGCGACCCCCCATCGGTCCACGACGCGGTCCGGATTCTGGGGATCGGTCGTCCAGATGCCGTCGACCACGAGGCGGTAGCGGACCTCGTCGAGCTCCGGCGGGACGTCGTAGAGGAAGACGTAGACGTCGTTGGCGTTGCGTTCGAAGGCGTAGAGACGGTTGAAGTCCTCGTGCGCGAAGGCGATCTCCACCGCGTGGATGCGGCCGTCGTGGCGGTCCGGCTCGAAGGCGTAGGTGAACAGGAGGTGGTCGCCGAGAACGCGGGGTGCGGAGGCGTGCTCGACGCTGCCCACCTCGAGCGAGACGCCCAGATCCTGGGCGCCGGCGGAGAACGTGAGCAGGATGGCGATCGTGACCAGGGGTATTCGTTTTCTCCACATGTTCGTATGGTACACTTAGTAAATCGACAGAGATCGGCTTGCGCCTTAACGCTCGACCAGAATAGCCGACAATCGTAACAGGTATGCCGTCCCTCCAGGACATTCGCCAGTTCAACCAGCGCCTGGTCTCAATGGGAAGCGAGCCCGAAGTCGTCCGCGAATGGGGCGAGGAGCTCGAGGACGTTCCCGTGCCCGAAGCCGGTCTGGACGAGGATCTCTCCTCGCTGCTCTCGGATACCGGCGAGGCCTCCGAGGAACCGACCCCCGAACCCACCGATCAGGCGCCGCCGGACTTCTCGGAGCTGCTCGCCGAGGCGGCGGGCGCCGAGGAGGAACCCGGCGAGGAG
>CAYWJH010000007.1:0-64964 GCA_964458555.1 uncultured Spirochaetaceae bacterium | reverse complement strand
CGAGGAGCCGGGCGCCGAGGAGCCGGGCGGCCCGGAGGCCGCCCCCACGGCGGAAGCGCCGGCCGAGGAAGCGGGCGAGGCCGATTTCGACGACCTGGGCGGGTTCGAGTTCTCCGACGAGGAGGGCGAAGAGGCCTTCGGTGGCGAAGACGAGTTCAGCTTCGAGGAGCCGGCGGTGCCCGGCGCGGAGGGCGAGGCCGAGGAGTTCGGCGAGCTCGACAAGGTCGGCGAGGAAGACCTCGACGAGTTCAGCCTCGGCGATTTCGGCGCCGAGTTCGGCGTCCTCGAGGAGGGTCCGAGCGAGGAGGAGCTGAACCCGGCGATCAACGTGCCGGAGGTCTCGCCGGGCGAACCCGAGCCGTCGGGGGCGCCGGGCGAGTTTCGGCTCTCCGACGACGAGTTCGAGCGCATGCAGCGCACCGTCGCGTCGCTGCCGCTCAATCTGAAGCAGGAGGTCGAGCGCGTCATCGCCGAGGCGAAGGGCTCGACCGACGACGTCGAGAAGCTCGTGCGGATGCTCGTCGCCGGCGAGGCGGCGCAGGACGTCGCCGACTTCGTGAGTCGGATCGTCGGCCGGCGTATGCGCATCCCGCGCGGCTACGAGAAGCGCAGCGGCGAGGAGTTCGAGCGCGAGCGCGAGAGCTTCCTCTACCAGTTCCGCGAGAACATCTGGCCCATCGTCCGCCTCGCGGTGGTCTTCATCGTCCTCGCCTCCGGGCTCGCGCTCGCCGGCTACCACCTCGTGTTCCGACCGCTGTTCGCGGGCTCGCTCTACCGCGAGGGAATCGAGCTCATCGAGGCCGATCAGTACTCGCTCGGCAACCAGACCTTCGACCGCGCGTGGGAGGTCTGGCCCGACAGCGACTGGTACTACGAGTACGCCGACGCCTTCGAGGCCGAGCGCGAGTACACCCTCGCGCAGGAGAAGTACGAAGAGCTGCTCTTCGGCCGCGACCCCGCCGTGCGAGAGATCGCGCTCGAGGCGCTCGCCGGCCGGACCTACGCGCCGATCGTCGCCAACCATCCGCTTCCCAAGCGCGGCGTGCTCGAGTTCGCCGAGCTCGAGTCGCGCATGCTCGGCAACTACGAGCGCGCCGACCGGCTCATCAACCTCCTGCTCTTCCGCGACACCAACGACTACGACGCCCGCCTCGCGCTCGGAGACAACTCTATGCGCTGGGCGGAGGACGATCCGGCTCGGTACGAGGACGCGCGCCTGGCGTACGCGCGGCTCATGGAGCAGTACGGCCAGACCGACGAGCTCCTCTTCCGGATGCTGCGCTACTTCATCGCGACCGACAACCTGGACGAGGTCATCGCGATCAAAACCGCGTTCCAGAACGACCCGCGGGCTCAGATCAACCCGGAGATCTACGCCGAGCTCGCCGGGTACCTCATCGACAACGATCTGCTCGGCGACGTGGAGGACGTGATCTTCCGCGCCTTCGAGGTCGATCGGACCGTTCCCGAGCTCCACTACCACCTCGCGCGCTACTACCGCGAGATATCGGCCTTCGGGGAGGAGGAGCTCGCGCTCGACACGGCCCGGCGGCTGCTCGCCGACGCGCAGCCGTTTACCGCCGAGCGGCGCGCGATGCTCGTCGACACGCACACGCGCATGGGCGAGAACGAGTACGACGCGGGCAACTACCTCGACGCGCAGGAGCAGTTCACGCGCGCGATCGAGCTCTACGAGCGGGGCCGCGAGCGCCGCATCCTGGGCCCCGACCCCGAGCTCGCCCGTGCCTACGCCCGGCTCGGGGACGTCTTCTACTACGTGGGGCGGGAGTACGAGCGGGCGCTCGCCCAGTTCGACAACGCGGAGGCCGCCGGCTACGGCAGCTCGGACCTCGACTACAAACAGGGCTTCGTCCACTACCGTGGCGGACGACTGGAGGAGGCGCTCGCCGAGTTCCGCGCGGCCGCAGACGACCCCGCCGCGGAGACGAACGCGCTCCTGTGGGCGACCGCGAATACGCACTTTCGCCGCGCCACCTACTTCGCCTCGGAGGCGTACTACCGCGAGCTCATCGACCGCGCCGAGCGGCAGCGCGACAGCATCCGGAACCTGCTCGTCGACGAGGACCCCGAGCACCAGTCGGTCATCGAGTACCTCTTCCGCGGGTACAACAACCTCGGCGTCGCGCTCTATGAGCTCTCCGAGCAGAACAGCGACCCCGACAAGTACTCGCAGAGCCTCGTCTACTTCACGCAATCGACCGAGCTCGCCGAGAACTATCAGCGCGACCCGGCCACGCTCTCACGGTCGGACGCCGTCGATCTCGCCTACCTCAACCAGCGCGAGGCGCTCTACCCGCGGCCCGAGTACAAGATGCAGATCTACAACGATATCCCCGAGGACCTCGACGACCTGGTGTTCTGACTACACCGGCACCATCCAGCCGAAGCCGTCTTCGACCGTGCCGTACTGGATGCCCTTGAGCGTCGAGCGCAGCTCGTGGGTGAGCTCGCCCACCTTGCCGTCGCGGAAGACGCGCGTCGTCCCGTGGTGCTCGATCGATTCGAGGTACGCCACGCCGGCGGCGGTGCCGGTCACGAAGCACTCGACCGCGTCGTCCATCACTTCGTCGATGGGCACGCGGCGCTCCTCGACCTTCACGCCCTTCGAGCGCGCGATGTCGACGACGCTCTTGCGGTTGATGCCGGGCAGGACCGTGTCCTCGAGCGACGGCGTGACGAGCGTGCCGTTCGACAGCAGGAAGAAGACGTTGCAGCTCGACCCCTCTTCGACGTAGCGCTGTTCGGCCGCGTCGAGGAAGATCGCCTCCATGTAGCCCTGCTTCTGGACCGATTTCTTCGTCAGGGTGGGGATGACGTAGTTGGCGTCGCACTTGATCCAGCCGGTGCCGCCGGGGGTCGCACGGACCTTGTCGGTCGTGATCGCCTTCGCGTCGGCCTCCGGGTCGAAGTAGCTTCCCACCTCGGTCTCGACCATGACGACCCACGGCTTCGACGAGAGGTTCAGCCCGATCCCCGGCTCCGAGTAGCTGAACGGCCGGATGTAGATCGAGTGGCCGTCGACGAAGTCGGTCTTCTCCCACGCCGGGTCGTAGTCCGGCGAGAAGCCCAGGCGGTGGTTGCGACGCGTTGCTTCGACGCACGCCTCGACGAAGAGATCGGCCGGATACACGGGCATCAGGAGCCCCTCCATCGATCGGGCCATGCGCACGCCGTTCTCGTCCGGTCGGAAGATCGCCAGCGAGCCGTCTTTCTGCGGGAACGCCTTCAGCCCTTCGAAGCAGCCCATCCCGTACTGCGTCGTGTAGTTCACGAGCGGCAGCTCGGGGAACGAGTTCCGCGACCCCTGGAGCGCCCGCCGCTTTTCGGGCGGGAGCGCCGCCTCCTCGGTGGGAGACTTGTGCGGCTTCTCGTCGTACGTCTCGGTCCACGAGCCGTCGTCCTGATACTGCGCCTTGTAGACCCACGGGTACATCGCCAGGGTGAAACTGCTAGCCATGGCGAACATGATATAGTAGGAGCATGGCTGACGCAACGATCATCATGGCCGGAGGGTCGGGAACGCGGCTCTGGCCGGCCTCCATCCCCAGCGCGCCCAAGCAGCTCATGCGCATCGGTTCGGCCGGCGCGGACGGCCGCCCGCCCAGCCTCGTCCAGCAGGCGGTCCTCCGCGCGCTCGCGGCGACGCCCGAGGGGCCCATCGTCGTCGTTACCCATCGCGACCACGTGGAGCCCATCGCCGAGCACGTGCGCGAGCTCGCCACCCCCGACCTCCTCTCTCGCGTCGTCTACCTCCCCGAGCCGGTCGGGCGCAACACCGCGCCGGCGATCGCGCTGGGGGTGCGCTGGATCGCGCAGGAGCATCCGCCCGACGCGTCGGTGCTCGTGCTCACCGCCGACCACGTGATCGAGCCGGTCGACCGCTTCGCCGCCGACGCCGGGCTCGCCGTGCAGCTCGCCGGCGAGGGGTACCTCGTCACCTTCGGGATCGCGCCCACGAGGCCGGAGACCGGCTACGGCTACATCCAGGCCGGCGCCGGGCTCGCCACCGGGCTCGTGGTGGACGCCTTCCGCGAGAAGCCGGACCGCGAGACCGCCGAGGAGTACCTGCGCCGCGGGAACTTCTACTGGAACGCCGGGATGTTCGCGTTCACCGCCGGCCGCTTCGCCGACGAGCTCGCCGAGCACGCGCCGGAGATCGCGCGGGTATTCGGGCGTTCGGGCCGCATCGGCCTGGAATCCCGAAGCGACGGATCGCGCGCCGCCGATCCGGACGCGCTCGCATCGGTGTACGAGTCGTTGCCGAAGGCGAGCATCGACTACGCGCTCCTGGAGAAGAGCGAGCGGGTTGCGGTCGTGCCGGCGAGCTTCGCGTGGAGCGACGTGGGGAGCTGGGACGAGGCGGCGAGCCTCTCGCCGTCGCCCGACCGTGCGACCGCGCCCGGCGCGGCGTCGATCGTGGAGATCGAGAGCTCCGGGAACCACATCGACTCCGACCTGCCGGTCGCGCTCTGCGGGGTGAACGATCTGCACGTCGTCGTGAAGAACGGGCGCGTGCTCGTCTGCCGACGCGGCGAGAGCCAGCTCGTGAAGGAGGCGGTGGAGACCGCGAAGGCGGCGGGGATGGGCGATCTGGTGGGGGAGTAGGCGAAGGTGGTAGTGTGACGGGGTGGAACACGCGATGAGCGACAAGACGGAGCATGACAAGCTGCGCGCGATCGCTGTGCGCGCCCGGCGACGCGCCGAGCGCGACCGCGTCGAACGCGCGCGGCTGATCGAGGTGCGCCTGCGGGAGGCACGCGCGGAGGTCGATCGGCTCGTCGTGGCGTTCCGGGCCCGCGATCCGGGGCTCCGCCGGGTCGTTCTCTTCGGCTCGATCGCGCGCGGGCGCGTGAAGCGGCCCGGCTTCGACATCGACCTCGCGGTGGACTCCGATCGCTACGGCGATCTGCTCGACGTCGCGCTCGATTCGAGCTTCGACGTGGATCTCGTCGATCTCACGTGGTGCTCCGACTACGTCCGCGATGCCGTCGAGCGCCACGGTGTGGAGGTGTATCGTGCCGACGGGTGAGGAGCTGTTTGACCTGATCGGAGAGCTGGAGCTCGATCTCGTGCTTATCCGCAGACTGGCTGAGACGAATCGGCAGGCTCTCGAACGCCTTCGCGCCTCGCAGCAGTCCGAGTACGACTACGCGGCGGTCGGCTACACGATTCACAATCTCTACAGCGCGATCGAGGGGTACGCGCTGCGCATCGCGAAGGCGTTCGAGAACCACCTGAACGAGCGCTCGTGGCACCGCTCGGTCGTTCAGCGGATGGCGGTGGAGGTGCCGGAGATTCGGCCGCGGGTCTGGTCGCTCGAGCTGACCCGGCACGTCGACGAGCTGCGCCGGTTCCGCCACGCCTTTCGCCACATCTACGACTCGGGTCTGGATCCACGCAAGCTCATGATCGCGCAGGACCACGTCGAACCGGCGGTGGAGGGCGTAATCACGGCCCACGCTGCCTTCGTCGACGAGCTGCGCGAGCTCGCGAGGCTGGAGGACGAGTAGCCGATCGCCCTTGCTCTTCGGTTATACTCCGGTTATACTCAAGGCAGATGAAGACCGCCGTTTCCATTCCTGACGACGTCTATGCCGACGCCGAGCGCACGGCCCGACAGCTGGGCGTCCCGCGCAGCCAGCTCGTGACGCGTGCGCTCGAGGAGTTCATACGCAACCACGAGCGCGATCGGCTCACGGAGAAGCTCGACGCGGTATACGGGTCCGGGGACGGAAGCGAACACCACTCCGTCGCCGAAGCAGACGTCTCGATCGAAGCGCTGCGCGACCTCACGCGTGATGACCCGTGGTGAGATCTGGTGGGCCGATTTTGGCCTGCCGTTCGGAAGCGAGCCCGGCTTCGAGCGTCCAGTGTTCGTCGTCCAGGCCGATGCGTTCAACGCGAGCAGAATCGCTACGACGATCGTGGTTCCCTTCACGACGAACCTGCAACTCGCCGACGCCCCGGGCAACGTGCTCGCCGACACGGATGATACCGGCCTGCGCAGGACGTCGGTGATCGTCGTATCTCAGCTCGCGGCCGTCGACAAGAGGCGTCTTGTGCGTCGGCACGGCGTTCTTTCCTACGAGCTCGTGCGCGAGGTGGACGCCGGGCTCGAGCTCGTGCTCTCGCTGCGCCCCTGATACCTCAGTAGACCTCGGTCTCCCGCTCGATGCGCTTCTTCACCTCGCCGGCGAAGGTGCGCGAGGCGAGGATCGCGAGGCGGTCGGTGCCGGTGAGCTCGCGGTAGCTCGTCTCCTCCTCGTCGACCATGGCGAGCATGCGCTCGTGATAGTCGGCGAGCGAGAGCAGGAGCTCGCGCGTCTGGTACTGCTCCTCGTGCGCGAAGAGCAGGCCCGATCGGACCTCGACCGCCGCGCGCGACTGCTTGAGGAAGAGCCCGGAGAGCTTGTCGACGGGGATGCGAAGCAGGATGTTCTGCGGCTGCGTGGGCATCGCCTCGCGTTCCTCCCGCTCGAGCTGCTGGTAGTTGCGCCGGATGCTCGCGAAGATCTCCTCGGTCGTCATGCGGAAATTCTTGGCGATATTGCCCCGTTTATCCGGCGGTGTGCGCGCGGTGACGTCCTTGAACTGTTCGAGCTCGCGCGAGTAACGCGAGAGCTGCATGAGGATGTTCTTCACCGGCTGCCGCGTGCGAAGCTCCGGCTCCTTCTTCACGCGCTCCTGGATCTCGGCGATGATCTGCTTGACGTCGGCCTCCGCCTCGTCGGCTTCGGACGGTTCGGGCTCTTCGGCTTTGGGCCGATGTTCGCGCAGCGGCATGGTGCCGTCGGCCATGAACCGCTGGACGGTCGCCACGTAGGCGTAGACCCCGAACTGCTTCGCGATCCCGAGGATCTGCGCGCCGGTGAGCGAGCGGTAGCGCGCCTGTTCGATCGCCCGGAAGGCGTCGTTGAGGAGCGTCCGCTTGTACTCGAGGATGCCGCCTTCCACGGCGAGCTCGAGCGGCTCCGCCTGCGCCGCGAGGTCCTCGCGCTCGAGGCCGAGCGCGTCGGCCCGGGTCTCCAGATCGCCCCCTGTCGCGTCGAACGCGGTCCAGTCTGCCCTCGCGCGGCGGCTCTGATCGCTCATGCCTGGTAGGATAGCGAATTTCGGCGTTCTGGTGTGGCCGGGGCGGAGGAAACCGGCCTCTGTCGCCGTGTCCCGCCGTTTTCGCGCGCCCCGGCCGTCGTATACATCGGCCCGCGGCCGACAATAGCCCGTTCGGGGGGTGCGAATTCCTTGCATGGCCGACAGATACGCGCTTTGTGAGAAACTTGCGAAATGCTTGACAGCGCAATCGGGCTCGGCTATACTACCGGACAAATCCTAAGATGGGGGGACGACCTCGGGTCGTTGACCCGAGCCCCTGAAGCTTCAAGGAGGAACTCTAATGAAGAAGCTGAGTATTCTGTTAATTGGACTGCTTCTCGTCTCCGGGCTCGCGTTTGCTCAGGATGTCACCGTCACCGGTAGCGCCACGCTTACCTTTGGCATGGACCTGAATAACAACGCCACCGGTTTCCAGAACGAAGCCGCGAGCAGCATCTCGCTCGAGTGGCTGAGCGGCGACGAAGAGAGCGGTACGCAGGGCTGGATCACGCTGAGCGGCTGGGAGATCTCGTTCGCGAGCGACGACGCCGTCACGGTCGCGGCCCCGTCCGTGGAAGCGGGCTGGATGTTCGACCCCGTGACGGTCACCATCTGGTCGGCCCCGAGCTTTGCGGCGGGCAACGCGGCCGGATTCGTCTTCAGCGATGACGACGACCCTGCCGACGTCGTGAAGGTTTCGCTGAGCGACGTGACCCTCGAAGAGGGCGAAGGCTACGAGAACGTCGAGGCGGTCCTGACCGCTGATCTCGAAGACGACGATATCGTTCTTGGTACCGATAGCTCGGGCGAAGTGAGCTTCATCGCCGACGAAGTTGGCGACACGGCTTCGTCCTACCAGGGCCTGACCGCGAGCAGTACCTTCGGGCCTGCCACCCTCTCGCTCATCGTCGCCTCCGCGGGCACGTGGGAAGAGAACGTGACCAACGCGTACGCGCTCGGTGGAATCGCGGAGGTCGCCGCCGGCCCCGCTACCGTCACCCTCGGCGCGCACTACGGCCCCTTCCAGGAGCCGGGCGACATTGGCCTGACCGCCGGCATTGACGCCACTCTCGGTCCTGCCACGGTCGACATCGGTGTCGACTACTGGGTGCCCGGTGAGACGTACGACGCGTCGCTCGGTCTGAGCGCGGACGTTGCCGGCCTCGGCCTCGGCGCCACGACCTACGTAGCAGACGGCGATCCCGACCTGAAGATCGACCAGGAAGTGACCGTTGACGCCTCGGGCCTCGTCGAGGGCCTTGCGCTGTCGAACACCTTCCAGATGATCGACATCATGGTGCTCTACGGCATCTACAACGAGACCGCGCTCGCCTACGCGACCGGCGGCATCATGCCGTTCGCTGCGTTCGGCTACCTCGTAGAGACCGACTACGGTGTCGATCCTGCCACGACGCTGTCTCTCATCGCCGGTGTCGAGCTCAGCGGCTTCGTTGAGAACACCGTCTTCACGCTCCAGTACGAGTCCGAAGACCTCGCCGAAGAGGGCGACAAGGGTGTGATCACCGCTGCGGGAACGATCTCCTTCTAAGCGTCCACACTCGACGCAGACGGATATCGGGGCTGCCTCTCAGGAGGCAGCCCTTTTTTGTGGTGCGCCCGGCAGGGCGCGCGGCAGGGCGCGCGGGGGTTACAGCTCGAGGAAGAGGACGACCATCTCGGTCGCGGTGGTCGTGACGCTGATCGGCGTCCAGCCGTCGGCGACCATCGACTGGAGCGCGACGACCGCCTCTTCCGGGTCCGTCGGCACGCCCATGATGATCGACGCGGGCGCTTCCGCCTCGGGGAGGTTCAGAAGCAGCAGCGCGAGCTGGCCGTCGTCGAGCGCCGAGACGCCCATCGGCGTGAATCCTTCGGCGCGGTACTCGGCGACCGTTTTCTGCACCTCGATCGAGGAAGCCGGCGCGCTGACGATGCGCCAGCCTCCGACGACGGCGGCAGTGCTCGTGAACAGGAGCGCGTTCGCGTCGGCGCCGAAGGCGAAGTCCATGGGAAACCAGCCTTCGCGGATGCGGCTCGTGACGAGCTCGTTCAGGTTGTCCAGCGTGGACAGCTGCTCGATCGCGTACGAGTCGGCGTCCCACGAGCCGAGCCGGGCGTAGAGCACCGTCAGGCCAAGCTCGTCGCTGATGTCGAGCGCTACCGGCGTATACCCCTCGTCGATTCGCCGATCGGTGGTCGCGCGGAGCTCGGCTATGTCGGCGACGCGGTGCAGAGCCCATTCCTGCCCGAACGCCGGGAGCGGGAGCAGGAGGGCGACGATGATGAACGTAAACAGGGTTCGCATGCGCCCACTATAGCGTAGGCGATTCCCGCTATCCACCTCCCGCTTCGGACGAAATGCTCGTAGTCGTTCGGCGAGCGCTTGCGATGAAGCTTGAAGAGCTCGTCGAGCTCGCTTCGCATCCACAAGGGTTGGTATACGCTCCGGGAGCGCTTCCGGCGCGTGCGGCTCGACCTCAACGTCGTAGGATCGACCATCAACCAGGGGTCGTGAGTCTCCAATCCGCGCTTGCGCACCACGGCGTGATCCCCGAATACGTGGCGGAGACGACGTGCGTCACGACTGGCAGGCCGCGGACCATCGACTCGCCGGCGGGACGCATCGTCTTCAGGCACGTGAAGCGGCAGGTATTCTTCGGCTACACGCAGGAAGCCTCCGGAGTGCAGGAGGCGTACATCGCGACCGCGGAGAAGGCGCTCCTCGATGCCGTCACAATGTCCCGCATCGGCGAGCGCTCCGACGCGCGCCCGGGCTCGCGCGGCGCCTGGCTGTTATGAAGCACCACGCCCCTTTCCCCCGTATACCTCTTACAGCGGCGTCGATCGGGCCCGGCGGCGCCGCGAGGAGGAAAACATGAACGATCTGAATTCGGTACTGATTGAGGGAAACCTCACGCGGGATCCGTTGCTCGCGTCGACGCCGAAGGGGACGCCGGTGTGCAACTTCGGCGTGGCGGCGAACCGGTACTATCGCGCGGACGAGCAGATGCAGGAGGAGGTCTCCTTCTTCGAAGTCGAAGTCTGGAGCCGACTCGCCGAGCGGTGCAACGACGAGCTCGAGAAGGGCCGTGGCGTGCGCGTGGTGGGGCGGCTGAAGCAGGACCGCTGGGAGAATAAGGACGGCGAGCCGCGCTCGCGCGTGAAGGTCGTCGCCGAGCACGTCGAGTTCAAGCCGCAGTGGAACAAGCGCGTCGAGGCGCAGGCGGATCTGCCGGCCGAAAAGGGCGAAACCGCCGAAGCCGAGAAGAAGGAGGCTGTACCCGTTTTCTAGACGCGACCGATGGGGCCGGTGGGCGGGCGACCGCCCATCGGCTGATATTCGGGACGCCGGCGAAGCGTACCGAGGGCTCCGCATGTCAAGTTGACAAGTAACGATGCAACAGCTATCATTGTGGACAATGAAGACCATGCCCGTAGGCGACTTCAAGGCACGGTTCTCTGAGGTGATCGACCTCGTCAAGCACGGCGAGGAGGTCGTGATCTCCTACGGCCGGAGCAAGGAGCCCGTGGCGGTGCTGGTTCCGTATTCGTCATACCGTTCGCGGCACGCCGTGGCGACAGGTGCTCTCGCCGGGCGTGGTTCGGTGCGGTTCATGGACGACTTCGAAATGACCGGTGAGGAGCTCGTTGAACCGTGAACGTCCTGGTCGATACCCACTGCCTCCTGTGGACGCTCGTTGACCCCGATCGACTCGACCGACGCGCTCGAGAGGTCGTTGAGAACAACGATGACGTCAAGTACACGAGCGCGGTGAGCTACTGGGAAATCTCGCTGAAGTACGCCCTTGGCAAGCTTGAGTTGGGCGGCATCACGCCCGAGCAGACGCTGCCCGCGGCCGTTGCGTCCGGCTTCCACGTACTCCCGCTCGACGCCGAAGTCGCGGCGGGATCGCACCGGCTGCCGGTGGTCACCGATCATCGGGATCCCTTCGACCGCCTGCTGATCTTGCAGTGCATCCAGGCAGGATTCGCGATGCTTTCGTCGGACTCACGGTTCGACGAGTACGCGCGATTCGGGCTGATTCTTGCGCGATGAGTCCGAAAATGATACTTTATCCGGACTGAGGTCACCATGAAACTCGACGAGTCGATCCGCCCCATTTCCTACGTAAAGACGCACGCAGCAGAGATGCTCAAGCGCGTGAACGACAGCCGAAACCCGATCGTGATCACTCAGAACGGCCACGCCAGAGGCGTGTTGCTGGATACCGCCTCGTACCAGGAGATGGTCGATGCGATCGGGCTGCTGAAGCTCGTTGCCCAGGCGGAGCGCGAGATAGACGAAGGGAAGACCGTGACCCACGACGAAGCGATCGCGGGTGCGATGAAGTCGATCCACAGCCAGTGAGACCCGTCCGCTGGGCTTCGGTGGCGGCCGAGGACCTTCGAGAGCTCGTGTCGTTCCTTGGGATCGAGTCACCGCAGGCTGCGACCACGCTCGTCGAGCGCGTGGACACGGCAGTCCAGCGGCTCGAGACCCATCCGGACAGCGGACGCGTGGTACCCGAACTTGCGCGCTACGGCGTGACACGCTATCGGGAGATCGTCCTCTCACCGTGGCGCCTGTTCTACCAGACCGATCAGGATGTCACCTTCGTTGTGGCCATCATCGACGGCCGCCGTGACGTCCAGAACGTCCTTCTGAGGCGCGTGACGCGAGTCGAGCGAGGCCGCGGCTGAGCTATCCGTCGTCGCGGAGTACGCAGTTTAGGCACTCGTGCCGCGTGCTCACGGTGTAGGTCGCCTCAGAGCAGGCATTTTGCCAGGTTGTTGTCGAACTGAATCGTGAGTAGACTTGTGGCATGGGAACACCGGGGTCTCTATCACCGATTGTCGAGCAGGACCTCAGTAAGGCGACGGCGATCCTCAAGAGGTACGGCGCGACTGAGGTCTATCTCTTTGGTTCCTATGCTTCAGGCACTGCACGATCCGAGTCCGATATCGACATTGCGGCAGTGGGCTTGCCAAAGAATCGCTTTTTCGCGGCGTATGGCGAACTGTTGATGGAACTTCAGCTCCCGTTTGACCTTATCGGCCTCGACTACGACAACGACGTTTCCCGCGACGTCAGAACCCACGCAGAGCTTGTGCGTGTCGGATAGCGAAACCGTTCGCTCGCGTATCCGTAGTGAATTCGGCTTCATTGATCGGGAGCTTGATCTGACCCGCCAACTGAACACCATCCGCTCGACCCGTTCTCTGGATCGTCTTGAGCTGCACGTAGCGGCAGATCCTTGCCTGAGGCGGAACCATGTCCCACACAGCCGACCGCTGAGCTACCCGTCGTCGCCGAGCACGAACTCCAGGTAGTTCTCCGGCGTGATCACCGTGTACGTCGCGTCCGGGTAGGCTTCCTTCCATGCGGTTGGTGCGGATGAGCGGGCCTTGCGGCGCTGCTTCATCTCGTACGCGGAGATTCGCCCTCCACGCTCTTCGACCATGTCGATCTCCTGACCGTCCCACGTTCGCCAGAAGTACGTCTTCGCAGCTCCTCCGGCGTAGGTGAGCCGCTTCAGGCGCTCGACGAAGATGAAGTTTTCCCACAGGGCTCCGCGGTCGTCGCGGTCGGGTAGCTCGTTGAAGTTGGCGATCACGGCGTTTCGGATGCCCGTGTCGTAGAAATAGTACTTGCTCTTTTTGGTGACTTCCTTCCGCAGGTTGCGGCTGAATCCCCGGACGTTGTACAGGACGTATCCCTTCTCGAGCAGATCGAGATACCGGCCAACCGTCTTGCCGTCCAGACCGATCTGCGTGGCGAGCTCGCGATGAGAGACCTCGGAGCCTACCTGAAAGGCGACGAGACGAAGCAGATCCAGCAGAACCTTCGAGCTTCGCACCCGGTCGAGCTCGAGGATGTCCTTCAAGAGGTACGATCCGGTTATCTCCTGGAGTATGGCGCGCTTCTCCTCGCGACTCGCCGCCGTGATGACCTCCGGATACGAGCCGTAGACGAGGAACTCGTCCAGCTTCTCGGTGAGCTCGAAACGATTCCAGATTGTCCTGAGCTCGACCTGTGAAAGCGGAAGAAGTGTCAGGGTGCGTTTGCGGCCCGTCAGCGGCTCGCCGACCTGCCCGGCCGCCTCGAAGGCCGACGACCCGGTTGCGATCAGTTTGACTCCGGCGCCGGCGTCGATAAGCAGCTTCAGCGACACGCCGATGGACGGAATGCGCTGGGCCTCATCGATCACCGCGACATCGTAGCCCTCGACCATGCGGAGCAGGAGCTCGAGGTCGTTCGAACCCCAGTTGGTCTGGGCACGGACATCGTCGCCGTGCACGAAGAGCGCTCGCCCGCTCTCCTGGCCCATGAAGCTGCGAACCATCGTCGTCTTTCCGACCTGCCGCGGTCCGAGAATCACCAGCACCTTGTCCGGGCTGATGGCCGCCGAAAGCGGCTCGCATGCGCGTGGAACATACACGTCTCACGGTAGCACGATCCACGGGATACGGCAAGAATGCGGAGCAAAACTCCGCAGAATCGGCCTATTTTGCGGAGCGGCACTCCGCATAATCGGAACGAGGCTGCGGCGCGAGACGATGTTCGCCGAGCATTAGGTTGCGCCATTTTGCCATTCTTGTTAAGATATTGCAATGGAGTTTGATCGGCTCGTCGAGATCGCTTCGGATCTTCACTGCTTCTCCGCTGGAATGATCACCGCAGGGCAGGACATCAGCGTGGTTCGAGTCCAGCTCAGCCGTTGGGTGGCCAGGGGGCGGCTCATCCGCATTCACAAGGGATGGTATACGCTTCGCGAACCGTTCAGGCGCGTGCGACTCGACCTGAACGTCGTCGCGTCGACGATCAAGCGGGGGAGCTACGTGAGTCTTCAGTCGGCGCTCGCGCATTTCGGCATGATCCCGGAGTACGTGGCCGAAACGACGTGCGTCACGACCGGCAGGCCGTCTACCATCGAGTCACCCGTCGGACGAATCGTATATCGACATGTGAAACGCGAAGTGTTCTTCGGCTACACGCAGGAAACCTCGGGAAAGCAGGAGGCGCACATCGCGAGACCCGAAAAGGCGCTGCTCGACCTGTTCTACCTGACCCCCGGAAGTGAGGATCCGGCCTATGTCTCTGAGTTGCGACTGCAGGAGACCGATCGGCTGGATATGCGGACGATGGCCGAGATGGCAGAGCGATTCCGTGCCCCGCGGCTGCAGCGGACGATCCGGCTGCTCGACGAGCACATCGGCGATGAGGACAAGAGAGGCACGACGTGAAGGAGCGAGTCCGGGAACTGGTCGCTGGATCGGATTCTCGAAGAGTGATGGCTGCCAAAGTAGTTTGACGGCGTGGTATTGCAAGTATATTATATAACATAGGAGGAGAATATGCCGCAGGTGTCATTGTATCTCGACGAGACAACGCTTCGGCGCATCGAGCTTGCGGCGACGACGGAAGGCGTATCGCTCTCCAAGTACGTTGCCAGGAAGCTTCGTTCGTCGATGGAAGACGAATGGCCGGCCCATTTCGGCGACCTCTTCGGTGCGATTGACGACGATACGTTTGGCGTCGACGACGCGTCCGCCGATGACGTACCCCGCGACCAGCTGTGACCTATCTCCTCGACACGAACACGTGCATCGACTATCTCAAGGGTGTTTCCCCCGCGGTGCGCCGG
The DNA here is from genome assembly GCA_964458555.1 of uncultured Spirochaetaceae bacterium. Taxonomy (GTDB): domain Bacteria; phylum Spirochaetota; class Spirochaetia; order DSM-27196; family SLST01; genus SLST01. The sequence goes on along the minus strand of CAYWJH010000007.1, from coordinate 50,205 downwards.
CATGTTCTTGCGATGCGCCCCACTGAGATCGGTGTTCCTGCGCTCGTAAAGGCGGAGTTGCTCTACGGAGCGTACAAGAGCGACCGACTCGAAGAGAACCTGCGTGTGCTCCGGCAGTTTCTTCAACCGTTCTCGCTCGTGGGTTTTGGGAGCATCGAGGCCGACCACTACGCGGACATCCGGGCCGGGCTCGAGCGTCTGGGCACGCCGATCGGACCGAACGACCTCGTCATCGCCGCGATTGCCCGCGCGTGCGAATGCACGCTCGTCACCCATAACACGTCAGAGTTCGGGCGGGTGCCCGGCCTCGCGGTGGAAGACTGGACCGCGTGAGGCTGCTGCACTCTACCAGGGAACGCTTGACGCAACCCGTCCAAACCGGTAAGGTTCCAGCAATGATTACCCCTGTCGTACGACAGATCAGCATGAACTGGTGGTGGACCTGACTCAGGTCCCGGTACCGGTATGCCGCCGACCTGAGAGAGATCCTGGTCGTCGCGGCAGCGAGAAGAAGCCGCGCGCAAGCGCGGCTTTTTTTGTGGGTCGGGCCCGTGGGTGCCGGGCCCGTGGGTGAGACCGGGGGGCGCCGCAAGGAGGACGCATGGCACGAAGCGACACGATCATCAAGATTCTGCCGGGCGAGCGGTTCACGCCGTACGGCCTCGCGCGCAAGCTCGACGCGCTCGCGATCCTCGAGTCGTCGTCGTTCCACAAGGGGCGCGAGCGCTACTCGCTGCTCGTGGTGCGCGAGGCGTTCCGGCTCGAGCAGATCGGCCGGGAGATCGTCCTCTGGACCGGCTCGCAGCGGCGCACGGTGCGAAGCGACGCGAAGGACGTCCTCGACGTGCTCGTCTACTTCTCGAACCAGCACACGCTCCCGCACCAGGACTTCCCCTTCCCGGCGGGCGGCATCGGCTTTCTCTCCTACGAGTTCGCCGCCTACTGCGATACGATCAGGATCGCGCAGAAGGCCGATGGGCTCTCGCTGCCCGACGCCTCGTTTCTCTTCGGGCACGTCTTCGTCGTCTTCGACCACTATACCGACCTGATCTACCTGATCGGGCTCAATTACGACGAGCACGAGATCGATCTCGAGGCCGCGCTCGATGAGACCGAGTCGCGCATCACCGACCTCGACTTCAACTACCTGCAGGCCGACGATAAGCAGTACGACGCCACGGTGAAGAACCCGGGGGCCGATCGCGCCGCCTACGAGGCGGGCGTCGCGGAGATCCGCGACGAGATCGTGAAGGGGAACCTGCTGCAGGCGGTGCTCTCGCGGCGCGTCGAGCTCGAGACGAAGCTCCCGGCGGTCGAGGCGTACCGCAGGCTGCGCACCGCGAACCCGTCGCCGTACCTCTTCTACCTCAACTTCGGCTCCTACGAGCTCTTCGGCAGCTCGCCGGAGGTCCACGTGAAGCTCAAGGACGACCGGGTCTCCATCCGCCCGATCGCGGGTACGCGCCGCCGCGGCGCGGATCGGTACGAGGACAAGAAGCTCGAGGAGGAGCTCCTCGCCGACGAGAAGGAGCGCGCCGAGCACCTGATGCTCGTCGACCTCGCGCGCAACGACATCGGGCGGGTGTGCGTGCCCGGCTCGGTGGAGGTGGTCGAGTCGTTCGTCGTCGAGCGCTACAGCCACGTGATGCACATCGTCTCGCAGGTCGAAGGGAAGCTCGCCGAAGGAAAGACCGGGGCCGATCTGATCCGCGCGACGTTCCCCGCGGGCACGGTGAGCGGCGCGCCGAAGATCCGCGCGATCGAGGTGCTCGACCGGATCGAACCGGTCTCACGCCGATTCTACGCGGGGCTCGTCGGCTACATGGAGCCCGGCGGGAGCCTCGACACGTGCATCACGATCCGGAGCGCGTACAAGCGCGGCGACACGCTCGTGCTGCAGGCGGGCGCAGGGATCGTCTACGACTCGAAGCCCGAACGCGAGTACGAGGAAACGCAGGAGAAGCTCGGGGCGCTCGCGCGCGCCGCCGGCGTGGAGGTGGACGCATGATCGTTCTCATCGACAACTACGATTCGTTCACGCACAATCTCTTCCAGTACCTGAGCGAGCTCACGAGCGAAGAGGTCCGCGTGATCCGCAACGACCGCATCACCATCGACGGGCTGCGCGCGCTCGAGCCGTCGAAGCTCGTGATCTCGCCGGGTCCGGGCAGGCCGGAAGAAGCCGGCGTATCGGTCCAGGCGATTCAGGAGTTCACCGGCCGCATCCCTATCCTGGGAGTCTGCCTCGGACACCAGGCGATCGGCTACGCCTTCGGCGCACGGATCGTGCAGGCGAAGCGCATCGTGCACGGGAAGGCCGAGTGGATCGGGACCGATGGACGCGGCCTCTTCCGCTCGATCCCCACGCCGTCGCTGTTCACGCGCTACCACTCGCTCGCCGTCGACGAGGCGACCGTCCCCGACGGCTTTGAGGTCACCGCGACGAGCGAAGACGGCGAGATCATGGGCATCCGCCACACGCAGCACGTGGTGGAGGGCGTCCAGTTCCACCCGGAGAGCATCGCGAGCGACGCGGGCAAGCGGCTGCTTCGCAACTTCCTGAACTACCGGCGCGAGCCCTTCGTCTCCAAGGTGGTGCTCACCTCGCTGCTCGAGGGCGCGACGCTCTCGCGCGAGGAGGCGGCGAACTTCATGGAGGAGCTCACCGAGGGCAACCTCACCCCCGCGCAGGTCGCCGGCTTTCTCGTGGCGATCGCATCGCGCGGCCCGCTCCCCGCGGAGATCGCCGGGTGCGCGTCGGTGCTCCAGCGAAAACGCACGCCGGTGACGATCGACCGGCCGGTGCTCGACACGTGCGGGACCGGCGGCGACGGGCTGGGCACCTTCAACATCAGCTCGCTCTCCGCGCTCGCCGCCGCCGCCTGCGGCGCGACGGTCGCGAAGCACGGCAACCGCGCGGTGAGCTCGAAGTCCGGCAGCGCCGACTTCTACCGCGCGCTCGGCATCGCGATCGACCTCCCGCCGGCGTATACCGAGCAGCTCATCCGCGAGCACGGCTTTGGCTTCCTCTTCGCGCCGCTCTACCACGGCGCGATGCGCCACGCCGCGGTTCCCCGCCGCGAGCTGGGCGTGAAGACGATCATGAACCTCTTAGGTCCGCTCGTGAACCCGGCCGGCGCTGCGTACCAGCTCATCGGCGTCTACGCCGAAGAGTTCGTGCCCATCGTCGCGGAGGCCGCGCACATGCTCGGTATCCGCAAGGCCATGGTCGTCCACGGGCTCGACGGGATCGACGAGATCTCGGTGAGCGACCGCACGCGCTCTGTGACGATCGACGAGGCCGGTGACATGCACGAGGCGGTGATCGATCCGGCCGACTTCGGCGTGAGCGGCCACACGATGGCAGACCTCGCCGGAGGAGACGCCGCCGACAACGCGGCCGTCGCGAAGGAGATCCTCGCCGGCGGGGGCCCGGCCGCCGTCCGCGACGCGGTCGTGCTGAACGCCGCCGCCGCGCTCGCCGTCTACGGCGTCGTGGACGACATCGCCGCCGGCGCGGCGAAGGTGCGCGCGGCTATCGACGACGGGACGCTCGCCGCCTACGTGGATCGCATCGTCGCCGCCTCGCAGCAACTCGCCGAGCGCGCGGCGCGCGCCGCCGCGGAGGGCGCGGCGTGAACATCCGCGACGAGATCGTCACCCGGCGCCGAGGACGCATCGCCGCCGAGGGCCACACGCTCGGCGCCGACGTCGCTCCCGAGCGCACCGCGCCGCTCGTGCGCTTCCTGCGCGCGCCGCGCCTCGTCTGCGAGATCAAGCGGAAGAGCCCGTCGCGCGGCGCGATCGACGCCGGGCTCGACCCGGTCGAGCTCGCCGGCCGCTACGTCGACCGGGGGGTGCGGTCGGTCTCCATCCTCACCGAAGAAGAGCACTTCGCGGGCTCGCTCGACGACCTCATGGCCGTGAAGCGCGCGCATCCGAACCTCGCGGTGCTGCGCAAGGACTTCCTCGTCGACGAGGAGGACGTGGAGGTGAGCTACCGCGCCGGCGCGGACGCGGTGCTGCTCATCGCCTCGGTCCTCGACGCGGACGAGCTTGCCCGGATGCACGCGCGCGCGGGCGAGTTGGGAATGGCGGCGCTCGTCGAGCTCCACGAGGACGACGATTTCGAGAAGGCGCGCGCGGTCGCGCCGCCGCTTGTGGGCATCAACGCGCGCGACCTGTCGACCTTTCGCGTCGACCTGCTGACGCCGGTCCGGCTGCGCGCGAAGATAGACTGGGATCACCGCGCGGTCTTCGAGAGCGGGGTGTTTACGCGCGAGGACGCGCTGCTCGTCTCGTCGAGCGGGTTCGACGGGCTGCTCGTGGGCGAGGCCGCCGTGCGAGACCAGGACGCGATTGGCGGGATCCTCGCCGGGCTGCGCGGGCAGCCGTCGGCGGACGGGGACCCCGCGCGCGCGACCGCCCCCGACTTCTGGCGCCGGCTCACCGCGCGGATGCGCGCCGACCGACCGCTTGTCAAGATCTGCGGGATCACCAATCGACACGACGCCGAGCTCGCGGTCGAGCTCGGCGCCGAGCTGCTCGGTTTCGTCTTCGCCGACTCGCCGCGCCGCGCCGACCCTGCGATCGTCGGCGACCTCGCGGACCTGCCGGCGCTCAAGGTCGCGGTCGTCGTGACCGGCGGCGCGCACGGGCCGCTCGCGCCGGAGGTGCGCGCGCTTCTCGAGGAAGGGTTCCTCGACGCGGTGCAGTTTCACGGCGACGAGGAGCCGGACGAGTGCGCGGCGCAGGCCTTTCCGTACTACAAGGCGCTGCGCCTCGATCGGCCGGAGGCCGCGGATGCGCTCGAGCGATATCGGTCTCCGAGGATCCTCGTGGACGCGCGCGACAGCACGGCGTACGGCGGGAGCGGGAAGCGGCTGTCACCGGAGACGATCGCCGCGGTGCGCGAGCGCGGGCCGCTGTGGCTCGCCGGCGGGCTCTCGCACGAGAACATCGCGCGGGTGGTGGCCGACTACGCGCCCGAGCTCGTCGACGTCTCGAGCAAGCTCGAGGCGGGGCCGGGACGCAAGGACGAGGAGAAGCTGCGCCGCTTCTTCGAGGAGCTCATCACATGACGAAGATCTACAACGACTACTTTGGCGAGTTCGGCGGGCGGTACGTCGCCGAGGTCCTGCGCACGCCGCTCGACGAGCTCGAGGCGGCGTTCGTGGAGGCGATGGCCGACGAGAGTTTCCACGATGAGTTCAACGAGATCGCGACGACGTACGTGGGCAGGCCCACGCCGCTTCTCTACGCGGAGAACAGCTCGCGCGAGCTGGGGGGCGCGAAGGTCTTCGTGAAGCTCGAGGGGCTCGCGAACACCGGCGCCCACAAGATCAACAACGCGGTGGGGCAGGTGCTGCTCGCGAAGCGGATGGGCAAGAAGCGGATCATCGCGGAGACCGGAGCCGGGCAACACGGCTTCGCGACCGCGGCGGTCTGCGCGAAGATGGGATTTCCCTGTACGGTGTACATGGGCGAGGTGGACGTGGCGCGGCAGAAGCCCAACGTCTACTGGATGGAGCTCTTCGGCGCGAAGGTGCAGCCGGTGGCGAGCGGCCAGCGCACGCTCAAGGACGCGGTCAACGAGGCGCTGCGCGACTGGGCGGCGAGCTTCGACGAGACGCACTACATCATCGGCTCCGCGCTCGGGCCGAGCCCCTACCCGGACATGGTGCGCGAGTTCCAGTCGATCGTGGGGCGCGAGACGCAGGCGCAGGCGAAGGCGATGATCGACGCGCGCGGGCTCGAGCTCGAGGCGCTCGTCGCGTGCGTGGGCGGCGGGAGCAACGCGATCGGCTTCTTCGCTCCGTTTCTGGAAGACGAGGGGCCACGGCTTGTCGGCGTGGAGGCGGGCGGCCGCAGCACGCGCGCCGGCGACCACGCCGCGCGCATGGGCGGGCTTGGCAGGCCGGGCATCGTGCAGGGCTACAAGAGTCTCTTCCTGCTCGACGACGACGGCCAGGTGCAGGACACGCACTCGGTCTCCGCCGGGCTCGACTACCCGGGCATAGGACCGCAGCTCGCCTCGCTCGGCACCGCCGGACGCGTGGAGTTCGCGCGCGCCACCGACCGCGACGCGCTCGAGGCGCTGCAGTTCTTCGCGCGCAACGAGGGGATCGTCTTCGCGCTCGAGAGCGCGCACGGCGCGGCGGAGGCGATCAAGCTCGCGCGCGAGCTGCCGCCGGAGAAGGCGATCGTCGTCAACATGTCCGGCCGCGGCGACAAGGACCTCTTCATCACCGCGCGCGAGCTCGACGGCGAGCGCTGGCGCGAATTCCTGCGTACGGAGGTAGAACGATGAGCCGGATCATGGCGCACCTGGTCTCGCACTACCCCGATCCCCGGCGCGCGCTCGCGGTGGCGCGCGGGCTCGTGGAAGGCGGCGCCGCGTACCTGGAGGTGCAGTTCCCCTTCTCGGACCCCACCGCCGACGGCCCGACGATCCAACAGGCGTGCCACCACGCGCTCGAGGCCGGGTTCACCGTCGCCGAAGGATTCCGATTCGTGTCAGACGTCGCCGCGATCGCGCGGGAAGCCGGTCGCGACGTGCCTATCTTCCTCATGACCTACGCGAGCCTGCTCTACGCGCGCGGCGTGGAGGCGTTCATGAGGGCCGGCGTCGAGGCGGGGGCGGCCGGCTTCATCCTGCCGGACGTGCCGCTCGACTACGACGAGGGCACGTGGACCGCGGCGGAGAAGCTGGGAACGCGCGTGATGCCGGTCACCGTGACGACCGCGCGCGAGGAGCGGATCGGGCTCATCACCGACCGCAAGCCGGAGTACGTCTACGTCGCGCTACGCCGCGGGATCACCGGCGAGCGCACCGAGATAGGCGAAGAGAACACCCGCGTCCTCGACCGCCTGCGAACGACCGGAGCGAAGGTGATGGCCGGCTTCGGCATCTCCGAGCGCGATCAGATCGTCGCGCTCGAGCCGCACGTGCACGCGGCGGTCGTGGGCAGCGCCTTCGTGCGCACCGTCGCCGCGCACGCCGACGACACGCCCGAGGCGCTGAGCGGAGCGCTCCGCGAGCAGGCTGCGTCGCTGGCGGGACAGGCTTGATCGCGGCGCCGGGGCGAGCGCGGGCCGGCACGCCCGTCGCGAGTTGACGGCGTGCAGCGCAGGCGCCATATTCGTAGGCATACCGATTCGGTGGAGTACCCCATGGCAAACGAAGTAGAAATAACGACCGACAACTTCGAGGAGGAGGTCGTGAACTCGGAGGTTCCCGTCCTCATCGACTTCTGGGCCGACTGGTGCATGCCGTGCAAGATGGTGGCGCCGGTGCTCGAAGAGATCGGCAAGGATTACGACGGGAAGCTCAAGATCGGGAAGCTCGACGTGGACGCTCAGGGCGAGCTCGCGATGAAGTTCAGCGTCCAGAGCATCCCCACGCTGCTGCTGATCAAGAACGGCGAGGAAGTCGGCCGTAAAGTCGGGGCCGTGCCGCGCCCCGCGATCGAGGAGCTCTTCAAGGACCACGTCTGACGAGGGGCGCGTAGCGGGGGCCGCCCTACGGCTCGTATACCTCGTCGGTGTTCTCGGTTCCTGGGGTCAACCCGCGCGTGGGCGTGATGTGCCAGTCCGACCGGGAGTTGGTGTCTGTTCCGTCCGACCTGCGCGCCATCGAGCGGGTCGCGGTGCTCGGCTCCGGGTCGACCGCGTCCTCCGGCGCGACCGCCTCCCCGGCGAACGTCCACGCGCCGGCGGCCGCGAGCGCATCGGCACGATTCATCACCTTCGTGCTCGCGAAGCCCCGGTACCGCTCGTCGGAGTCGCTCGTGCGGTTCGAGTAGAGCACCGCGTCTACATACCCTCCCAGCGGGTTCTCGCAGAGCGAGATCGCGCCGTTGTTCCCCGATAACCCCGTGCCTCCGTCTACCCAGAAGTCCCACGCCTCGGGCGACGCGTCCAGGCCGCCGGACGCGTCGCGGCGCGAGGTCTCGTTCACCTCGTCCGCGATGCCCTCAGGTTTGAAGTGCACGACGAGGTAGTCTCCCGCGACGACGTCCACCGACGGGAAGACGAAGCGCTGCTCCCAGTTGCCGGGCACGCCCTCGTAGAGGCACGCTCCGGCGAGGTTGCCGTCGGTGAGGACGCGGATCTCGACGAGGTCCGGGTGGTTGCCCGAGCCCTGAGTCGTGAGCTCGTTGATGATCATCGCCGGAAGCAGGGGGTTGAGCCCGTAGAAGCGGGCGACGAATCGCAGGTGGTTGCCCGCCTCGTCGGCGACCTGCGCCTCCACGTGGTGCTCGGCCGCAGGCGAGGGCGCCGCCTCGAAGAGGAATCCCACCACCGGTTGCGGCGTCTCCTCCGCGCGCAGGGCCACCTCCCCGACCGACGCCGAGCCCAGCGGCTCGGAAACGACGCTCACCGGTTCGTCGAAGGCGACCTCGAGCTCGACCGGGCTCGCGAGCCGGAGGTCCGTGACGACCGGTGCGGCCAGATCGGCATCCGTGACGAAGGGGATGGGCGGAAGCGGCGCGCACGACGTCGTCATCAAACCCACACAGAGCAGCCATAGTCTTCGCATAGTCTCCTCCCATCTTTCCTACGCGGCGTGAGCGCGTCGTGCTTCAAAAGCCGCCGGGCCGGAGCGCGCCGCGAGCTTGAGAACGGAGATCCCACGAGGTATACTCAACGAAAACTCAGGGGAGTCTGCATGCCAGAGAATCCGCTCTTCGAGAAATACGGCCAGACCTTCGAGGCCGGCCGGGTCATCTTCCGCGAAGGTGACCAGGGCGACCACATGTACATCATCCAGACCGGCCAGGTGAAGATCTCCAAGAACATCGGCGGACGCGAGCACGAGCTCGCGGTCCTCGAGAAGGGCGATTTCTTCGGCGAAATGGCGATCGTGTCGCGCATCGCGCGGACCGCGACGGCGACGGCGGTCAACACGACGCAGCTCCTCGCGTTCGACCGGCAGGGCTTCATGGGGATGATCGAGAAGAACGCGAAGATCGCGCTCAACATCATCGACAAGCTCAGCCGCAGGCTCCAGAACGCGAACAGCCAGATTCAGATGCTCTACCAGCGCAATCAGCACAGTTTGATCGCGCTCAATCTCTACACGCGCTTCGGCGAGCGAAAGCCCGACGAGCAGCATCTGCCGCTCGACCGAACCGTCGAGCAGATCTCGCTCAACCTGGAGACCCCGGTAGAGCTCGTCCGCGAGCATCTCGACGAGCTCGCCTCGAGCGGCGTTCTCTCGATCAAGGGGAACGCGGTCTGGCTTCTCGATAAGGGCCGGCTGAACCAGCTCGCCAACTTAGGAGGCAACTGATGTGCGGGATCATTGGATACTGCGGGCCCAAGCCCGCCGCTGACATCCTCGTGGAGGGTCTGAAGCGCCTCGAGTACCGGGGCTACGACTCGGCGGGAATCTGCGTCAGGTCGGACGGCGCGCTGCGCGTGCACAAGAAGAAGGGCAAGATCGCCGACCTGCGCGCGCACCTTCCGGAGAAGGTCGACGGCGAGACCGGCATAGGCCACACGCGCTGGGCGACGCACGGCGGTGTCACCGACGTCAACGCGCACCCCCATACCGACGGCAGCGAAAAGATCGCGATCGTCCACAACGGGATCATCGAGAACTACGCATCTCTGCGCGAGAAGCTCGAAGAGGACGGCTACCGCTTCATCACCGAGACCGACAGCGAGGTGATCGCACACCTCATCGCGAGTCTCTACGACGGCGACCTCGAGCGCGCGCTCAAGCAGGCGGTCACGCTTCTGAAGGGGACGTACGGGATCGTCGCGATGCACGTCGACGAGCCGGGTCGCCTCGTGGGGGCGCGAAACGGCTCGCCGCTCGTGCTGGGAATCGGCGACGGCGAGATGTTCCTCGCCTCCGACGTGACCGCGATCATCGCGCACACGAAGCAGGTGATCTACCTGGAGGACGGCGAGGTGGTGACGCTCACCGAGGACACCTACCACACGACCGACCTCAAGGACCGCAAGGTCGACAAGAAGATCGACTTTATCAGCTGGGAGCTCGAGGAGATCGAGAAAGAGGGCTACGCCCACTACATGGAGAAGGAAATCCTCGAGCAGCCCGAGTCGATCAACCGCGCGATGCAGGGTCGCATCGATCTGGAGTACGCGACCGGCCACCTGGGCGGGCTGAACATGACCCGCCAGGAGCTGCTGAACGTCGAGCGCGTGAAGATCATCGCCGCCGGTACGAGCTTCTACGCCGGGCAGGTGGGAGCCTACCTGCTGGAGAGCGTCGCGCGCATTCCGGCGACCGCCGAGCTCGCGAGCGAGCTGCGCTACCGCAACCCCATCGTCGAGCGTAACACGGTCTACTTCGCCGTTTCGCAGTCGGGCGAGACCGCCGACACGCTCTACGCGATGCGCGAGCTGCAGCGCAAGGGCGCGCGCGTGCTCGGTGTCTGTAACGTCGTCGGGAGCACGATTCCGCGCGAGAGCGACGGCGGGGTCTACATCCACTCGGGCCCGGAGATCGCCGTAGCGAGCACGAAGGCGTTCACGAGCCAGCTCACCGCCTTCTACCTCTACGCGTTGATGATGGCGCGGATGCGGCACATGGGGATCGAGAGCGGGCTGGGCTTCATCGACGACCTCGAGAGGGTGCCCGAGCTCGTACAGGAGGTGCTCGACCGCCGCGAGGCGCTCATCCCGCTCGCGCACGCGTACGCGAAGGCGGAGGACTTCCTCTTCCTCGGTCGGGGCATCAACTATCCGGTCGCGCTCGAGGGTGCGCTCAAGCTGAAGGAGATCAGCTACATCCACGCCGAGGGCTACAGCGCGGCGGAGATCAAGCACGGGCCCATCGCGCTCATCAACGAGGTGACGCCGAGCGTCTTCCTCGTGCCGGACGACGGGCTACGCGACAAGGTCATCTCCAACATGAAAGAGGTGAAGGCGCGCTCGGGCAAGGTGATCGCGATCGCGGTGGACGGCGACAACGAGGTCGCGAAAATTGCCGACGACGTGTTCTTCGTCCCCCACGCGCACGAGCTCGTCTACCCGTACCTCATGGTCGTGCCGCTGCAGCTCTTCGCCTACTACGCAGCGCTCGAGCTCGGCCGCAACGTGGACCAGCCGCGCAACCTCGCCAAGAGTGTTACGGTCGAGTAGGCCGATCAGACGCCGGCTGCTCGTGCTCGCGCTCTGCTCGGTTGCGGTCGCCGGGCCGTACTCCGCGCGGCCCGCGGCGGCGCAGACGACGGAGCAGGTGCCCGACTTCGCGCGTACCGCCGTGCTCGAGGTCGGACCCGAGGCGCGCCGCGGCATCGACGCGTTTGCCCCCGATGTGACTCCCTACTGGTACGGTCGCTACCGGGTCGCCGAGGCGTTCGTCGACGTCCTGTACGTGGACGCGCCGCTCGAGCGTCCGGCGGCGTGGGCGCCCGCGGCCTGTCCCGAGCGGGCGCTGCGCGCGGCCGACGGCCTGGTCTACCACGAGTCCGACGCCGGGTGGTCGCTTCTCGTGGAGGTCGCCGCGGGCGAGCTTCCGCCGGACGTGACGGTCTGTTCCTTCGTCGACCGCTTCATCGCGCAGCATCTCTTCTTCAGTAACCTCGAGGGTGTGCGCATCCCGGGACGCGCGCCGGTCTTTCCGGCGGTAATCGAGCTGTAACTTCCCGCCGATACTAGAACCGATGGCACAGGGAAGGCTCGGTATCGCGGTGCTCGCACTCGGCTCGCTCCTGCTCCTCGCGGTCGCCGGAGGGCTCCCCGCGCAGACGGAGGGCTCCGAAGACGCGACGCGGACCGCGGCGGCGAGCGGTGCGGCGCCCGAACGCGGGCCGGCCGGCACGCGGGAGCGGACGACATCGGCCCTGTCGCTTCAGCCGGAAGACGTCCGGATCGACCAGACGATCGAAGGGGGCTACTACCTTCACGTTCGCAACCGCGAGGGGCTCGGCTCGATCCTGTTGACCGAATCGACCGAACGGTCCGACCACGAGGTCGCGACCTACGCCTACCGAAATCCCTCCTGGCATCCGGAGAACGGCGACGAGCGGCGCGTACTCGACGGCGAGGTCCTCGACGCGGACGGGGTCTACTCGCTCGTGGATTCGACGCCGGTGGCCGACGAGGAGTTCGGCGAGGCGTACCGGATCTTCATCCCCTACGTCGTGGTCTACGGGTACGAGTGGACGCGAAGCGGCGAGCTCCAGGTCCTCGACGGAACGTACCTCAGCATCCGCGCCTTCGAGAAGCCGTACGCCGACTACTCCGGCGGCTACCGCGACAACCCCTTCATCCTGCGCGTCTCGCAGCGCGAGCGCGTCACCGAGAGGCCGGAGTACATGCCCGAGGCGGTCGACCGGTTGCGCGAGATCGCCGAAGAGAACGGCGGCGATGCGGTGGAGAGCGAGACCGACGAGGACGTCCTGGACACGATCGAGCGGATCATCGCCGGGGCGCGAGGCACATCGGTCGAGCTCGTGCTCGCGCTCGACACGACGCAGAGCATGGAAGACAACGTGCCACACCTGCAGTCAAACCTCGTGCCCATGCTCGAGAAGTACGTGGAGGCGAGCGCCTCACTGCGCGTGGGGCTCGTCTACTACCGCGACTACATGGAGGAGTACCTCACGCGGCGGTTCGACTTTCAGAACGATCTGGGATTCGTGCAGCGGGCGGTCGACACGATCCGTGTCGCCGGCGGTCGCGACATCCCGGAGGCGGTCTACGAGGCGCTCTACACCGCGGTGACGCGCTACGTATGGACCGCCGACGAGCGTCACGTCGTCCTCGTGGGCGACGCCCCCCCGCACCCGCACGCGCGGGGAGCGGTGACGCGCGAGCTCGTCCAGGCGGAGGCCGAGCGCCGCGGCGTGAAAATCCACACGATCATTCTTCCGCAGTAGCTTCCGAGTCGGCGGCCGCTTCCTCGGCCGCTCGTTGGCGCTCGGCTTCCATCTCGTCGAGCACGCGGTTGGCGAGCACGCGCGGCCAGGCAGGGAGCTCGTCGCGCTCGAAGTCGTACATGCCGAGAAGCTCTTCGAATCGGCGCTCGGCTTCGTCGAAGTCGCCCCGCTTGTACTCGATGAACGCGATCTCGTACCGCGCCGTGGCGATCGCAGCGCGGTCGTTGGGATACCGGTCGACCATGGCGGCGTAGTACGCCTGCGCCGCCTCCCAGTTCTCCTGGTCGGTCGCTTCCTGGGCGAGCTGGATGAGCTCAGCCTGCGTGAGGTCCTCGGGTATCTCGGTGGGAACGGTCTGGCAGCCGAACAAGACCACGGCCGCCACGGCGATGAGGCTGAGTCGTTTCATTACTGAGCAATGTACACCCCCACGTGCGTCGTATCAACGCCATGGTGGCGCTTGCGGCGCCGGCGGGCTACGAGCCCTGCGGGTTCGATACCGGGTCGGACTCGTAGACCTCGTCGTTGATCGGCAGGTTTCGCTTGAGGTCCTGAAGGAACTCGTCCTCGTCGCCCATGGGCTCGTACGAGTCGCAGTCTTCCATGCTGCGGCGGATGACGGTGAAGTACTTGTAGAGCTTCTCACCGCCCAGTCGCTTGCGCCACTTCCCGGCGGCGCAGCGAACGCGGAGCACGTAGCGCGTGTCGTCGTCGACCGGCGACGGCACCAGTTTGCAGTTCTTGCAGTTCGCGCAGTAGATCTTCCGCTTCGTCCCGATGCCTGATTCCGCCTGTGCCGTCTGGCTCACGATGTCCTCCTCGTCCGTTCACTATAAGCATCGATCGGAACGGCACTTGAGTTTAGGGTCGACCGCCGCTACACTCGCCTGCATGATCGCCACCATCATCAACGCCGCGGCCGTGATCGCCGGTTCGCTGATCGGTCTGATCTTCAATCGGCGGATCGGCGATCGGGTCCGAGAGGTGCTGTACTCGGGTGTGGGAATCATCACGCTCGTTATTGGCATGTCCATGGCGCTGGAGATGCAGCGCGTGCTCTATCTGGCGCTCGCCGTCGTTCTCGGCGGGATCCTCGGCTCGTGGTGGGGCGTGGAAGATGGCATCCTCAGGCTCGGCGAGCTCCTGCGGCAACGGTTTCAGCGCTCCAGCTCCGGCAGCGAGTTCGCGTACGGGTTCCTCCGCGCGTCCGTGCTCTTCTGCGTGGGCGCCATGGCGATTCTGGGCAGTTTCCGGGCCGGCGTGGAGGGCGACTACCAGTTGCTCCTCACGAAGTCGGTCATGGACGGGTTCATGTCGATCCTGCTCGCCGCCTCGATGGGCATCGGGGTCGCGTTCAGCGCGCTCGTCATTCTCGTCTACCAGGGAGGGGTGACGCTGCTCGCGGGGTCGCTCAGCCCCTGGGTGAGCGAGCTCATGCTGAGCGAGATCACCGCGGTGGGGGGAGCCTTGATCCTCATGATCGGGATCAACCTGCTCAACCTCAAGCACATCAAGACCGCCGACTACATCCCCGCGATCCTCGTCGTGATCGTCTTCGTGCTGCTCGACCCCTGGTTGGCGCTGTAGGCGCGGGCGGCCGCGCGCTCGCCGCCCGGCGGTCGCGTTTCCCGCGACCGGCCGCTACTCCAGCGTCTTGAACAGGATCGCCACGAGGAAGCCCAGCAGCGTGGACAGCCCCGTCACCGTCCCGCCCTTGTGGTACGCTTCGGGCAGCATCGTCTCGGCGATCATCGTGAGCATCGCGCCGGCCGCGATGCCCTCCACGAGCGCGAGCATCTCGTGCGAGGCACCGGTGAAGAAGAGGTTGCCCAGTAGCGCTCCCAGCCCCGTGAGCAGCATCAGCGAAACCCACATCACGAGGATTCGGCCGAACCCGTAGGAGGCCTGCCGCATCGCCGCGGAGCTCGACAACGCCTCCGGGAAGTTCGACAGAAAGAGCCCGGCGAGCAGCGAGAAGCTGATGCTCGCCTGGACGAGGCTCGCGCCGATCACGAGCGACTCGGGGATACCGTCGAGCAGGATGCCGAGCCAGATTGCCAGCGGCGCGCCGCCGTGCTCGTGCGCCGCCTCGCGGATCTCCACCGGCGTCGGTTGCAGCAGTTCCTGATCGACGTTGCGCGCCGCCTTCTGGTACCAGCGCCGCGCGTCGTCGGGGTGCATGATCTGCTGTTCCTGCAGGTTCGAGATCCGCTCCATCGCGAGCTCGCTGACCGCCTGCTTGAGGTGCGGCGACGCGGCGAGGAGCTCGTCGAAATCGTCCTTCATGATGTACCAGACTCGACACTCGGTTTCGGCCACCGCGGTCGCCGATCGCGGCTCCCCGGTGACGAGCGCCATCTCGCCCAGCACGTCGCCGTCCCCGAGCGTCGCCACGTGCGTGTCGTTGCTCGCTATCCTCACGCGACCCGACTCCACGATGAAGACGCTGTCGCCGGGCTCGCCCTCGCGGATGACCGTGTCTCCGGCCGCGAAGGTTCTGGTGCCGATGTACGGGACGAGCTCGGCGATCTCCTCCGGCGGGAGCTCGTTGAAGACCGGCACGGCGCTGATGCTGCGGAAGAGCTCTTTGAGCCGCTCCTCCTTCAGCCCGCGCAGGTACTTCAGCGTCGTGGCCGACTTGCGGAGGAACCCGCCCTGGTTGTTGACGACCTGGTTGAGAACGACGAAGAGCAGGCCGCCCAGCACCGCCCCGCCCGACAGGGGCCAGACGTTGCCGTGTTCGAGCGCGTTTCCCACGAGGTCGATCGTCAGCGCCGAAAGGAGCGCCCCGGCGCCAAAGGCCATGAGCGAGGCGAGTACGCGATCGCGCGGCACCCAGAAGCGCGCCACGATCGCGCCGAGCGGCAGCGAGACCGCGGTCAGCAGACCGAAGAACAGCGCCGAAAGAAGCGGGTTCGCGAACATGGCACTTCGAGTATAGACGTCATCCGCCCGGCGGTCATCCGCCGGGGCGGGCGGCGCGGGCTACTTCGGTCGGCGGTTCATCCCCATACGACGTAGCCGGGCACGAAGCGCTGGGCGAGCTGCTCGTGCCTCGGGACGACGCGTACCGCGAGACCCTGGCGGCCGGCGTAGCCGAGCTCGATCGTCGCGGTGAAGACGTGGACCCCGTCCTTCTCCGTCTTCGTGTGCTCCATCGGCGCCGAGGACGGGCTGCCGATCTCGCCGGTGCTCTTCATGGGTCCGTAGTAGAGCTCCACGGCGACCTCGTCGGGCTCGAGGCCGTCCATCCGTACCCTCGCGCTGAGCTCCATCGAATCGCCCACCTTGAGCGTCCGGTCGGGAATCGTCGGGGTTTCGACGACACGGAGGTCGGCCCACGCGGCGTCGAGCCGCTTCATGTACGCGGCGAGGTCCTTCGCGCCTGCGTACGAGGTCGATTCGATCCGCTTCGCGCTCTCGAGCGCGGGTATGTAGAACTGGTCGGCGTACTCCATGAGCATCCGGTGGCTCGCGAACTGAGGACCGAGCTCGCGCATGCTCGACTTCATCATGCGGATCCACTCGCGCGGCAGACCGTCCCGCGCGCGCTCGTAGTAGCGGGGCACGATCTCGCGTTCGAGCAGGTCGTAGAGCAGCTTGCTCTCTATCTCGTCCTGCTCCTCCTCGTCCTCGTAGTGCTCGCCGCTTCCGATCGCCCAGCCGAGCGACGGCTGGTACCCTTCGGCCCACCAACCGTCGAGGATCGAGCAGCTCAGCACGCCGTTGATGCCGGCCTTCATGCCGCTCGTCCCACTCGCCTCCATGGGGCGCCGCGGCGTGTTGAGCCAGAGGTCGCTGCCGCTGACGAGGTACTTCGCCACGCCAATGTCGTAGTTCTCGAGGAAGACGACCTTCCGCCGGATCTCGGGCTGTTGGGCGAAGTGGTAGATGTCCTTGATGAGGTTCTTGCCGGGGACGTCGTGCGGGTGCGCCTTGCCGCTGAAGATGATCTGGACCGGGTATTCGGTGTTCGTCAACAGCTTGTAGAGCCGCTCCTTGTCGCGGAAGAGCAGCGTAGCTCGCTTGTAGGTTGCAAACCGCCTCGCGAAGCTGATCGTGAACGCGTACGGAGAGAGAACCTCGGTGGCCGCGGTGAGCTGGCTTCCGGAGACGCCGCGGTTGCGGTGCTGCTGATACTGTCGCTCGCGCGCGAAGGCGACGAGGCGTTCCTTGCGCCGCTCGTGGGTCCGCCACAGCTCCTCGTCGCTCACCCGATCGATCCGATCCCAGATGTCCAGGTAGGTCGGATCGTCGTAGAAGCGCGGGCCGAAGTAGCGATCGAGCAGGTCCTGCATGTCGTGACTGAGCCACGTGCGGATGTGGACGCCGTTCGTGATGCTCGTGATGGGAACCTCCTCGGTGGGGAGGTTCGGCCAGAGGTTCTTCCACATGTCGCGGCTCACCTCGCCGTGCAGCGCGCTCACCGCGTTGTTGTACGCAGAGAGTCGAATCGCGAGCACGGTCATGCAGAAGTGCTCGAGCTCGTCGTCGGGGTTCTCACGGCCGAGCGCCATGAAATCGTGGAAGCCGATCTCCAGATCCCCGGTGATGCTCGAGAAGTACTTCTGCATCAGCTCGGGCGTAAAGCGCTCGTTACCGGCCGGTACCGGCGTGTGCGTCGTGAAGATGCTCGTAGGGCGAATGGCCTCGATCGCCTCGCCGACGGTGAGACCGTGCTGCGCGACGTGCTCACGGATCCGTTCGATCGCGAGAAACGCCGAGTGGCCCTCGTTCATGTGCGCGACCGCGGGGTTGACGCC
Source organism: uncultured Spirochaetaceae bacterium (assembly GCA_964458555.1). Taxonomy (GTDB): domain Bacteria; phylum Spirochaetota; class Spirochaetia; order DSM-27196; family SLST01; genus SLST01. Next base: position 32,582 of record CAYWJH010000007.1, on the reverse strand, counting down.
GAGCGCGCGCAGCGCGCGGAACCCGCCGATTCCCAGCAGGATCTCCTGTCTGATGCGCGTCTCCTTCGTCCCGCCGTAGAGCGTGGAGGTGATCGCCCGCAGATCTTCGGTATTGTCGGCGATATTCGTGTCGAGGAGGTAAAGCGACGTCCGACCTATCCTCACCTCCCAGATCTGGGCGACGACCGTCGCCTCCCCGATCCGGACGCTTATCTTGACCGCCGCACCCTCGTCGTCGCGGCAGATCGTCACCGGCATGTTGTACCAGTCGTTCTCCGGGTAGCTCTCCTGCTGGTAGCCGTCGGCGTTGAGGTACTGCTGGAAGTAGCCCTGCCGGTAGAGCAGACCCACGCCCACGAGCGGGAGACCGAGGTCGGAGCTCGTCTTCAGGTGGTCGCCGGAGAGTACGCCCAGGCCGCCGGAGTAGATGGGCAGGCTCACGTCCAGCCCGTATTCCATCGAGAAGTAGGCGACCACGTCCGTCGTCTCGCCGGTGTACCAGGTCTCGCCCTTGCGGTACGCGAGGAACTTCTCGTAGACGCGATTCAGCGCCGCGAGGTACGAGTCGTCGGCGGCGAGCTCCTCGTAGCGCTCCTGGCCGACCATTCCCAGCAGCCGTGCCGGGTTCTGGTGCGACTCCATCCACAGGTCGTAGTCGAGCCGCATGAACAGCATGACCGCGTCGAAGTTCCAGCTCAGCCAGAGGTTGCTCGCGAGCTCCTTGAGCGGCTGCAGCGCCTCGGGTATTTTCGGGTCGACGGTATACGAAACGATCTTCATGGCTATCCTTCCTCTTCGGTGCGCTAAAGCTCGATGAGCTCCTCGTCGGGCTCGTCGATGATCGAAATAACCGCGCACGCGCCGCTCGTCTGCTGCATCGCGTCGATCTCGCCGACCGCCGCGCGAACGTCGTCCTCGCTCGCCCCGTGCGTCACGACGACCACCGGCGCGAGCTGGTGCGTATCGTCGCCGAGCTCGTCCTGGTGGACGCTCGCGATGCTGATGCCGTGCTCGGCGAACCGGTTGGTCATCTCGGCGAGCACCCCCGGGCGGTCCTGCACGAGGACGCGCACGTAGTAGCGGCCGCGGATCGTGCCGGGCGCGTTCTGCCGTGCCGATTCGGTCCGGTCCGGCCAGAAACGCGTGCGCGCGAAGAAGGCGTCCCACGCGCCGGTGGCGATCGACACCAGATCTGCGACGATCGCTCCCGAGGTGGCCGACCCGCCGGCCCCGCGACCGTAGTACATCGTGTGGCCGGTGGGATAGCTGTAGACGCTCACCGCGTTAAAGGGGCCGCCCACCCAGGCGAGCGGATGCTCGGCGTGGACGAAGCAGGGCCGAACGCGCAGCGAGATTCCTTCGTCGCCTCGCTCGGCGATCGCGAGGAGCTTGGTCACGTAGCCGAGTCTCGTCGCCCAGCTCACGTCGAGCAGGTCGAGCGAATCGATTCCCTCGACCGGGATCGCGTCGTAGTCCACCTTTGCGTCAAAGGCGAGCGAGGCCATGACCGCGATCTTGTGAGCGCTGTCGAACCCGCCCACGTCGAGCGTCGGATCGGCCTCGGCGAGCCCGTCGCGCTGCGCCTCGACGAGCGCCTCGTCGTAGGAGATCGACCGGCGAATCATTTCGGTGAGGATGTAGTTACAGGTTCCGTTGACGATGCCGTAGATCGCGTCGATCCGGTTTCCCGCGAGCCCGTCGGTGAGCGCCCGGATCAGCGGGATGCCGCCGCCGCAGCTCGCCTCGAAGGCGAGCGCGCGCCGGGTTTCGTGCGCGATCGCGAAGAGTTCTTCGCCGTGGTGGGCGAGGAGCGCCTTGTTCGCGGTGACCACGTGCTTGCCCGCCTCGAGCGCACGGGCGATGATCCCGCGCGCTACGTCGATCCCGCCGACGAGCTCCACGACGACGTCCACGTCGCCGCGCGCGAGCACCTCGTCGAGGTTCTCGCCGAGCAGTTCCTCCGGCAGCCCGATCGCCCGCGCGTGGTCGAGCTTCTTGTCGACAACCGCGGCGAGCTCGAGCCGCACGCCGTACCGCCGGTCTATGAGATCCGAGCTGTCCTGTATGTGCCGGGCCGTCGCACCGCCCACGGTGCCGCACCCAATAATCGCAACCTTCATGGTTGCCGCATCCTACGGTCGGCCCCGGCTCCTGTCAACCGGAGCCCATGCGACGAGCGATCGCCTCCACGATCCGGCGGGCCACGGCGAGCTTGCTCGCGAGGGGAACGTGGTCCTCGTTGCCGTCTCGCCCGATGAGATACATCTCGTTCGTGTCGGCCTCGAAGCCGGTGCCCTGCCGGCTGACGTCGTTGACCGCGATGAGGTCGGCGTCCGCCTTCTTCGCGCGGGCACGAGCGTCGGCGAGCAGCTCGTCGAGCGTGAGGTCGTGCTGCGCGCGGAAGGCGACGAGAAAGGTCTTCGGAAAGTCGTGCTTGATCCGGTCGATGATCTTGGGCGTCGGCTCGAGCTCGAGGACGAGGCGGTCGCGGTCGTGGGTCGATATCTTCTTCTTCTCTTCGCCGACCGGGCGCCAGTCGCCGACCGCCGCGGCCGCGACGACGACGTCGTAGCCACGTCCGTCGCCCAGCTCGTCCCACACCGCCTTCCGCATCTGCTCGGCTGTGTCTACGCGGATAACGCGTGCGCCGGGCGGAACCTCGGCGCTTCCCTTCCCGTACACCGCCGTGACCTCCGCGCCGGCTTCCGTCGCCGCTTGCGCGACGGCCATGCCCATCTTGCCGGAGCTGTTGTTCGTAACGACCCGGATGGGATCGATGTATTCGACGGTGCGGCCCACCGTCACGAGTACCCTGCGCCCGGCGAGCGTGCCCGCCTCCCCCGGCGCGTGCCCGGCGAGCCTCGCGATCACCGAGGCGACGATCTCCTCGCTCGCCGCGATCTTCGCCTTGCCCTCTTCCACGCGCGGCATGATGACCTCCAGTCCGATCTCGCGCAGCGTGTCGAGGTTGCGCCGGACGATGGGGTGGCGGTACATGGGCTCGTGCATCGCCGGCACCACGATGACCGGAATCTGCTCGCCGATCGCCGTCGTCGCGAACGTAGTCACCGGGCCGTCGTCGATGCCCGCGGCGATCTTCCCGACGGTGTTCGCCGTCGCCGGGGCGATCAGGAGCACATCGGCCTTGGTCGATGTGTTCCCCGCCAGCGCGACGTGCTCGGTCTCGCCGGTGAGCTCGGTGACCGGCTCGTGTCCGCTCGCCCAATGAAGGAGGTTCGGGTGGAGCAGCCGCTGCGCCTCGGCGGACATGACCGGGAAGACATCGGCGCCGTGACGCATGAGCAGCCGGGCGATCTCCGGCGCGCGAGCGGCGGCGACGCTTCCGCATACGGCGTGCACGATACGCCGGCCGGCGAGCTCGGAGCCGAGGGAGCCCTGGATGTCGAGAGACGGGTGGGGTTCGATCACGATCAGAGTCTACCTCCACTCGGCGAAGCATGCAAATACAAGTTTGTCCTCCCGGCACGAGGGAAGTATGTTTCGTGCGAGGGTGATATGGCGACGAATGAACGTTCGGTGGTGGCGCTGCTCGTCGAAGAGAACGTCGGGTTGATCGAGCAGGCGGTCGAGCTCATCGCGTCGATCGATCTCGACCGCTACACGAACAACGAGCACGCCCATTTCTCGAGCGGTATGGGCAAGCACGTGCGCCATATCCTCGACTTCTACGACCGGTTCGTTCAGGGTCGTGGCAGCTTCGTCGACTACAACGCGCGCCGGCGCGACGAGCGCATCGAGTCCGATCCGGACTACGCGATCACAGTTGCCCGGGCGACCATCGCGAGCCTCCGCGACATCGTCGCCGAGACGGATGGCAGCGGCTTGCAGGAGCTCGAGGTGAGCTCCGAGGTGCAGGACGAGGCGGGCGACAGCCTGCGGGTCGCCTCCAGCCTCGGGCGCGAGCTCTCCACGCTCGCGAGCCACACGGTGCACCACTACGCGATCATCGCGCTCCTGCTGCGGATGCAAGGCCAGCCCGTGTCCGCCGAGTTCGGCGTCGCCCCGTCCACGCTGCGCTATCTCGCGTCGCAGGAATCGTAGATGTGTACCGTCACCTGGGCAGCCTCGGCGACCGGCTATCGGCTGTTCATGAACCGCGACGAGCGTTTCACGCGCGGCTCTGCCGAGCCGCCCGGCGTTCACCGCGACACCACCGTCCAATACCTCTCGCCTACCGACAGCGACGCCGGGGGGACGTGGATCGCCGCGAACGAGCACGGGCTGACGGTCTGCCTGCTCAACCACTATCCCGCCGAGCCGTGCGGGCCCGGCGGGGAGCGAACGGGCTACCGAAGCCGCGGTCATCTCGTCCGCGACCTGATACCGGCGCGCTCGGCGGCGGAGGTCTCCGCGGCGATTCGCCGCATGGAGCTCGCACGCTACCGGCCGTTCACGCTCCTCGCGATGTGCGCGCGCGCGCGTCCGGTGGTCCACCAATGGGACGGGTGCGGCGCGCTCGAATCGACCGAGGGCCCCGACCGGCCGGTGGCGTCGTCGAGCTTCGACTCGGAGGCGGTGATCGCCGCCCGACGCGACGCCTACCGCCGTCTCGTGGGAGACGACCCCTCGCCGGAGCGTCTCGAGGCCTACCATCGCAGCCACCTTCCGTCGCGTGGGGCGTACTCGGTGTGCGTGCACCGCGACGACGGCGGGACGCGAAGCCTGACCGTCGTCGAGGTCGATTCCGGGCGAGTGACGATGACCTACCACGATGGACCGCCGTGCGAGGACGGTGAGGTCACGACCCGTGCCCTTGCCCGAAGGGTCGTGCCGGACTACCATCCGGGCGCATGATCTGGCTCGGCCGCCTGGCGGCGTCCGCGGTCAGTCGAAGACGAACGCCCGCGCCGGATTCTCCACCGTCAGCGTGCGCGCGAGCTCGTCGTCCACGCCGTAGCGCCGCGCGAGCGGCAGGAAGGTACGCGTCATGGGCGTGAACGGCTTCTGCTCGCCGCCGCCGGGCTCGCCCACGTGGTACCATCCCGCGTCGTGCGAGAGCATGATCTGCTTCTCGTAGCCTGCGTCGAGGAGCTTGAGAAGCTGCACGAGGATGGGCGTGTCGTCCTGTCCGTTCAGTCCGTCGAGCTCGATCCACGCCCCGGCGGCCGCGGCCATGCGGATGAGCTCGATGTCCGGCTCCTGGTGCGCGTGGATGAAGATCCACTTCCGCGGGTCGACGCCGTTTTCCTCGAGGAGGCGGATGACTTCGAGCGCGGGCACGCCCTTCGCGGTGTGCGTGCCGATCGTCAGGCCGGTCGCCCGGCTCGTGATCGCGGCGGCGGTCGTTACCTTGCGTTGGATCGGCTCGAGCGGGTTCGGAAACACCGCCGTCTTGATGAACCCGGGCCGTACATCGGTCCCCTCGATCCCTTCCTCCCACTCGGCGATCCACTCGGCGGCGAGCTCCTGCGCGGTGATCTCGAAGGTCCGCGCCGGGAGGTACGGCTCCTTGTACTGACCGGTGTTCGTCACGAAGCGCATCCCGGTCTGCTCCGCGAGAGTCTGCAAAACGTGCACGTCGCGCGCGAGGTACATGGGGCTGCAGTCGACGAAGGTCCGTATGCCCTCCTGCATCGCCGCTTCCACGTGCGGGCGCATCGTCGCGACGACCTCGTCGCGGTTGTACCGATGCGGGCCGGCGGTCTCCGCGCCCCCGAAGTCGACGACGATGTGCTCGTGCGGGAGCGTCATGCCCATCTCGGTGGCGTCGATGGGGCCGGTCACTGTCATGATACGTGCCATGACGCCCAGTATAGCAGACCGGTGCCCGCAGCGCTCGAACGGCCGTGCTATATTCAAGCCGGGAGGTCGTATGAGACGCGCCATTATCTGGTCGCTGCTCGTCGCGGTGGCAGCCGCAGGGCTCGCCGCCGACGAGATCGGTACCGTCAGCTACGTGGAGGGATTCCCCGAGATCGTCCGGGATGGCACCGATGTCTACGAGGAGATCGACTTCGGCTTTCGGATCGAGAACTTCGACGTCGTGCGTACCGACGAGCGCAGCGCGCTCGAGATCGACTTCGACCCGGCGACGGGCGTCGACGCCTCGGTGAGCGTCGAGCCCGACACGCACTTTGCCGTCGAGCTCTCGAGCCTCCGAGGCGAGCAGACCGGCGCGATCGAGCTCATCGCCGGCTCGGTGAGCGTCACGGCGCGTCGGCTCACCGGACGCTCGCGCTTCGAGATTCGCACGCCGGCCGCGATCATGGGCGTCCGCGGAACCGTGTTCGACGTGAGCGGGGCTCCCGGCGGCGAGCTCCTCGTCACGACCGAGGAGGGGCTCGTCGAGGTGACCGACCCGAACGGCCGATCGCTCTTCGCGAGTCCGGGCGAAGCGGTGGAGGTGGACGAGGAGTCATCGCTCTTCCGCACCGTTCGCTACGATCGCGCGCAGCTCGTCGCGTTCCGGCAGCAGTGGCGCGCCGAGCGGCTCGAGCGTTTCATCGAGAACGCGCCGCGGATCCTCTCGTTCTACGGCCGTCGCTACCTCCGCGCGCGCGGTGATTTCGTCACCGCCTACGGCGATCTCATGAGCTATCGAGACCTCATCGACGAGTGGCTCGACGAAGCCCGGCGCGGCGTGCGTCCCCGCGCGGGCTCGCTCCGCGAGCGACGCGAGTTCGTCTCAGCGCTGCGCAGCGTCCGACTCGCCATGTTCCGGCTCGAGCCGGTGCTGGCACGGCTCGACGCGATGGCGCCGTACGTGCGCGAGTTCGTCGCGACCGTGGAGATCGAGCCCGGGGTGACCGCCGCCGATCTCTACCGCACGGTCAACAACGACCGTCGCCTGATGCGCGAGCGCGTCGCGGGCGTGCGGCGGGTGCTCAAGCTCTTCGCGCTGCGCAACGGGGGCCAGACGCCGTTCGATCTCATCGAGCCCCGCGAGGAAGAGTGATCCCGCGTCGCGACCCGGCTCCCGGGACTTGCGCTTTCCGCGCCTTCCTGTGAGCATATGCGGAGGAGGCCCTATGTCAGACTATCACGAAAAACCCGGCGAGCTGTCCGATCGGACGAAAGACTTCGTGCGCGCGCTTCACAGCCTGCGCGAAGAGATCGAGGCGATCGACTGGTACCAGCAGCGCGTCGATGTCACCAAGGACGAGCAGCTCAAGGCGGTCGTCGCGCACAACCGCGACGAGGAGATCGAGCACGCCTGCATGACGCTCGAGTGGCTGCGTCGCGAGATGCCGGGCTGGGACGAAGAGCTTCGCACGTACCTGTTCACCGAGAAGGACATCACGGAGCTCGAGTGACGCGCGGAACGATACCTGTCAACACGCGCGGTGATTCTCTATATTAGAGAAGGAGCGGAGACGCAGAGCTCCGCCCGGATGGAGGTCCTATGGTCCAGTTCTACCTCTTGAGCGTGCTCTCTCTTATCCTCGCGGGCGCGCTCGCCGCGTCCGGTTTCCTGACCGAACGCATGGCTGCGCTCGCGGCGCTCTCCGATCTCGCCGAGCGACGCTCGGTCGCGACGACGGTGGGGGTGTTCGCACTCGCGGTCGGCATCCTCAAGTTCTTTCTCCGGGCCCCCGGAGACGGCGTGGCGGTAGTCGGTGATCTGCTCCCGGCGGTCGCCGGTATCGTGACGGGTGGGGTCCTGCTGCTCGCGCAGCAGCATCGTCCCGGCGAACGAGATCCGGAGCTTCCGCGCTCGCAGACGCAGATGCTCGTCGCGTACCGCAATCCCATCGGCCTCGCAGGTCTCCTCGTGGGATTGCTCCACTTCCTGTTTCCGGCAACCGTTATCCTCTGATGGGCCGGATCATCTTCAGTATCATCAGCCTCGTCGTTCTCGCCGTCATCATGGTGATGAACGCGGGGACGACGACCGGCTTCAATCTCTTCGGCTGGCAAGTCGAGAACGTACAGGTCGTCGTCATTGCGATCTTCTCGTTCGTCGCCGGGGCGCTTTATTCCTTCGTCCTCTACGTCTCGAGCTACCTCGCCCGAACCCGCCGCGAAAAGCTCGCGATGCAGAAGGAGCGCCTGAAGAGCCAGGAGCAGTCGATGAAGTCGAAGGACGAGACGCTGAAGGCGCGCGAAAAGCAGATGGAGGCGCTCGCGTCGGCCGCGTCGCAGGCGCCGCGCCAGTTGCCGGACGCGGGCGGTCAGCAGCAGGCGGGCGCCCGTCGCGTGGGTAGCGGACGCGCCGGCGGCAGCGGCACCTCCGCACGGAAGCGCCGCGGCGGGTGGCTGCGGAACCTCTTCAGCGGCAAGAGCGCGTCCGGTCGTTAGGCTGCCGGCGCCTCTCGGGCGCGTGCGAGGAGTCCGGCCGACGGCGCCGCGCTTGCAACGCCGCGCCCCGCCTACACCCGCCCGAGCGTCAGGCTGGAGTTGTGCCCGCCGAACCCGAACGAGTTCGAGATCGCCACGTCGATCTCCTTCTCGACGTGTTCGGTGGGGAGCTGAACCGGCGGGCACTCGGGATCGAGCGTTTCGATGTTGAGGTTCGCGGGAACGAGGCCCTCGCGCATGGCGTGGATGGTGATGATCGCCTCGACGCCCGCGGTGGCTCCGAGGACGTGCCCGTGGTACGACTTCGTCGAGCTCACGTGCGTGGCGGTCGCGCTGTCATGGACGAGCTCGTAGATGCCGTTGAGCTCTGAGACGTCGCCGGCGGGTGTCGAGGTACCGTGGGTGTTGATGTAGCCGATCCGATCCGTCGGGATCTGCGCCTGCTCGACGGCCATCCGCATCGAGGCGGCGGCTCCTCTGCCCTTCGGGTCGGGCTGCACGAAGTGGAACGCGTCTCCGGACATGCCGCACGCGAGGACCTCGCAGAGAATCTCCGCGCCGCGTCGCTTCGCGTGTTCGTACTCCTCGAGCACCAGGATCGCGGCCCCCTCGCTCAGCACGAACCCGTCGCGATTCGCGTCGTACGGACGGGAGGCGGTCTGCGGCGAATCGTTGCGCGTGGAGAGCGCACGCATGTTCGCGAACCCGGCGATCGCGAGCTCGGTCAGCGTGCCCTCCGCGCCGCCGGCGATCATGACGTCTGCCATGCCGTTTCCGATGATCATCGCCGCCATCGCCATCGAGTGATTCGCCGTCGCGCACGCCGTCTGGAGGCTGAGATTCGGGCCCGTGACGCCGTAGGCGATGCTGAGCATCCCGGAGGCCATATTGCCGATCGACATGGGGATGTAGAAGGGGCTCACGCGCCGGTGTCCCTTCGTCGCGAGGTCGATGGAGTTCCGGTGCTGCACGTTGAGTCCACCGATTCCGCTGCCCACGCTGATCCCGATGCGGTGGCGCTCCTCGATGGTCTCCAGTCCCGCCTGGCGCGTTGCTTCGCCCGCGGCGGCCGCGGCGTAGTGACAGAACTCGTCCATCCGCTTCGCGCTCTTGAGCATCTCTTCGTCGTAGTGCTGCGTGTAGTCGAAGTCGCGCACCTCGCCCGCGATCCGGACCGGCAGGTCCGACGCGTCGAACCGGGTGATCGGCCCGATCCCGCTCTGGCGCGCGAGGATCGCCTCCCACGTTTCGGCGGATGAGTTCCCCAGCGGATTCACCGTGCCCGTTCCCGTTATGACGACTCGCCGACCGTTCATCTCGTACCTCGCTTTTCGACTCTGTGCCGATGCTCAATGGTAGCGAAGCGCACGTCGATGTTCTTTCGAGATCGTCCTGCGTTCTTGTGCGATTGTCTGGTCGATGGCTGGAGACGCAGCGGGCGACTTGCCGCCGTGCTCCTCTCGCTCTACGATTGCACCATGAAGCTCTACTTTTTCATCCGCGGCGTCGAGGTCGCCTCACGCCACTTCGTGACCGGCGGGGAAGAGGCCGACGATGTGCACGAGCTTCTCTTCGTTCGCAGCGGCTCCGGAGAGCTCTCCCACGGTGGTGAGCGCACAAGCGTGGAGGAGGGCGACCTCCTGCTCGATCCGGCCGGCCGTATCCGCTCCGCGGGCGGCGTGCTCACGATCGTACAGCTCCTCTTTTCCGAGGAGCTGTTCTCGCAGGCCGTGCCGATGGAACGCGAGGCGCTCCACGTCCTGGGTGTGATCAAGCTCCACGCGCGCAAGCAGAACCGCATCAGCCTCTCGAAGATCGGAACCGAGCGCTCGGCGATGCTCCTCGAGAGCATGCTCTGGGAGTTTCGCGAACGCCGCCGCGGCTACTCGTGGGCGCTGCGGCTCAAGCTCATCGAGCTCCTTATCACCGTGATGCGCGATCGAAACTTTCCCATCCCCATCCGTGGACTCAAGCCGATGCCTACCACGCGCATGCAGGACGTCATCCTCTATCTGCAGCGCGAGTACGTGAACCAGGTAACGGTGGACGATGTGCTGCAGTTCGTGCCCTTCAGCCGCAGCCATTTCCACGCGCTGTTCAAGGAAGAGACCGGCGAGACCTTCGTCTCCTACCTCTCGTCGCTGCGGTGCGCGCGCGCCGCCGAGTTGCTGTCCACGTCCGACGAGCCGATCGTGGAGATCGCCATGGAGTCCGGGTTCAACAATCTCAGCCACTTCTATCACGTCTTCAAGCGCTCCTACGGCATGGCTCCGCGCCAGTACCGGCTCGCGGCGAATCGGCGGGCGTAGGCGGTCCCCTCCCGGCCGGCGGCCGCGGGGGCGCGGGAGCGTGCCCTTACACGCTCAGCTTCAGGCAGTCGTAGGCGATCCGTATGGTGAAGTCGGTGCTGCGAAAGAACGACTCGAGCTGGTGATGGTCCCAGGGGTGCTTCGGGTTGATATGCGTCGCGTAGATGGGCGTGGTCTCGTCGAGGAGGCCGATTGTCGCCATCCGCTCGACGGCACGCACGAACGAGAAGGCGTCGAGGTGGCCGCTCGGGTAGTCGCCGCGGTCGGTCCTACCGCCGAAGGTCGCCTCCATCACGAGCCGGTCCACGCGGTGACCCGCGAGGAACTCCCAGCTCTCCTCGTCGTAGTAGCCGGTGTCCACGGCGTAGAGCAGGCGCTTCCCGTTCGGGAAGGTGACCAGCGGGTTGATGGGGAATTCGTCGTCGCTCATCGCGACGTGGTTGCCCCGCACCGTGTGCACGGTGAGCTCACCGATCCGGTACTCGCCGAAGTAGTCGAGCGCCACGAGCGGATACCGATCGCCGAGCGGGTGGGCGTCGTCGGCGGAGCGCCCGAGGAGCGCCGGTATTGCGCGGCGCAGCCAGTCGATCGCGGGGCGGCTGGCGTAGATCGCGATGGGCTCGCCGTTCGTGTCGTACGGCATATTCTTCGCCATCACGCCCTCGAGCTGAAAGTGGTCGTGGTGCATGTGCGTCACGATGAGGTGACGCAAATCGAAGTAGTCGCAGCCGCAGCGCACGGACTGGAAGAACGCGTCCGGGCCGAAGTCGATCTGGTATTCGTCGCCTATCCGGAATGCCGACCGCGTGCGGAGATCGGGCCCGCCTTCGCGGCGGACGCGATCGGTGTGCTCGTTGCGGCTGAACAACGGCGGGATGCCTTCGGCCGCGCCGGTACCGAGGAACTGGAGCTCCATGCCCCCAGAAGATGGACGTCGAGTGTGAGGGTTTCGTGAGCGCGCAGCAACTGGTGCTGGAGATCGTTGAAGCAATTCAATGGTATCTCCTATACTCTCGCGCATGACGAACCGAAGTAGGCCCACGATCGTCGATGTCGCGAAAGCGGCTGATGTCTCGGTAGCGACCGTCAGTTACGTACTCAGCGGTAAGCGGCCGATTGGCCCTGCGGCAACTGCTCGCGTACACCGCGCGATTGGCGAGCTCAGATATCGGCCGAATCCCAACGCACAGGCGCTGAAGGCGGTCCGCAACAACGCGATCAGCGTGATGGTCTCCGACTGGCGTGAGACGATCATGCTTCCGATGCTTCAGGGAGCCGAATCGGCCGCCCGCGAGCGCGGCTACCATCTCACGATCAACTCGACACGAGAGTTTGACGACGATCTCGCTGCAGCCGTCGATCACCTGGTCAAGAAGGCGATCGACGGCGTGCTCTTCGTCTCTGGCATCGCGCACGAGGAACCGCTCGATTGCCTCCCCCACCTCCATGTGCCCGCCGTGGGAGTCAATCGGCCGATTAGCGATGCCGCGCCGGCGGTCCTCTGCGACAACGTCGACGGCGGCTACCGCGCGGCGCGGCATCTCCTTGATCACGGCGCGATGCGACCGGCAATCATCGTCGGTCCTATGAACCGCGCTGCGAGCCGCAACCGGCTTGCCGGGTTTCGGCGTGCGCTCGCTGAGGCCTCCATTGATTTGCCCGACGAGCTGGTCTTTCACGGTGATTTCGAAGCGCCGTCGGGGGCGAGGGGGCTCACCGCGCTCCTCGCTGCGAGACCGGAGGTCGACAGTCTGTTTTGCACGAACGACGCGATGGCCGCCGGGGCGATCGGACGTGCCACCCGCAGCGGAATCGACGTTCCGGGTCGGGTACGGGTAATCGGTTTCGACGATCAGAAGTTCGCCTCGCTTCTGAGCGTTCAGCTATCGAGTTTCAGCCTGCCGGGCGAGGAGATGGCACGAAGCGGGGTGCGAACACTCGTTTCGCTCATCGAGGGCGAGGCCGCCGTGTCTACGCGCGTGATGGTACGCAGCGAACTCCACGCCCGCGAGTCGACCCTCGGTCTAAACGATTTCTAACTCTGCGTTAACACGATTCTCACGATCAGGATAGTACTCTCTCCACGTTGAAACATTTCAACTACGAGGAGGGTTTCATGAAAAGGTACATTCGATTGACAGCACTCGCGGCGGCCGTTTTTGCGTTGACGGTCGTTTCGGGGTTCGCGTCGGGCACACAGGAACCGGAGGTCGAGACCACCGAGAGCGGTGCCGTCAAGATCGAGTTCTGGCACGATTGGGCTCCTGAAGGGGTCCAGGGAAGTGTGCTTAGCGGGCTGATCGACGAGTACAACGAGCAGAACACCGCCGACGTGTTCGTGATGCCGGTGTACATGGGTGGCCGACGCTCGGAGAAGATCGCCGGCGCGCTTGCCGCGGGCGATCCGCCCGACATCGCGTGGATCTCGAACTTCGGTTCGGCCTACTACGAGGCGGGCCAGCTCATGGACATCGACCGCGTCTACGACGGGCACGTCGATCGTGACGATCTGATCGCGGAGCTGGCGGACCGGCAGCAGTTCCTGGGCGAAGATATCACGCTTCCCTTCGAGAACTCGAGCCTGGCTCTGCTCTACGACCGCCAGAAGCTTCAGGAAGCCGGCATCGAGGAGCCGTCTCTCGACCCGGATGGCACGTGGACCTGGGACGAGTTCATCGAAGCGGCCGCGCAGTTCAGCAACCCGTCCGAGGGCATATACGGTTGGGAACCGCGGATCAACTCGGCCGTTCTCAACACGATCTTCTGGGAGAAGGGCGGCGAGTACCTCAGCGAGGACCTGAAGACCAATCTCATCGTATCCGACGAAGAGATGCGGCAGAAGATGATCGATGCGCTCCATGTCATACGCCGGATGCTTTGGGAGGACCGAATCACGGCGAACGACATCGGCGATCAGGGCTTCGGGACCCAGGACATGGTCTTCGAGATCACCGGACCATGGGACATTGCTCGGAACCTTGAGCCCAACGGTGCCTATTCGAACGATCGGCTCGGGGTTGCTCCCATGCCGCGCGACGCGGAGACCGGCGTACAGTACTCTCGCTGGTACCAGAAATCACTCGCGCTGTTCGCGACGAACGACGCGCGCGAGGAGGCGACGCTCGACTTCATCTCGTGGTTCTACAGCCCTGAGGTCCACGCCCGTTGGTCGGTGGACGCCGGGTACCTTCCCATGACCGAGAGCGCGATGGAGACCGAAACCTGGCAATCCTTCGTGCAGGACGTGCCGCAGGTCCAGGTCTTCCTCGACCAGGCCGATCGCCTGAGGATCATTCGGAAGGGTCTTGCCTACGGCGACCGGGGCACCATGCTCGACGCGGTTCGCTTTGACGAGGCGACCCCGGAAGAGGCGGTGGCGACCTACGCGGAGACCGCGCAGCAGGAGCTCGACGAGTTCTGGGCGCGTCGCGAGTAGTCTCAGCCAACCGCAAAGAACTATTCCCCCTGGTCCGGCGCGGGAGGCGCGCCGGGCCGCTCTTCCCATCGTTGCCCTGCAGGAGGAGACCGAGATGAAAGACCTGCCATATGTGAGCCGGGTACCGTGGCTTGAAGCCGTGTACCGGTTCTTCCTCGGCCGTGACCGCTTAAACCGGGCGGACGCCGTCTGGGGCTATCTGCTCAGTCTTCCGTGGTTGTTCGGCATTATCCTGCTCGTGGCCGGGCCTTTCATCGTCTCGCTGGTCATGAGCCTCTTCGAGTGGCGGGGCTTCGGCCCGGCCGAGTTCGTGGGTCTCTACAACTTCGAGTACATCGTTACCCGCGACCGGCTTTTCCGTCGGGCGCTCGAGGTCACATTCTCGTTTGTCTTGATGTCCGTCCCGCTGAACATGGTTGTGGCCTTCTCGCTCGCGCTTCTGCTGACTCGGCCTCACCGTGGAGTGACCGTTTACCGTGCAATCTTCTATTTGCCGTCCGTGGTCACCGGCGTGGCTGCAGCGTTCGTCTGGCTGTACGTCTTCGATCCACAGCGAGGACCGCTTAATCTGCTGCTCCAGGGAGTGTTCGGCTTGGCCGAGCCGCTGCCATGGCTCGCATCCCCGCGCATGGTGCTGCCTTCGTTTGCGATTATGCGCGTGTGGGAAATTGGCACGGCAATGATCATTTTGCTGGCCGGTCTCAAGGGTATCCCTCGGCAGATGTACGAGATCGCGCGGATTGAAGGTGCACGGCCTCTGCAGCGGCTGTGGCACGTGACGATCCCGCTCGTTTCGCCGAGCCTTTTCTACGTCTTCATCATCGAAACGATTAGGGTCTTTCAGGTGCTCACCGCACCGATCGTCATCTTCGAGTCATCGGCGCCGGGCGGACCGCTTAATTCGGGGCTCTTCTACACGGTCTACCTCTACATCCGGGCCTTCAGTGAGAGCCGGATGGGCCTTGCATCCGCGCTCGCGTGGATCCTCTTCTTGATCGTGATGAGTATCACGCTCGTCAACTTCCTCGTCTTCGGACGGCGGGTCTACTACGAGTAGGAGATGACACCGATGGAACACCGTGCTGCCGAAATCATCATCGAATTTGACTCCCGCAGACGGCTGCGCGATGGGATGCGTAAGCTGCCTTGGTACACGCTCGCCAGCGCGCTCGCGGTCGTTTTCGGGCTACCGCTGTTTATCATGGTGATCACGTCGCTCAAGGCGCCGGAATCGTTGTACGTCAGGCCATTCCAGTGGATTCCGTGGGACTTCCAGATCGAGAACTACGTGCAGGCTTGGACCGCGTTCCCGTTCACGCGCTACTTGCTCAATACGCTCTACGTGACAGGCATGGGGATGATCGGTGCAGTCGTCTCTACCTCCGCCGCTGGCTACGCGATGGCGCGAATTCGCTTTCCCGCCGCACGGGTCTTCTTCGCGATCCTCATCGCCTCCATGCTCCTGCCCGGCGAGGTCACGCTCATACCCGAGTTCGTGATTTGGTGGCGGTTAGGATTCGTGAACACCTACGTCCCGCTCATCGTCCCGGGGTGGCTCGCTGCCGGGGCGCCCAAGGTGTTCCTCATGCGACAGTTCTTCAGGACCATCCCTCGCGACCTTGACGATGCGGCTAAAATTGACGGGGCGAGCGTGCCTCAGCGCTTGCGGCTTATCATGGCGCCGCTCGCGAAACCGGCGGTGGGCGTGGTCATGATACTCGAGTTCGTGTCCCATTGGAACAAGTTCGTCGATCCACTCATCTACCTGAAGGACAGCGACATGTACACGCTCAACGTGGGTCTCAACATGTTCCGAGATGCCTACGCCGAGGAGTTGCAATCGATCCCGAACATGCATCTCTACATGGCGATCGCCACGTTGATTATCCTGCCCGTTCTCCTGATCTTCGTCTTTCTCCAACGCTACTTCGTCGAGGGGATTCAGCTCACCGGGCTGAAGGGGTAGGCAGATGAGCTCCGCCGCCGACACCATTCGGCTCATCGCCCACCGCGGCGGCGTCGTCGAAGGCCGCTACCACGAGAACAGCCCAGACGCGCTCGACGCTGCGGTCCGACGAGGGTACGCGGCGGTCGAAATCGACCTCCGCGAGACGAGCGACGGGGCGATCGTCTGCTACCACGATCCTTCGATTGCGAGTGGCTTCCTGCGTAGACGACGCGTGCGGGATGTCTCGATCGGTGAGCTACGCGGAGCGGTAGGCAGTTGGATCCTGACGCTTGACGAGATGCTGGACCGATGCCGCGATCGGGTCGATGTCATGATCGATGTGAAACACGACGCGCCCGGCGAACGATTCCTGCGAACCGTCTCCGACGCGCTCACGGCAAGGGCGATGCTCGGTTCGGCGATGGTAATCGGGGCCCGTAAGGCGAAGGAGTTCTTCGCCGGTACCACCACGACCGCCGTCCCGGTCCGGCAGCTCCTGCGCGGCGAGCGCGGAATCGACTCGGTCGGCGAGCGCGAGTTCGTCTTCGCTCACGCAACGCAACTCCCCGACCCCCTCGTCGAGCAGCTGCTCGAACGCTCGGTCAGAATCATCCCATCAATTAACCGCTTTCACTACCTGCCGCGCCTCGATCCCCTCGGGCCGGCCGGCGAGGATATCGACCGACTCGTCGCGCTCGGATGCACCGAGCTGCAGATCGACAGCGAATTCGATCGGTTCGTACCAGGGTTTCGGCGATGAATGCGCTCGTGCTCGACGTGGGTGGCGTGCTGTGCGCGGACGCCGTCGCGCCAAAGGTCGGCGAGCTCGCGGCAAGACACGGTCTGTCCGAACCCGACCTTCTCGACCAAGCGCGTCGGCTTCGTTCGTACGTTGACACCGGTGCTCTGTCTGAGAACGAGTTCTGGGCACGGTTGCTTCGCGAGAGGGGCCTCGAGCCTACCATGTCCGATCTGTCCGTCGAGGCCTTCGCGGCACCGATGCCGGGGGCTCGCGGCATGATCGATTTCGCGCGCGACCGCGGTTTCCGTCTCGCCGTGCTCACGAACGACTCGGTCGAGCTCTTCGCCGCACGACAGCGCGCACTGGGGGCGTGCAATGACTTCGCCGCGATCGTCGTCTCCGCCGCGATCGGTATCACCAAGCCTGATCCGAGGATCTACCGATCGGTGCTGTCCGCCCTGGCGGTTCAGCCCGGCGAGTGTCTCTTCGTTGACGATCGGGCGGACAATGTCGAAGCTGCGCGCAATTTGGGGATGCAGGGGGTTGTCTTCGAGTCTCATACTCAGGTCATGTCGATCCTGGCCCGGGATGTCGGCAGCGTTGGGCGGTAATCGGCGAGCGGTCCGCGATGTCGGGAGATGCGCTCCGACGCGATGACACCTGACTGTTGATCGTACATACTGATTCCATGGCACACGAACCAACGCTGTCGGCGCGACGCGCCCGCCCCCTCGACGTCGTCACCCTCTCCGGCCTGGCTCCCGGAATCGTCTCCGTTCGCGACGGGCGGGGAACCGAGTACGTGCACGAGCGGGCGGCCGATTCGTTCTCGTTCACCGTGTCCGGCGCGCTGGGCGCGCATCTGGTCATGGTGCTCGACGATGAGCAGCGCGTCCGCGGCGTCTCTCCGCTGACCGTCGAGTACGAGACCGAGATCGACGACGAGGACGGGTTCTACCGCAACCTGCTCGGCCTGCTCTACACCACGATGCACGCGTGGTGGACGTCGAACCTCCCCAAGTACATCCGCGTGGGCGAGAAGAACTACAAGTACTACGTGACGTGGCTGCGCGATCACGTACACGCGCTGAAGGGCATGCGCTACTGGGAGCACGAGGTGAAGAGCGGCATCGAGCTCTACGCCGACTCGCAGCGCGAGGACGGCATGATCTGGGACAAGTGCAAGCAGATGTGCCACTCGGCCTGGCAGACCTTCCGCGACTACGAGTTCGCCGAAGGCGACTTCGTTCGGCCCATCGACGAGCACAACACCAATCGCCGGTGGATGCGCATTCCGGTGGAGAACGACGTCGAGTACCTCTACATCGAGGGGCTCTACCGCGCCTGGAAGTCCTCGGGCGACACCGAGTGGGTGGCGGGGCTGCTCGACTCCGCGCTGCGCGCGGTGCGCTATGCCACGACCGACCCGTACCGCTGGAGCACGAAGTTCAAGCTCCTGAAGCGCGGATTCACGATCGACAGCTGGGACTTCCAGAGCCACGACGACGCGGCGCGCAGCTCGACCGGTACGGTGATGCGCATCAACCTGGACAGCGGCGAGTTCAACGTCTTCCACGGCGATAACACGGGCATGGCGAAGAGCCTCGAGCTCCTCGCCGAGATGCTCCGCGCCGCCGGCCGCGACGCGGAGGCCGCCGAGCAGCTGCGCCTCTCCCGCGAGCTCCGGCAGCGGCTCGACGAGGTCGCGTGGAACGGCGAGTTCTACACGCACATGGTCCCGGAGAACCCGGGGGCAAGGCGCGACCTGGGCGGCACGCCGATCGACCGGCAGGTATCGCTGTCGAACACGCACGCGCTCAACCGCGGCATTCCGCACGAGCAGGCGGTCGCGATCATCGAGACGTCCCTCAGGATCCGCCGCGAGATGCCGGAGACGTCGGCGGGCGAGTGGTACAACATCTATCCGCCCTTCGAGAAGGGGTTTCACTTCCCGAAGTGGGAGTACATGAACGGCGGTGTGAGCACGATCGCCGCCGGCCAGCTCGCCCGCGGCGCCTTCGAGCACGGCTACGAGCGCTACGCGGTCGACATCCTCGAACGCGTGAACGCGCTGTGCGAGGAGTACGGCGGGTATCTCTTCACCGCCTTCAAGGGCGCGCTTCCCGAGCCGCCTCCGCCGGCGCGCTACGAACCGCTTTCCATCGAGGCGCTCGCCAACACGGACACGCACGGCGCCGGCGCCGCGGGCGTTCCCGGCTGGGTCGGCGACCCCGAGAACGACATGCGGCATCTCCCGCCCGGTCGCGCCGAGTACGCAGGCGTCCCCTTCACCGTGATCGACCCTGCGGAGAACGGCCGCCGGGCGGTCATCGGGCTCTCGCACGCCGGGCCATACGCACGGTCGGTGACGCTTCCGGTCGGCCGGGCCGCGCGCACGGTCTGCTTCTTCCACACCGCGCACGGCCGCGACGCGAAAGGCTGGGACAAGTCGACCGTCGCCTACAGCCCGCACGGGGCGACCGGCGCCGGCGTCTCGCCGGGACCGCTCGTCGGGACGATCCGCATCGTCTACGCCGACGGCAGCCATCACACCGACTACGTCCACAGCCACCGCGGGCTCGAGTCGTGGCTCTTCCCCGCGCCCGACGCGGTCGGTGGGCATCAGATCCGGACGGGGAATTATCGCGTCGGGTACCAGGGACCGGGCGGAACGTACGAGAACGTGGGCGTGTTCGTCTACGGGCTCGAGCACCCGCACCCGCAGAAGCCGATCGAGCGGATCGAGCTCGAGGCCGCGGAGACCGATTCCATCTGGCTCGTCGCCGGGCTCACGCTCTCCGACGGGCCGGTGTCGTTTCCGGTGACGAAGGTGTCCAAGGGTATCCCCGCGATGTGGGGCGCCGCGGATCTCGTCTACGCGCTCATCGAGGGGCTCGCCGGGATCGAGGACGCCGGGCCCGGCTTCGAGCGCGCGCGGATCGCCCCGCGGTGGCAGGCGGCCGGCGTCGACACCGTGACCGCCGGTGCGGTGCTTCCGTCCTCCGGCGGCTACGCGCGCTACCGCTATCGAAAGGAGGGCGACGAGCTCGCGCTCGACATCGCGGGCAGCGCTCAGGAGACCGAGGCCGATGTGCTTCTGCCCGACGGCTGGCGGAGCGTGGAGGTGACCGTCGACGGCGAGCCCGCCGAGGACGTGCGCGTACGCGAGGTCGAAGGCAGCCGGTACGCCGTCTTCCCGCTCGAAGGCACGGCGGCGCGCACCGTGAGGATCTCCAGGACAAGCTGACCGTCGGCTGACCGAACTGTAAGCTTTGCGGTATTTTACGGCTCTGCACCGCTTTCTCGAAGCCGTTTTCCGGTTTTCACGCGTCGACGTACGCGTTACAATGAGCCTGGGTTTCGACCTGAATCCCGTACGAGAGGACGGTACATGAAAGCAGCAGTTGTAGGACTCAAGATGGGGCGCAATCACGCGCTCGCGCTCGCGGCGATCGAGGGTGTCGAGCTCGCGGCGCTCTGCGACATCGACACGGAGAAGCTGGAGACGGTCGCCGCGGACTGCGTCGCGACGGCGAAGCAGGCCGGGAAGGGCGACGTAGCCGAGCCGGCGCGGTTCACCGACTACGAGCAGATGCTTCGCGAGGTGAAGCCGGAGATCGTCGGCGTGGCCACGCCCAACCGACTCCACGCGCAGATGACGATCGCCGCGGTCGAGGCCGGCGCGAAGCTGGTCTACTGCGAGAAGCCGATCGCCGTCGATCTGAGCGAGGCCCGGAGGATGGTGGAGGTTTGCGAGAAGGCCGGGGTCCCGCTCGTCGTGAACCACCAGCGGCGGACCGGCGAGGACTTCGTGTGGCTGCGCGAGCAGATCACAAGCGGTTCGATCGGCGACGTCTACCTCGTCCGCGCGACGTGCGCCGGCGATATGCTGAGCGACGGCACGCATCTGATCGACTCGGCGCTCTACCTGACCGGCGATAAGGATTGGAAGTGGGTGTTCGCCGCGCACCACCGCGACGTCCCCGAGGAGGAGGCCGGCGGTGGCGACCAGGACTCCGGCGGCGGTTTCCACGTGAAGGGTGGTTGGCGCTTCGGGCATCCGGTCGAGGACGGGATGATGACCGTCTGCGAGCTCGAGAGCGGGCTTCGCGTCGAGTTTCTCACGGGCGACCTGCGGACTCCCGATCGGCCCTACCACGACATCGAGATCCTCGGGACGACGGGCTCGCTGTGGCGGCGCGGGGACAAGGGCGAGGAGACCGTGTTGCGGCGCACCGGCGGCGGGTGGGAACCCGTACCGGAGGCGAAGAAGCGCGAGTCGCGCAACCTCATCCAGACCGCGTACGAGAAGGCGGTGGAGCTCGTGCGCACCGGCAAACCGGACAGCGAGCACCCCATGGGCGCGCCGTACACGATGCGCGGGTTCGAGCTGTTGATGGGCGCCTACGAATCGGCCCGCACCGGAACGGTGATCACCCGGCCGGTCGAGCAGTCGAAGTATCCGCTGGCCGTCGAGCTCGGCCTCGAATAGCACTCACGCGAAGGAGTACATATGCACAGGATTGAAGACGAGAAACGAACGCAGATCGAGCAGGCGTTGCCGGCATCCGCGCCGGCCGCGGCCGGGAAGACCCGGCGCCTGCTCGTCTCCAACCTCAACGTAAAAGACGGTCAGATCCGCGCCGGACATCCGTCCATCGAACCCGGCAACTACGCGATCCAGCGCATGGGCGCGAAGACGGGCGCCTACACCGCCTTCTTCTGCGACGACACGGCGATGTTCGCCCCGGAGCACCTCGCGCAGTTCGACGCGGTCTGTTTCAACAACACGGTGGGCGTGCTGACCGAGGATCCGAAACTGCAGCAGAGCCTGCTCGACTTCGTGCGCGGAGGCGGCGGCTTCGTCGGGCTGCACGCGGCCGCGGCGACCTTCTGCCAGTACCCGCGCTACGATCAGTTCCCCGAATTCGGGAAGATGCTCGGCGGCTACGAGAACTTCGGTCATCCCTGGGGCCCGAAGGACACGATCGTCCTCACCCCGGAGGACGCGGAGAGCCCCATCAACGCACCGTTCGGGGGCTCCGACTTCGAGGTTCAGGACGAGGTCTTCCAGATGAAGGACCACTACTCCCGCGACCGTCTGCGCGTGCTGCTGCGCATCGACGAGCAGAAGACGCCGTTCAGCGAAGACCGGAAGATCCTTCCCGAACGCCGCGAGGACGAGGACATCGCGATCAGCTGGATCCGAAGCGAGGAACGGGGACGGGTCTTCTACACGTCGCTCGGACACAACGACCACATCTTCTGGAACGCGCCCATCCTCGAGCACATGCTCGCCGGGATCCAGTTCGCGCTCGGTGATCTGAAGGCAGATACGACGCCGCGGCCGAAGCCGGCCTGACGGCCGGCGCGGCGCCTACGTCATCGATGCGTAGGGGTCGGCGGCGTCGCGCAGGCCGTCGCCCACGAAGTTGAAGCACAGCACGACCACGATTACGAATACTCCGGGCAGGAGCAGCCACGGGTAGTTCGCGACGACCTGCACCTGCTGCGCGTTCTTCAGGAGCACGCCCCAGCTGATCGCCGGCGGCTGCAGGCCCAGCCCGATGAAGCTGAGGCTCGTCTCGCCCAGGATCATCGCAGGGATAGAGAGCGTGATGTTGACGAGGATATAGCTCATGAAGTTCGGAACGAGGTGGCGGAAGACGATCCAGACGTCCGGAGCTCCCGCCGCCTTTGCGGCGAGCGCGAACTCCTCCTCGCGCAGCGCGAGGATCTTGCCGCGTACGACGCGGGCGAGCCCGGTCCATCCCACGACCGAAAGGATCACGGTGATCGCGAAGTAGGTCTTGATCACCGGCCAGCCGAGCGGGATGACCGCGGAGAGCGCCATCCACAGCGGCAGCTTCGGAATCGAGATCAGGAACTCGATGATTCGCTGGAAGATCTCGTCCACGACGCCGCCGTAGAACCCCGAGAGCCCCCCGATGGTGATCCCCAGGACGAAACTGATCGCGACCCCTATGAGACCGATCGTGAGCGAGATCCGTGCGCCGTAGAGAACCCGGCTGAACATGTCCCGGCCCGACCGATCGGCGCCCATCAGGTAGAGGGGCGCTTCGTCCTCCGCCCAAAAGAGCTTCCGGTTCGTCTCGAAGAGCCCGAGAAACTTGTAGTCGATGTTGGTTTCGGCGAAGAACTTCACGGGATAGCGCACGCTCGTGTCCGGCACGAACTCCTTCTCGAGCGTCTCCGGGTTCCGCGTCGAGGTCACTCCGTAGACGAACGGACCCTCCCAGCTTCCTTCGTGGAAGAATCTGATGCGCTGCGGCCTGAGGTACGAGTATTCCGAGTAGACCTCGTTGGGATCTCGCGGCGAGACGAAGTCGCAGGTCAGCGCGACGAGGTACATGATCGCGAGAATGATCATCCCGATGACGGCGAGCTTGTGTCGCTTGAACTCGCGGACGATGAGCTGGCTCTGCGTCAGCGACTGTGGCGCGAGGCGGTCGCCGCCTTCGACGAGCTCGGGATCGTCGACGTTCACCGAAGCCTGCGTCGGCTGTTCCATCTTCTGATCGATCGGTCTCTGCTCACTCATAGCGGATCCTCGGGTCGACTGCGGCAAGCGCGATGTCGGAGATGAGCGTCCCTATCAGGACGAGAATGGTTTGGATGAGAATGATATCCCCGGCGAGGTACATATCCTGCGCGAGGATCGAGTTCAGAAGCGCCGGCCCGAGCGTGGGAAGCCCGAGCACGATCGCGACGATCGCCGAACCGCTGAAGATGCGCGGCAGGATCCATCCGACGGTGCTGATGACCGGGTTGATCGCGACGCGAAGCGTGTGCTTCACGATCACCACGCGCTCGTGCAGACCCTTCGCGCGCGCGGTCTGTACGTACGCCTTACCGAGCTCGTCGAGCATCTGGCTGCGCAGGACGCGGATGAAACCGGCCGTGCCCGCGGTCCCGACGACGATCACCGCTACCCAGATGTTCGACAGCATGTCCATGAACTTGGCGAAGCTCCACGGCTGGTTGATGAACTCGATGGAAAACAGCCCGGTCAGATTCGCGCCGAAGTAGCGGTAGCCTATGTACATGATGATGAGCGCGAGCATGAAGTTGGGGATGGACAGGCCGATGAACCCCAGGAAGGTGACGATGTAGTCGCCCACGGTGTACTTGTGCACCGCGGAGTAGAGGCCGATCGGGATCGACACGACCCACTGGAACACGATGACGAGCACGGATATGAGGATCGTGTAGCCGAGTCGCGACATGATGATCTCGCCCACCGGCTGCTTCAGCGCGAGCGAGTATCCGAGGTCACCGGTCATGAAGCCGCTGAACCAGCGCACGTACTGAACGTGGATGGGCTGGTCGAGCCCGTACATCCGCGTCAGCGCCTCGATCTCGGCCTGCCCGACGTCCTGCCCCTGGAGCCGCAACTCCATGATGTAGTTGTCTATGTAGCTGCCCGGCGGGAGCTGGATGATCATGAAGATGAACATCGAGATCACGAGGAACAGCGGGATGAGAATGATGATCCGGCGAAGAATAAAGGTTCTCATATCGTTCTCTCCAAATTCTCCCTAGTAGCGCAGGAACAGAAGGATCGCTCCTACCAGCATCGCGACGACAAAGCCGATCAGCAAGAGGCAGCCTCGTCGTCCGCCGGGGCTGGAGATACTCTCGTACGTGACGCGGTAGCCGCCCTGTCGCCTCGCCATCCGCAGGTGGCGGACGGATTCGGAGAGGTTTCCCTCCCGACGCAGGAGAATCCCCAGGCTGTTGTGCGCCGGCCCGTACTCCCGGTCCGCGTCCACCGCCCGGTTGTAGTACGCCTTCGCCTGGTGCTCGTCGCCGCGCTCGAGCGCCATGTTGCCCAGGTTCGTGAGCGCCGGGGCGTAGTTGTCGTCTGCCTCCACGGCGGCGAGAAACCACTCGAGCGCCTCGTCGCGCTCACCGCGGCTGACCTCGATCACGCCCCGCTTGTTGTACGCCGGCGCGAAGCCCGGCTCGCTCTCGACGATGCCCTTGAGAATCTCCTCGGCCTCGCCGAGCGACTTCTCCAGGATGAGGCCGTTGGCGCGGTCGTACGCGTCGCGAAGCTCGTCGGTCGTGCGCTCACGGTAGGTGGACTCTCTCATACCTCTCTTGCGATCGATTGTGAATCATCGGCGCGGATTATGCAAGCAAAACCTTCATCCGATTGCGGGCGCCTACCGGAACGGTACCGCAAAAACAAGGCACGTTCGCGGCAATCGTCCTTGACGCGTACGGCATACGGGTGTAGCCTGAATTCAAACCGGCGTGCCGCTGCGACCCCGAAGGTGGGCGCGCGCCGCAAAAATGGAGGTCTTATGAAAGACAAGTTAGCGCTCTTTATCCTGGTCCTCCTCTTGACGCCGTTCCTCGCGTTTGCGAGCGGCGGGCAGGAGGAAGCAGCCGACGACGCTCCCGGCGTGACCGCGGAGGTGCCGTCGGAGTTCAACGAGGCGCCCGTGCTCGCCGCGATGGTCGAAGCCGGCGAGCTTCCTCCGGTCGACGAGCGACTGCCGGACACCCCCATGGTCGTCGAGCCGAACGACTCGATCGGACAGTACGGTGGGCAGATCGTGCGCGGAAACGGCCCGAACGGCGAGGCGAATCTGTTGCTGACCCGCGAGGCGACAGGTACGATTCCCAATTACCTCGAGAGCTTCGAGTTCAACGACGACGGCACGGTCTTCACGATGAACATCCGCCGTGGGCTCAAGTGGTCGGACGGCGAGCCGGTGACCGCGGACGACTACCTCTTCCAATACTACGACATCGACCTGAACGAGGAGCTGAACCCCGTTGCGCCGAACTGGGCGAAGGTGGGCGACGAGCTCGTCGAGATGGTGAAGGTCGACGACTACACGGTGCAGCTCCAGTTCGCCCGTCCCTTCTACGCGGTCATCCACAAGATGAACCTCGTTGGAAACCGCTTCTTCTTCGGCCCCGCGCCTAGCCACTGGCTCGGACGGTTCCACATCGACTACAACGACGACGCGGACGCGGTCGCGCAGGAAGCCGACTTCGAAGAGTGGTGGCAGTACTTTAGCCAGGTCGCCGATCTCGAAGATGCGGACAATAACTTCACCGGCGAGAAGCTCGGTCGACCCGGGCTCGGCCCGTGGGTCTTCAAGGAAGAGACTCCCACCGCGTACATCTACGAGCGCAACCCGTACTACTACAAGGTCGACACCGCCGGCAATCAGCTTCCCTACATAGACACGCACATCCACGTGAAGATCGAGGACGCTGAGGTCCGCCTGCTCAAGATCCTCAACGGCGAGCTCGACTTCGTGGCCTGGGGTACCTCTATCGAGAACTTCCCGGTGATGAAGCAGAACGAGGCCGCCGGCGGCTACGAGACGTGGGTCGCGCCCGATCTGTGGGGAGCCGCCCCCGGACTGTCGATCAACCAGACCTACAATGGCGACAACGCCGAGGTCATCGCGCCGCTGCTGCAGGACCTTCGCTTCCGGCAGGCGCTCTCGCTCGCGATCGACCGCGACGAGATCAACGAGCTCGCCGCGCTCGGCCAGGGTACGCCGCGCCAGGCGACCGTGCACCCGAAGACGATCGGCTACGAGGAGCGTTGGGCCGAAGCTTACGCGGAGTTCAATCCCGAGCGCGCGAACGCGCTTCTCGACTCGATGGGACTCACCGAGCGCGGCTCGAACGGCATGCGCCTCGATCCCGAGGGACGACAGTTCACGCTGAATATCCCGGTGAACCCCGCCGCTTCCTGGAACCAGACGACCGAGCTCGTCGAAGGCTACTGGGAAGATATTGGCGTGGACGTCAATATCCGCTCGGTCTCCGGAAGCGCCTTCGGGCCCATTAGGAGCAACGGAACCTACGCGGTCTTCGCGTGGCCGCTCGACCGCGTGTTCGGGCCGGCGTTCATCGAGTCGAACGGTTCGTGGCTGAATCCGAACTTCTGGTTCGGCCCCATCGGTCCCGACTGGAAGACCTGGCTGGCATCGGACGGCGACGAGGGCATCGAGCCGCCTCAGGTCATCAAGGACCTCTACCAGGCGCTCCTGGACATCCAGTACGTCCCGCCCGAGGAGCAGGCTGCGGCGGTCAAGGTCGTCGGCGACGCGTACGCGGAGAACCTGTGGATGATCGGAACGGTCGGCATGATGGGCAAGCCCATCGCTGCCAGCACCGAGCTGGGCAATGTCCGCAAAGACTCGTACCCGGACAACATCTCTACCGGTGGTACTCGTAACAACTGGATGGAGCAGTACTACTGGACGTCCGCTACGAAGCGCGGCGAGTAGTTTCTAAGCCATCTCTGGCGAGCCCGGCATCTGCCGGGCTCGCCCATTTTCTCAGGCAGGAGCACGCGTAGATGGGTGAACGACTACTCGAGGTCGAGGGACTGAAGACCTACTTCCATACCCACGAGGGCATCGTGCGCGCGGTCGACGATGTCAGTTTTCACATAGACAAGGGCGAGACGCTCGGCGTCGTGGGTGAGAGCGGGTGCGGGAAGAGCATCACCGCGCTTTCGATCATGCAGCTCGTGCCCAAACCACGGGGCAGGATCGAAGGCGGGGCGATTCGCTACCACGGCGGGGACGATCCGGTCGACCTCACCACGTTCGACCCGAAGGGTCCAAAGATGCGTTCGATCCGCGGGAACGAGCTCGCGATGATCTTCCAGGAGCCCATGACCTCGCTCAACCCGGTCTACTCGGTCGGCGAGCAGATCATGGAGGCGGTGCGCCTCCATCAGCTGGCCGACGAGAAGCAGGCGCGCGAACGCGCGATCGAGATGCTTTCCCGGGTGAACATCGGACGGCCCGCCGAGACGGTCGACGCGTATCCCCACCAGCTCTCCGGTGGCATGCGCCAGCGGATCATGATCGCCATGGCGCTCTCGTGCGATCCCACGCTCCTGATCGCGGACGAGCCCACGACGGCGCTCGACGTCACGATCGAAGCGCAGATACTCGAGATCATCGAGGATCTGCAGGAGCAGTTCGGGATGTCGGTGATGTTCATCACCCACGACCTCGACGTCATCGGCGAGATAGCCGAGCGGGTCATGGTCATGTACACCGGCAACGTCGTGGAGACCGCGACGACCGAGCAGCTCTTCTACAACCCGGCCCACCCGTACACGCAGGCGCTGCTGAAATCGATCCCCCGGATCGGAGAGCACGAGAAGCTCGAGCCCATCCGGGGCACCGTACCGAACCTCCTCAACCTGCCGGAGGGCTGCTATTTCGCCCCGCGCTGCCCGTTTGCGATGGATATATGCCGGAAGAAGGCGCCGCCGCAGTTTGAGGTCGAAGACGGCCACTACGCGAAGTGCTGGCTCCACGGGGAGGAGGCCGATGCTGCGGCTCCCGTGGGCGCGTCGGCCGGTGCAGACGCGGCCGCGGAGGAGGCGACCGATGAGTGATCGGAACGTGCTCCTCGAAGTGGAGAACCTCAAGAAGCATTTCCCCATCCGCAAGGGGATCTTCAAGGGCATCAGCGGCTATGTCCGCGCGGTGGACGACGTGAGCTTCGAAGTCTACGAGGGCGAAAAGGTCGGCCTCGTCGGCGAGAGCGGGTGCGGCAAGACGACGACCGGACGGTGCGTCATCCGGCTCATCGAGCCGACCTCCGGCAGTATTCACTACCATCAGAACGGCAACAGAATCGACCTCATGGAGACCGACGGCTCGGACCTCAAGGAGCTCCGCAAGGAGATGCAAATCATCTTCCAGGATCCGTTCTCCTCGCTCGACCCGCGGATGAGCGTCCGCGACATCATCGCCGAGCCGCTGAAGATCCAGGGCATGGGCAACCGGAGGGAGAACACCGAGCGGGTCGAGTACCTCCTCGGTCGCGTCGGATTGTCGAGATATCACCTCAACCGCTATCCGCACGAGTTCTCCGGCGGGCAGCGACAGCGCATCGGCATCGCACGATCGCTCGCTCTGCAGCCCAAGTTCATCGTCTGCGACGAGCCGGTGAGCGCGCTCGACGTCTCGGTCCAGGCGCAGGTCTTGAACCTCCTCGCCGAGCTCCAGGAGGAGTTTGGGTTGTCGCTGCTGTTCGTCGCGCACAACCTCAACGTGATCGAGCACATCTCCGATCGCGTGATCGTCATGTACCTCGGCAAGATCGTGGAGATCGCCACCGCGCAGGAAATCTACGAGAATCCGCACCACCCGTATACGGAGGCGCTCCTCGGCTCGATTCCGGAGGGCGACCCGCGCCGGCGCAAGATCCGTCGTCCGCTCCAGGGGACCGTGCCCGACCCGGCGAATCCACCGGAGGGCTGCAACTTCAACACGCGCTGCCCGTACGCGAAGGACATCTGCTTCTCCGAAGAGCCGCCTCTCACGCAGATCCCCGGCAGCGCCGACCATCGCTCTGCGTGTCACTTCAAGGAAGAGCTCAAGCTGAAGAACTACTACGACTTGCGGAAGCGCAACGACACTGCCGATGCACAGACGTGAGATCGCCGGCTGGATTGCAGCCTACGGGCTGTGGGTACTCTCGGTTGCGATAGGCATCGCGCTCTACCTCGTCTCGCGGCAGACTGCCGGGATCGTCATGGTGGTCGCCGGCGCGGACGAGCTCGTGAGGACCGCGGTCGACCGTTTCTTCCTGTTCTTCGCGGCGATCGCGCTCATCGTCGTCATCGTCTTCCTCGAGCACTACTACCGCACCGGGTATCTGAAGGGGCGACTGCTCACGCGCGCCGCGCGTGTCGTGGGAATCGAGCTCCTCGTCCTCGCCGCGCTGCACACGATCCCACAGGTCGTCGTGGGCGGGTACGGATCATGGTTCGAGCGCGCCGTCATCCTCGCCGAGGGGGCTGGCGGGTTTGCGTTGCTCGGTGTATCGTTGCGAGGCAGACGTACACGCGGCAGCGCGGGGCGACGCGGTTTCTGAGAGAACGGCCGGGCTTCGCGGCGCAAAGCACCCCTCGGTCTACCCATAGAAGAACTGCGCCGTCACCTTCGCGTCGCGCTTGGAGACGAGCCGCACCCAGTGCGCGGCGAGGCCGGCCGGGAAGGTCGTCGCGGCGTACCCGTCGCTCGTCGTGAGCGTGTCGTAGCGGTGGAAGCGTCCGGTGCCCGTGACGTCGAGCTCGATGCGGACCGACAGCGGCTGGTCGCCCTCGTGCGAGAGGTGCAGCCCCTTGTCGCGGAAGCCGTTGAACAGGAAGGGGTCGGAGGGCTCGCCGGCGGTCACATCGGCATCCCACCACGGTCCGCCCCAGCCGGCCGGCGTGCCGAAGCTCCACAGGTCGTCGGACTTCCCGAACCAGAGATTCGCCTGCGGCTGGCCCACGAAGGGGTTCGAGTCGTGGATGGGCGTGGTCTGGTCGCCCGCCATGACGAGCATGCCGCGCCACGTGCAGTAGTCGCCGATGATCCGCAGATGCCGCGAGACCGGCACGAGGCCGCGCAGCGCGTTCCCGTAGGTCATCGCCGGCATCTCGTAGAACATCCCGCTCGCATCTACGAGCCAGCGTTCGGATTCGATCTCGCGGATGCGCGGCCACTCGGTCGTCCATGCGTGGTCCTGCGTGTGCGTTGCCTTCGGGAGCCGATAGCGACGCCAGCCGGTCGCCGGCAGATAGACCGAGAGCAGCGCCGACGCGCGGTCCTGACCGACGGCGTAGATCGCGCGCCCCAGGTCGCCCTCGCACCGGCCGGTGACGGTGTTGTACTGCGTGCGCTCGACCGTGCGCCAGGTGCTTCCGTCCCACTCGGCGAGGCGGCCGTCGCTCTCGCCGCGTTCCCAGTCGGCCGGGTAGTAGCTGTTGTTCACGACGACGAGCCGGTCGTGGTCGGTGTATGCGTCCTTGAAGTGCGGCTTGTCGCTGATGTCCAGGTCGGACAGCAGGTTGAAGAGCTTCGTGACCTCGAGCGATTCGACGTCGACCTCGAAGAGCTCGCCCTCCATTCCCAGGACGTAGACCTTGTGCTCCGGATCGGAGAGGTGTCGCGCGGTCGCCGCGAGCCGCGTGTCGACGAGCTCGTCGATCGTTCGGACGTTGCCGCGGATGTCGATCGCGTGCGGCCCGATGAAGAGCTGGTTCGATTCGCGGTGGATGATCCGGTTCGCGTACGTGCCCACCCGGCTCTCCGGGTGCTTCGTACGGGTGATACGGCCTTCGTCGTCGACGTCGAGCCAGAAGAGCCCCGTGCCGGCGCCGGTCGTCTTCGTGTGCGCGACGTAGGTGACCATCCACAGGCGGTTTGCCCACGGCATGAGCGCGCCGATGCCGGTCTCGCTGCGGCGCGGCTCGTGGTCTGCGAGGACGGCGAGATCGGGCTGGACTCCGGAGATGTTCATGGGGGAATCGTAGCCGGTACGTCCGCTTGGTGGCAAGACGGATCCCCGGCAGCGCCGACCATCGCTCCGCGTGCCCTACACGCTCGCAAGCATCTCCTTCTTCCGCTCCATGTAGTAGCAGTAGTCTTCGAACGTGCAGCGCGGGAGCATGTGGTCGAGGTGGGGAATGAAGCCGCCGTCCTGGACCACGGGGAAGATCCTGTCAAGCTCGCGGTCGATCTCCGCGCGACCCTTGCCGACGCAGAATTTGTCGACCCCGCCGCGCATGCTGAACGCCTGTCCGTACTGCTTGCGCATCGCCACGACGTCGCAGCCGGCGAATGGCTCGAGCGGCCAGATGTGGTTGATGCCTCCTTTGAGCCATCCTGGTATGAGCTTGTTCACGTCGCCGTCCGAATCGACGGCCACGATCTCCCCGCCACGATCACGCCACCAGTCGGCGAGCCGGCGGTAGCGCGGCACGGCGATCTCCTCGAAGAGCTCGGGCGACATGATCGGTCCGTTGCGATACGCCATGTCCTCCCAGAACCAGAGCATGTCGAACTCGATCTCCTCGCACGCCGCCTCGAGCAGCGGGATCGCCATCTCGGTCTGGCGGTCGAGCATCTTGTGAATCATATCCCGCGCGTCGTAGAGCTTGATACAGTAGTTCTCGAAGCCAAGCTGCATCCGTGGCTCGCCGACCATACTCGGCGCCTCGAGCACGAGGACGCTCTCGTGGTCCCGCCACTCCTCCACGTCGGCGGCCCAGCTCGTACCTCCGCGCCCGAGCCCCAGGCGCTTCTCCACGTCCGGCCGAAAGTGATCGCGAATGATCTCCCAGTCCGATGGATCCTCGAGCGCGCCCTCGAGGACGTGGTACGCGCCCTCCGCCCACCGGTCGATGTCGTGCACCTCCGGCCAGGCAGCGACTCGGCCCCACGTGTTGCAGCGCGGCACCGTGCCTTCAGGCGCAGGCGTTCGCGCGGTGACGCGGGCGATGCGTTCCTCCGGATCGGGAACACCGGGCTGCGGGTCGAAGTCGATCTTGCGGTAGAGGTGCGGCTTCGGGAGGAGCCCGAAGTAATCGTGAAGGTCCACGTCGCGTGGGAGCCCCTGGTCGTACCACTCGCGGAGCAGTCGTTCCTTCGGAAGCGAGTCGTAGTTCGGGATGTAATCCGCTTTTTCAAAGAGGGCGATCCGCCGGTAGCATTCTCGTTCGGTCATGGGTGCCTCGCAGTCCCGTGCAGTGCGTAGTGCAATCGCACGGATCGAGATCAGAATACCGTTCGGCCCCTCGACGTGGTAGCGCAAAATCAGCACTATGACTAGCGAAAATGCGACACACGATGGGAGAGCGCAGCAAGGTCGTCGTGCTGATGGATCCGGCCAGGCACAATGCCCGCGAAGCGGCGCGCGGATTCTTCGAGATCGCCGGACGCGAGGAATCGTGGCTCGTGTCGCTCGCCACGTCACCGGCCGATTGTCGGGCGATCCTTGAGGCCGGTCCGGACCCCGACGCTCTCGTCGACCTCGTCTCGACCGTGGTGGCCGCGGACGTGAAAGCGCCGCCGCGCGTGCCCTTACTTTCGG